>JABWBA010000003.1 GCA_013360745.1 Chthonomonadales bacterium | reverse complement strand
GCGCCGCTATCGGTAACGCTGCCCGCGATGGAAGAGAGCTTAATCACATAGAGCGCGGCGTTGGCGGATGACGCGTTCGCATCGGCGTCGCCATCAAACACGGCCTCATAAGGGATATCTCCGGGCGGAGTGGCCAACGGTATCGTGTAGGCCTGTTCGGCGAGGCCGTTGGCATCGGTTGTCGCGATGCCGATGACGGTGCCCGCGACCGAGAAGGTGATATCCTTGCCCTCCACCGGCGATCCGTTGTAGACGCGGGTCAGGACGGCGCTGAGCATCACGCTCTGGCCGGCTGAGCAGGGTAGATAAGCCGCGCTTAGTTTGGTGATGCGCTGGTCGACGAGGATGCCGCGGTCTACGAAGACCTGCAGGATCGCATCCTGATCCGCGCCGCTGTAAAGAGCTTCGTTCGCGTCCAGGATCGCGGTGGCGCCATCGACGAATCCTGCGTCCGGGGAGAGGTAGAAATGGGATTCGAGAATCATCGTATCGGCGCGTGTTGCTCCGACGATGTCACGGATCTGCCAGAGGCAAGCGCTCCAGATCTCCCCATCGGCGTGGACTTCGCCGGTCATGTCTTCGGGATAATGCTTCGGGCTGTCCAGACGCCGTAGATAGGCCGGGTCGCCGGGATTATAGGATACGGCGTCCCATGTGGCCACGTAGACATCCCACGCCGGGGAGTTGGGACCAATGCCGGTGAAGGACGTTACGCCCCAGTAATCACCAAAGCCTTCTCCCATGGATCCGCCTTCGTGTGCAGCGCCCCAACCGGGCACCTGATTGTCCTGAATCGAGTGGCCATATTCGTGGAGGATGACATGGGCGTCTTCGGCATCGTCGACTCCGCCGCTGCCCGTCAGAATATTGCCGGTGCCGGGCGAATACCATGCGTTATCGGCCGTCGAGCCGTTGGCGTTCATACCTTGAACGCGATTATTGACATTGGTGAAGCCCAGACTCTGGATATATCGCTGGCTCGTGTCGATATGGTAGTAACACATCACCTCCTCGAACCGATCATCGGAGCGGAGGTAGTTATAGGTCAGCGACGGTTCGTTGGCTCGCGGCTGCATATCCGTCGGAGCTGTGGAACAGAAGGGGCCCTGCAGGAAACCCGATCCGTCGAGATCCTTGAGCTTTACGGCAACCCGCTCATTGTTCAGCGCCGGGGAGTCGGCGTCGTTGTCGTCGGTCAGATTCGCCTGGCCGGAAGTCGTCACCGGATTAGGCACAAAGACCATGCCGTCGCCGTCGACGAAGCGGGCGCGGTTGACGATTCGAAGGACCTTGAGGTCCGATTCGCGGACCAGAATCTCCCAGGAGCCCGCCGGCTCACGCGTTTCGATATGGACCAGCCACACAGGTACCGGTCTGCTGGAATCGTTATAGATCGCGGGCGAGGCCGTCGGCGCGGCCATCGGGGCGCCCGGGACATTCAGGGCTGCGAGCGCAGCTCCGATCGCGCCGTTGCGGTTGTCGAAGCGTGCGGCGGGGGCCTTGGCTTTGATCGATACGGTCCCGTTGTTGACCCGGACTACCGCAAGGCGCTTATTGACATGGACGGATATCGTTGCTCCGATCACAGGAAGGCCGTTGACGACCTGCTGGTATCGGAGATGGTCTCCCGTCAGGCTCGTATTATGGAAGAAAGCCTGCACATCACGCAGATTCGGCGCGATGCCGAGGACTCTGGCATACGTCCTGAGATAACGATCGGCAGCCTCACGAGGCGTTCTCGCGCCGGGGACGGGCGTCTCGCCGCGTACCCGTGCGATCCGTCCTGTCGAAGGATTGCGCTGCACGGTCGCTCCCGTGATAACGCCGCTCTCGGGTTGGGAGAGCCTGAGCGATAGGGTCGGACCGCTGGCGCGGTATTCCCTGGCGATCGTATCCGAGGATTGCTTAGAGCCCTGCTGCGATACGCTATAAGCTGCAGTCGCGGCCAGGGCTACCGCGACCATGACCAGTATGGACCTCTGGATCGCGGTCGAACGTACATTACGCATCATGGATGACCCGTCCTTTCCTTGCCGCCCGACGGGCGGTGATCAAAGCAGGCTGCATTGGAACCATAAATCGTAGCACGTAGATGGTCTGTTCGTTATGCGAGATAGTCGCGCAGGTTGCCGCTTTGCTGCGGATTCCGCAGCTTTCGCAGGGCCTTAGCTTCGATCTGGCGAATCCGCTCCCGCGTCACACGGAAATGGCGGCCGACTTCATCGAGCGTTCGGGAACAACCACCATCGAGGCCAAACCGCATGATCAGAACATCTCGCTCTCTGGGCGACAGATGGTCCAGGACTTCGTCGATCTTCTCGCGCATGATCAGATACGACGCGGCCTCGGTGGGTGTGACCGTCTGATGATCCTCGACGAAATCGCCGAGCGGGCTATCCTCTTCCTCGCCGATAGGGCTTTCGAGTGAGAGCGTCTCCGGTGCGATTCTGCGAATATCCTCGACCCGCTCAACGGGCATCTCCAGCTCGCGGGCCAGCTCCTCGACGGTGGCCTCCCGTTGGAGCTGCTGAAGGAGCCGGCTGCTGGCGCGGAAGAAGCGGTTGATCGTCTCGACCATATGGACCGGAATGCGGATCGTCCTGCCCTGATCTGCGATCGCTCGAGTGATGGATTGGCGTATCCACCACGTCGCATAGGTGCTGAACTTGAAGCCCTTGCGGAAGTCGAACTTGGCCACCGCGCGCATCAAACCGATGTTCCCTTCCTGAATGAGGTCGGGGAAGCTCATACCGCGGCCGGTATAGCGTTTGGCGATGGATATCACCAATCGCAGGTTCGCCTGTGTCAGTTCGTGCTTTGCGGCTTCGTCGCCGTTTTCGATCCGTCGGGCCAGTTCCAGCTCCTGGTCCAGCGTAAGGAGCGGCACGCGGCCGACTTCACGCAGCCACATACGGACTGAGTCGTCGACGACAAGGCTCTCGATAGCCGCCAGATCATCGTCGGCGGATGGCCCGCGGCCAACATGGGGGGGGGCAACAGGTTCCGTTGTTTCGTGCTCACGGTCGCGACTGACGACATCGATACCCGCGTCCGCCAGTTGCTGCAAGACGTCATCTACGAAGTCCACCGGCAGGCATCCGGGAGGCAGGACATCGTTGATGTCATCGTAGGTTAGATATCCGTGCGCCGATGCGCGCTGTAGGAGCTCCTGAAACTCCGGTGAGGTTGTCAGATTATCGGTTGCCATGGTGTTTGCATCCGGCGTCTCCTGCCAGGTTACGGGCGAGCTGTCGGGCCTTTCAGACGCCGCAGCAGCTCGTGCAGCTCATGCACTCGGTCACGGTCATCATCAGTTAGTTCGACTTTCGACTGCAGCAACCTGGCGAGTTCGTTCTGGACCTGCTTCGCTCGCCGTTCTTTGATGGGTCCTGCGGCCTGGGTCAGCACATCCTCATCGATTGGCTCATTCGCGACGGAGGTTGAAATATCCTGCAGTCGCCCGATGGCTTTCTCGGCGAGATCCTCAGGCAGGCAGCATCGGATTGCGTGGACGAACTCCTCCTCCGTCTGGCCCAGCTGGGAGGCCTCTTCGCGCGCAAAGGCGACGATCGCCCGGTCAAGCTCCAGATCGTAATCATCGGTGGCCAGCAGGCGGAGGGCAATGGAGCGGAGCGCATCGGACGTAAGGGCGCGCAGAAAGAGCATCACATCCGCGCGGGCCGGGCGTCGTGGGATGGAGCCGCGACGGTCGGTGATCGATGGGTCCGGTGGATAGGGAGGTTGTTCGTCTGTTGTGTGCGGAGGCGGCGCTGGATGGAACGAGCGCAGGTAGGGGCGGCGAGGCGTGATGGATCGGGCAGGGCGCCGACCCGCAACATCCTCGGCATCCCGGTGGAGTTGCTCCTTGGCCAGCGCCGGACTCTGCACACTGAGCGGGTGGATCTGCCATATCCGTTCGATATAGAGCTCCCTCTCGGTGCGGGTCGGCACGGTGGCCAGAATCTGTATGACCTTCGCCAACACATCGCCGCGATGCGCTTCTCTGTCCGGTCCCTGGCCTTCGACGGCGAGGTCGAGCTCCATCGCAACTCGAGTTATTCCGTGATCGATGGCGAGCCGGAGTCGGTCGGGCTGCCCCGATCGGAGGAGGGAGTCGGGATCCTCATTGGGCGGAAGTTGGACGATCTGGACGGCGAGGCCGCTATGTTCCAGTTCGACTGCGGCCTTAAGGGCGGCTTTGATGCCGGCGCTGTCGGCGTCATAGACGATCGATACACGTGGCGACAGCCTGGCGATTCGCTTCGCATGCTCGGGGGTAAACGCAGTTCCGAGACTGGCCACTGCGTTCTCCAATCCGCCCTGGTGCGCAGCTATTACATCCATATATCCTTCCATCAAGAGGGTGCGGCCAGCCTCGGCGATCCTTCTCCGTGCGAACGGCAATCCGTACAGCAGCCGGCTCTTTTTGAACACCGGCGTTTCGCCCGTGTTCAGATACTTGGGCGGATCATCGCCGACACCTCGGCCGCCGAAGCCGACGATCCGCATTTGATCGTCATGGATAGGGAAGATGATCCGATTGCGGAATACATCGATGAGATTGCCGCCTCGAGCGGTTTGTAGAAGACCCGCGGCCATCGCTACGGCGGGATCGACCTTTCGAGAGCGAAGGTATCCGACCAGCGCATCCCACCCATCCGGTGCGAAGCCGATCTGAAAGCGTTCGATCGTTTCCGCGGTCAGGCCTCGGTGCGCCAGATAACGTCCAGCGCTGTCCGCCCGTTCAAGACACCGGCGGAAGTGGGTGGCTGCGGCGGCGTTGGCCTCATAGATCGCGCCTTCGAGACCCCGGTCCTCCTGCGATCTACCCGGTCGGGCGAACTCCACTCCCGCCCGTCGCGCGAGGTACTCGGCGGCTTCGATAAAGCTCATATTCTCGTGCTGCTGAACAAAGGCAAATACATCGCCCCAGACGCCGCACCCGAAGCACTTGAAGCTCTGGGTAACCGGATCGACGTTGAAACTCGGGGTCTTCTCCTGATGGAACGGACAGAGACCGACATAGTTGCGGCCACGTCGTTGGAGCTGAACGACCGATCCTACGATGTCGAGGATGTCGCTCCGTTCCCGCAGCCCTTCCTTATCGACTTCCATGGATACTATTCTAGATCAGGAATGACTGAAGGGGCCGGCGTGAGCCGACCCCTTCGTGTGGATCGCGGTGCGTTCGAGGCCAATGGCGGCCTCCCGCGGGTCTATTCCGGCTTCTCGGGGTTGGGCGCCCTGGTCAGCGCGACCGTGATGCCGACCACACGCAGCCCCTTACCATCGCTCCGATCGGCGAGCTGAAACGCGACATTCGCGCTCTTGCTGTAATCCAACGTGCGGGTTGTGGGTGTAACGAGTGTCTGCTCGGGAAATCCGTACACAGTGTAGATCCGGGCGGCTCGATCGCCGAGCGCGACACCGTTGGCTGTCCGGGCGCCTGCCTTATAGCCAAAGGATTGGATCTGAATAACGCGCCCTTCGTTGTTGAATAGAAAGATGCGGGTATCGGTCCCTTTTTCATAGACCCATGCGACCTCGTCCGGTCCGAGATCGACCGTCGCTCCGCTGTACGTCGAGCCCGCTGCGCCCGTCGGCCCCGAGGGCATTCCTGGCATGGAGCTGCCGGACATTCCCCCCGGCATCGGAGCTCCGCCCATGCCGCCCGGCATGCTCGGCCCCATACCTCCAAGACCCGGCAACGTCATCCCGCCGGAGCCCATCGAGCCGCGACCGCGGGGAAGGCCTGGTGTACTCAGACCGCCCATCATCCCTGCGGAACTCGAGCCTCCCATGCTGGGGCCACGAGGCGCACCGCCGCCCGCGCTGGACATACCGCCCATGCTCGGCATCATCGGCGCACCGCCGCCCGCGCTGGACATACCGCCCATGCTCGGCATCATCGGCGCACCGCCGCCTGCGCTGGACATACCGCCCATGCTCGGCATCATCGGCGCACCGCCGCCGATACCTCCCATACCCCTAAGGCCGGGAGCCCCAGCCGGTCCCATCATCCCCATCGCACTGCCCATGACCCCCCGACCGCCACCAGGACCCGGGAACGATGCCATGCCTCCGATCGAGGTGGTTGGCGAGGCTGAGCCGCTGGTGGGCGGGCCGGCCTCCACTCGGGTCGGCTGTCCGTAACGGGCGAGGACCGCGCGCCAGGTGTCGAGGATCTTGACGCCCAGGAGCCCCTTGTCAGGCCTGGGCGCCGCCCCTGCCCCAAGGGCCAGTCCGAGGGCGACCAGGGTTATGGCGCTCGTTCGCAAACTGAGCATGGAATGTCTCCTCTCCGTCTCTCCTCCGTCGATCATCGATCGAGACCTTCCGACGGAGCGATGGTGATGCCGACCACTCGCAGGCCTTTCCCGTCGCCTCGATCGAGTAGATCGAAGATCACATGGGCTTTCTGTGAGTAATCGAGGACAAGCGAAGCGCCCTGCTTGATGGTCGACGACGCCCAGCCGTATTTACCGTATACACGGGATAGGGGATCGCCGAGCGCAATGGATCGGGAGGTGCGGCTGGCGCCCTTCAATCCGAACGACTGGATCTTGACGACGCGGCCATCCCTATTGAACAAGAACTGAAACGTATGCGGACCTCGAACGTATACCCAGGTCTCCTTGATATCCTCGCTCGGGAGCGCCATCTGGCCCTGGGATCGGGCTGATGCAGAGGATCCGATGCCCCCCATGGCCGAGGGCGCACCGGATAAGTCCGATCTCATACCCCCTAACATGCCAGGGCCCATCGAAAGGCTGCCCATCATCCCGGACCCCATCGCCAACCCGGGGGGAGCGCTCATACCGGAGCCAGGGCCCGATAGACCAGCCGGACCGCCCATGGGTCCGCCAGGGCCCGCTCCAGAGGGAGCGCCCGAAAACGAATCGTCTTCGTCCTTGGATTTACTGCCCCCAGCCCTGGGCATCGAGCGGCCGCCGCCCATCGCCAACCCCGGCGCCATGCCTCCCGCGCTGGACATACCGCCCATCTGCGGCATGCCAGGAGGGCCGATCATCCCCATCGAACTGCCCATCATGGGTCTGCCCGGCATACCCATGCTCATCCCGCCGGGAGCGCCCATCTGAACATTCACGTTCACGGAGCCGGAGCTGATCTCGGGAGGGAGGGCGATTCCCGGGACGACCCGGGTAGGCTCGCCGTGCTTGCGCAGCACGGTAGCGAAGTCTCGCCACAGTCGAACGCCCAGCAGCTCCCTTTCGGCGGCTGGCGCCGCCAGGGCCGCGAACGCCGAGGTTAGCATGGCGGCTCCCAGACCGACAACAACCGCCGCTCGTGTCCGTCGAAGCATCGTTCTTCTCCTCCCCATAATCGCTAGAGGCATCAGAGCCAAGTCGCCCTTACAGTATACGGGGCGCTCAGCGTACTATCCTGTACGATGTGCCAATACCACGTTGTGCCTTGTCCGTATCGGCCGCTCGGTCCGCGTCGAACGAGCGCTCGTCACGACTGATACGAGCCCATGTAGACTAGTATTGTAGCATGTCCGTCTACCGATATTCAGCAGCGGCGTTGGCCAGCTCGCTCACCGTTACGAAACGATAGCCTCGTTCACGCAGTCCCCGGATCACTCGCGGCAAGGCGGTGACCGTCGAGGGCCTCCCGTTATGAAGGAGGATGATCGCGCCGGGAGATGCGTTGCCAAGGACGTACCGCACCACAGCATCAGCGCCCAGCAGCTCCATACCCTCCGCATTCACCGTCCACATGCACGCTCGGAGGCCCAGACCTCGGGCGATCTCCGTGAGCGATTCGGATATGTTGCCGCCGGGAGGACGGAACCATCGAGGCGCCTGGCCCAGGATATCTGCAACACAGGCGTTCGTGCGGAGCAGCTCCTGTCGCGCCTCCTCTCTGCCGATCCGCGCCAGGTTCGGGTGGCTATAGGAGTGATTGGCCACCTCCATCCCTGACTGCAACAATCGAACGAGCAAATCGGGGCTCGCAGCTGCATGGCGACCGATGACGAAGAATGTCGCCCTGACCCCTTCGCGCTCCAGAATCGCCAGAAGCTTGTCGGTGATGCCCGGTTTCGGGCCATCATCGAACGTCAGCGCGACGACACGCTTTGTCGGGTCACCTCTCCATAGGGGAGCGCCTGCGGAAAGTCGCGTCCCTGGGCGCAGAGTTCCCGTCGCCACCTCCGGTCGAATCGCCGCTGCCGTCGTTCTCCATCGAGAGGCCTCCGCAGCATTGCCGCCATCGGCTTCCATCGTCGACGCCAGCATCGCCGTAGACGCTTTACTCGGGCGGAAGGCCAGGATACGCCATAGACGTTGACGGATCTCTTGATCATCGGGTGAAGGCGGCGCGTTAGGATTGCGTGTTATTACCTCACGCCGTCGGACGCTGGCCTCCTGTCCTGAGCTGTCATGGATCACCGTCTCGACTACATGCGGCCCGTTGGGCATCCGCGTGGTGTCCCAGACCGTCGTATAGGGGCGGGCGTTAACCACGGAGATCAGCTCTCCATCGACCCGAAAGGATACGAAACCCCCGTCGATGCCCTCGGCTCGTAAAGGCGTTGAGCCGCTAAGGACATTACGGTCATCGCGCCTGGCCGATTGTAGTTTGATACCGCGCAGTCGGGGCGAGGCGAACGCCAGTGGGCGGTGGGCATCGTAGGTCATGAGAGGGGCGATCGGTTCCGAATACCTTGCGGTCGTCGGGTCGGCCATGATCCTCCGAACCCGCTCCAGACCAGTTTCCCGATCCTTTCGCTGGAGGGCGCTGGCCGCTTCCAGCCCGAGCCTGCCGGGATCCAGATAGGCCGGCAGAGCGACGGAGGTTGGAGGCGGGGAGCCCATCAGCAGTCCGAGGTACTGGCGGGCCAGCTCGCGCACGCCCGGATCGGCTCCTGGACTGAGGGCGTCCAGGCTTCGGCCCGCCGAATCGAGACGGCCCCGTGCGAGATCTACGACCGCCAGACCATACTCGGCTAGGGCGTCGGTCGGAGCCAGATGCAGGGCCTCCGAAAAGGCTTTCTCGCTGCCGGCAAGGTCCTCGGTGAGCAACAGGACCGCACCGGCCATATTATGAAGGAGCGTACTCGCAGGTACGGCCTTCAGGCCGTCCTGCACTCTCGCCGCCGCCCGCGCCGTATCACCCTGTTCGAGATATCCAATCGCCTCGTGGGCGTAAGGCAGGGCGGTGGTTCGCTGCGCAGTTACAGGAAAGACTGGAGTCAGCGCGAGATTCATACATAGGACGCTCACGAGCCGCATAAGGTTACCGGACGGTATGGATCGCTCGTTGGCCACGCTAGACCTCACGAGCCATCCATTTGCCGTCGCGGAACAGGGCGATCGCGAAGAGACCTCCTACGATGGTCGTGCATGCCATTGCGATCCACGCGCCCGACGATCCGTAGCCGAGGTGCAGCGCCAGAAGCCAGGCCAGCGGGAGCCGGAGAAGCCAGAAGGAGATCGCGGTCGCCACTGTGGGTCGGATTGTGTCTCCTGCCCCCTGAAGCGCGCCTGTGAGGATCATGCCGAACGCCAGCATCGGCTCCGAGATCGCCATGATTCGGAGATAACTGACGGCGATCCGGAGGACGGATGGATCACGGGTGAATAGACCTGCGAATGGGACCGCCGCCACATAGAACAGGAGGCCCATCAACGACATCACGACCACACCCTGATAGGCGGAGGCCCAACCGAGGCGTGAGGCATGGTTTGGGCTTCGGGCTCCGAGCGCCTGGCCGACAAGAGCGGAGGCTGCGACGCTAAACCCCAGACCAGGCATGAAGGCGATCGATTCCGCGGTCATGCCGATGGGCAGCGCGGCGAGGGCGTTGATCCCTTCGGGGGTTCGAGCGAGTACGCTCGTAAAGCCGAGCATCGACGTCGTCCGTACCACTGCGGCAATCGCTGCAGGGATGCCGATCCGGAGGATCCGCCAGGACCATGCCGGAGTCGGGATCAGAGAACCGATACGGAGGCATTCCCGAAGCGGTGAACGCCGAACCAGAGCGAGGTAGACGATCAAGGACGCGAACATGGAGGACGAAGCAGCCATGCCCGCGCCGGCCAGTCCCAGCCGCGGGCAACCCCAGTGACCCAGCATCAGGGTCCAATCCCCGCACATGTGGATAAGATTGGCGAAGAGCATTACCTTTAGCGGCGATCGGGTGTCGCCAAGGCCTCGGAACGCGGCGCTGATGACGGCGCCAACGTTGCCCGGCGCCAGACCCAGCAGGGCATAGGTAAGGAACGCATGACACTGCCGGGCAGCCTCGCCCCGTACGCCCAGGAGCGCCATCATCGGGTCGATGATGACGTAGAACACCACGGTGGATAGAATCCCAATGATCAGGCCAAGGCCGATGGACTGGCCGGTGGCATGGGCCGCATCGTCGGTATCCTGAGCGCCGGTGAACCGCGCAACGATGGCAGTAGTTCCGACGGTAATCGCCATCGCTGCTGAGACGGTGATGAACAGTATCTGTCCGCCGACCCCAACAGCCGCAAGGGCGTCTCGTCCGAGCTGACCGACAAAGATCCGGTCCAGAATACTATTGGTGGTCATCAAGCCGAACGTCAGGACCGACGGCCAGGCGATGCGCCATACAGCCTGGTGGGTTTGGCGGGAACTCCAGTGATCGAACTGTTCCGGGGCGTGTGCGACAGGTAGAGCGGAAGACATGAGTGTCATTCTACCTGTCGCATGAGGTGGCGACCGCACGCAGGCAAGTGAAAAACGGGGCTATCGGGCAACGTCCGGGCTGATAGGAACCTTCCGATCAGCCCGGCGTCGAAGCGCTTAACCGATGGTGACGGTGAGCGATTGGCCCACCCTTAGCGTGATCGGGGAGGCCAGGGTAAGGGTCATAGCTCCATCGGCGATGGTGACTCTGGCAGCGATAGGCTCGTTGTCCAATCGTATGAGCGCTGTCTTCGCTGTCGCCGGCGCAGCGAGTGTCAGGCGCGCCACCTTAAACGACCCGTGCGCCAGGGTGATCACGTTGGATTGCTGGCCCCCGGCAATCTCCTGCGATAGGGAGCCCCATCCCGCGGGTCCGCAGAAGAAGGTCTTGAATCGGTTCGGAGTGATGCGCGGTTGGAATCGAAGCGCGTGTGCGGGTCCGTCGTACTCGAATCCAGCCGCTGCGGTGATCAGCGACCAGGAGGACATCGCCCTGGCGTAGTGGCCGCCGCATTCGATCTCGTTCCATGGATTGCGCATAAGCGGCGGCCTTGGGACGCCGTCGTAGCGGTCTCGTGCGCCCTTGACGATCGCCAGGCCTTCCTGCACCATCCCTTCGTAGATGAGATGGGCCGCGACCTGATACTCGATGCCGGTCCAGACCTCGTCGGAATAGAGCATCACATGGGGCGGCCGACCCCCTTTTGGCCACGTGACGATCATCAGACCTTTGTCCCGGTCGCCGGCGAACGCACGGGGCATGTGTCGCCAACCGGTCAGATCGGTCATCCAGTTATAGCGAAACACGGATTTGATGGCTGAGCGCACCTTATCCTCCGGCAGCAGATAGCCGAGGCCGAGCTGATGCGCCCACCACTGTCCGATCAACTGGTCCGCCATACAGCCGGGGCCGACTTCGCCGGGCAACTTCTCGTAGCCCGGGAGATGCTGGCGGAAGTACTCGCCATCCCAACAGAGGTCGACGAGTTTCTGCTGCCCGAGCTCAAAGATCTGACGAAAGCGCCGGGCGGTTTCCGTATCGCCTACGCGTTTGGCCCATTCCTCCCCGGCACGGAGAGCCGCGAGGTAGTAGCCGCTGATGAACGTGGTTACCCCATGGAGAGGCTGATCATAAGTGTTCCATTGATCATCTTCCAGCGTTCCGTCTGGCTTGCCGCCGCTCGTTGCGGCGTCTCGGCCGATGAGATACTCGACTGCGCGCTTGATATGCGGCCAGTAGACCCGGAAGAAGCTCTCGTCCGTCGTATTGCGGGCTTCTCTGTAGGCCTTGAGAATGCAGCTGGCGTGACCATCCGCGAAGGGTTGCTCTCCGGTGGGGCGGGGCGGTGACGGCACTTCCATTCGGTTGTTCACGCCGCCATCCTCGCGCTGCTGATGCATGAAGTCGAGGCGGCGCATGATTCGTTCCAGATCCGGGAAAAAGCTGGCCAGTGTCTGTTCATAGCCCCACACATGCGTACAGGTTGGCTGGCAGCATCCGTTCGAGCCCTCCCAGCCGTGGACATCACCGTTGCCGGGACGGAAAACGATACCGATATGACGGATGATGGCGGCGTTGGCTGTGACGCAATCGAGCAGCCAGTAGGGCAGGGTGCTGTCGTAGAACGTCTTGCGAAACGTCTCGGATGTCTGACGCAGTTTGTTGAACTGTGTCACGACCGCCCGCGTCACTGCCTGAACCGAGGGATATTGCCGAGCGTAGTGATTGCCGAGAGGAACACCCTGTCTTGTATAGCTGTTGGGATACCGCCACGTCAGGGCGAAGGGAATCTCGACGGTCTGTCCGGGTTGCAGCACAACAGTCGATGCGATAGCTCCATTGATCGTTTCGCCTTCAGGCGTCGGAGGGGTGGGGGAACCAGCGCTGGTCTTGAATCCGCCGGTGGCGCTCAATGCGTTCGATACGGCCTGCCAATCGGTGAAGCCGGGCAGCACGGTTGAGCCGGAACGAAGCGCTGCGAGTTCCAATTCGCCGGCGCCTGGACTGCCTGGATGCAGTCCTGCGGGGGCGGAATACCGCGCATCGACTAGCGAGCATAGCAACTGATATGCGCGCTGGCGCTGACGCACCAATCCCAGGTGAGATTGGCCGAGCAGGCCACCCTGATATAGGACGACCTTCCCCTTGCCCATCGGCTTGACGATGGCGGCAGGTCCACCGGAGAGCCGCATCATCGTTGAGCCGTCTGTGAGCGTGAGGGCAGTGTACTCTACGGGACGCTTTCCCGTGATGGGATTTACGGCTCCGGTCTTGATCTGGCCGAAGCGGGCGGGCAGAAGCTCCTCCAGCGCCTTCAGAGTATCGATATCGCCGGGCGTATCGGCAAACTCGATGTTGTCGACGTTGATATGGCCCCACGGGCCGGTCGCTTCATCGACGATATGCAATCGCGCTTCGCGACCCACGAACTCCGCTACATCCCACGAGGCGGGCAGAAGCCGCTCGTCGTTGGCGCCGGAAGCGCTTCGCACGATTCGGTCACCGAGGACGAGTCGGATCTGTGTCTGGGCTGAGGCGCCCCCACCGATCAGGAATCGGATGTAGCGTCGTTCGATGGTAAACGGCCGACTGATCATCCGTCCTGTCGTTTCATCCCCCTGTCGGAACGAGTTCACGAGTCCCTTACCGCCGAATCCGCTCACCCGCTGCTGACCCGGCAACGTACCGCGGGCCGGTTCAGTACCGAACGCCGCGCCCTCGACGGTCCAGCCATCGTAGCCCGACTCGAAATCATCGAAACGGATCGGCGGCCGTACTTCGGCGGTGTCGAGATCGCGGCCGCCTGAAGCGTAACCGTAAGCGCGAAGAAGCGGGGCGTCGGATCCGGATAGGACGAGGGTTGCCCCGTTTCGAACCGCCGATGCGGCGTCGCGCAGGCGTTCGGCGGGCAGATCGGCCGGGGCATCCTCCATCCAGATCAGGGTCGTGGCGGGGTCGGAACCCGCGGCCGCGATGGCGTCAAGCCGCGCGAGCGTCAGTCGTTCCGGGCGATCGTTGAACGGGTAGTTCAGCGCTCCAAGATCGAGGTTGGTGCATATCCGGATGTCTCGATCGAGCGTCGGGGCCTTGCCGATCCGGGCGCCCATATGGAGGACAGCGGCCCGCCCTTCCGACCGGACCCGGTTGACGTTGCCGCCATAGTATTCGTGACGGTTCCCCGAAGGTTGCCCGGCGGCCTCATATCCGACGGGGTTCTGCATGAACGCCGCCAGCGCCACCCTCTGAGTTGCAGCCGTTGGATTGTGGACTCGGAAGACGAACATCGCGGTTGGTATCGAGGAAAGGTCGGTCTCCAGCGGCGCGAAGGGCGTGAACGATTCGAGCTCAATCTGGACCGGCAGGTCGGGGTCCTCGTAGTTGAGATAGGCGAACGGGTATTCGCCCCGCATGGTGATCCGCTGCACTCCGGGCCAATCAGGCCCGCCCTTCGTCTGCAGCAGCCGGAACACGCCCCCGCAACGCGCGGCAAAGTAGAAGGGGACCTCTCCGTCCCGCAGAGTATTGAACAACTGCCATGTGGTGAGCTGGCCGTCGACGCCGATCTCGATGTTGCCGGTGCCTATGCCGCCTAGGTGCAGCCGCGCGTCGGTATTACGATCGGAACTGTAGGTCCGCGGTTTGCCAGCACTCTCCAGATCGGCTTTCCATGTCGCCAGATCGGCCGGAGCGGCTGCGAACTGCTCGGCCTCCGGCTGATCCGGTTTCATCGAGACGGTCGCGGCTCCGGCGCCCACGAACGCAACGAACTGCCTCCGCGTAATATCGGCTGTCGGTTTGCAGTTACCGCCGGCGCAGTCACACTCACGTGGCATGGTTGGTTCCTCCTTGCTCCATGTCGAGAGACCGTTTCGACATTCGTCCTGCGATTCCTGTAGTAGCGGCGGGGATTCGTCCGGCAGGATTGCCTTCCTGGCTCCTGGAATAGTGCGGGTATTCGGAGGAACGGAGACATGAGCCTCGAGGCGCTGACGGATTTCCTTTATCGTCCCTACCCGCGAGCGGCGTGGCATTCGGAGGCAGCGGATGTTCTTGGAAGCCTGTGGGCAGCTGGCGGACGGTTTCGGCAGAGCGCCGATAAGATCGTAACCGTTCGTTCACCCAGGATCGAAGACGGTGTGGCGTTCGCCGCGATCATCCATCCGGACAATCCAACCTCCGGCGCGTATCGGGGCATGTCCTTCGTCCTCTTTCCCTCGCCTACCGCTCCCGCGCTGGTGGGGCTGCTGGTCGGGACAGACGGCACCGGCCCCGACGCGCCGATCCTTGGTAAGCCTGGCCACGCCCGCAAATGCCAGGCCCTGGCCCAATGGTTGAACCAAACGCATCGGGCTGATGTGGCATGGGCCAAGGTGGATCCGACGCGATGTGAGGAGCCCCTGCCCCGTACCGTGCGAGAGAATCGATCCTATGAGCCCTACCTGCCCGCGCTGGATCGGTACGGGGCGGTCATGTACCTGTTGTTCGCTCCCACGCCGGACCGGGATCGAACACGGGAGGGGCTGGAGGCGATCATCGATCTGATGTTCGGCGAGCGTGGCGTATCGCCGCTCGCAAGCTTCCTGTCGTCCTCAGCGGCTCGCCAGCGGGCCTGGCTTGCGTGTCTGCTCCCGCCGATGGAGCGGGACGAGATCGCTTCGGCGCTCGATACGCATCGATACGTCATCCTGCAGGGGCCTCCTGGAACGGGCAAAACGCGCGCCTTATATAACCTGGCCCACAGCCGTTTCCGCGGCTCATCGTCCATCGTTCAGTTTCACGCAAACACCACCTATGAATCGTTCGTCGGAGGTCTCGCGCCAACGCCGAGCGCCGGAACAGTCGGACTATCGTTTGCGCCTCGGGGCGGTGCGCTGCTGCAGGCGATCTCAGCCGCCCGGGCCAATCCGTCGGCCGAATATCTACTCGGGATCGACGAGATCAACCGCGCCGATCTGGCTAAGGCGCTCGGCGAGGCCATCGTGCTCCTCGAGCCGCGGCGCGACCATTCTCGGGAGGTGCGGCTGGAACACGACTATTCAGAGATCGGAAGCTCGCTGGTATCCATGCCCGAGAACCTCTATATCCTCGGTACGATGAACACAGCGGACCGGAGTATTGCCATCGTCGATGTCGCGGTCCGCCGCAGGTTCGCATTTCTCGACATGTGGCCACAGCTGGATCTGGTAACGGACGAGGTCACCCCGCTCGCGCCCGAGGCGTTCCAACGGCTGCTGAGCATCTTCATTGAGCACGCCACCGACGACGCCTTCAGCTTGATCCCAGGCCACTCCTACTTTATGGCAACCTCCGAACGAGAGTTTGGGAATACGCTCCGATACTCGCTGATACCGTTACTGCGCGAGTATCTCGCCCAGGGCTACGTTGCGGGTTTCGCTGCGGAGGTGCGCGCCTACATCCAATGGTTGGAATACCAGTGGCAGTAAGATCGTCGGGCCGGCGTCGCGCCTCGGCCATCCGCGGCTCGATTCCCCTGCCGCGGGATGCGGTGCGAACGGGCGGTGTCGTGAGAATGTCCGATTGCTCGGTTCGGGATTCGAGCGTGGAGCGGCTGCTCGGCCTCGGCCGCAGGCAGATGAGCCCATCCAGTTTGCCGGAGATCGCCGCCCATATGGTGGAGCTCAACCATTCGCGGCTATCGGATCTCGGTGTGAGCGCAGCGCTCGGTTGGGCCGAGCGCTCGGTGACGATCCGGTTCACATCCTCCGGAGTTGTCGGCGCAGTTCCGCTTCGGAGTCCGCTTACAGGGCAGGATGACCTCGGTTTGCTCGTAGAGCCCAGGTTCACATGGTCCGGCATCGGACCGGCGATGGCGATGAGCGGCTGGCGTGTGATCCCGGCGATTCTGCGCCATGCGCCGCTTCCGTACTCCGCACGTGACGTACCGCCGTGGCTGTTGGCGAGCACGGTGCTGGGGCGTGTCTCAGCGATGCTGCAGGCGCTGGATCGGCGTTTTGACATGCGGAGCGATGTCCTGAACACGCCGCATGGACAGGTTCGATGGGCAGCCTATGCCGGGCGACACCTCGCTCGAGGCCGGCCCGATCGCATTCCCTGCCGTTTTCCGTATCTGGACGACGATCAAGGCCTGCTTGCCGCGATCCATTATGTCCTGCGGCGCCAGCTCGTCTCTCTTGGAGGTTCTGCCTCCGATAGCGCGGTGATCAACGAGCTGCACGGGCTCTGTCAATCGCTCTTGAGCCGCGTCGCCCATATTCCGCCTCGATGTCCGACACCGATGCAGCTCGATCAATGGCTCCGATCGCCGCTCAAAACGCAGGTGATCACGGATGGCGTGGAGGCTATGGATTGGACCATTCACGAGCGCGGCCTGGCCGGTCAGAGCGATCTGCGCGGTCTGCCGTGGTCCATGCCCATGGAGGTCTTCTGGGAGTCGTGGGTGGAGATGCTGCTCTGTCGATTGGCGTCACGCGCCGGCGGAACCGTCCAGGTGGCCCGGCGCCACGAGACGACGGTGCCAGTGTCGTGGGATCCGCCGTATACCGGCTCGTTACGCTCGCTGGCGCCGGATCTGATCTGGCGCCGAAGATCCCATACGGTGATCGTCGATGCGAAGTACAAGCGGCACTGGTCGGATCTCACCCGTTCGCGGTGGTCGGATATGACCGAGACCGTCCGGGAGCACCATCGGGCGGATATCCATCAGGTACTAGCCTATGCGCATATAGGCGAGTCGGAGGATGTTACGGTGGCGCTGGCGTATCCCTGCCGTCGGTCGGAATGGATGAGTCTGGCGACCCGGGCCAGCGTGGGGCATACAGCGTTACTCTCGCTCCCGCATCGTCGGGTTCGATTGATCCTGGCGGGATTGCCGCTCGAGCCGGACCTTGTCGAGTCCGCCGTGGAACAAATGCACGGGTTGCTTTCGATCGGTTCCTGATCCGCACATTCCTTCCGAAACAGCAGTGCAGCGGCGCGGACGGACGTTCTTGCCAGACCCGTTGTTCCCTATCGTCGCACAGCGGACGGCACGGTTCGTTGCCGTTCATGCGGTACTCTCGAACGGCCCCACGGGCTCAGGACGATTAGCGATCTTCGAACATTCGACGCACCGATATGCAAGCATGTCCCGCATCGGCGTGATACTGCGCCGATGGTTGCCGCTGGCCGTGAGCTTCGAGTTGATGATGCTCGAAGGCCCGGCATTTCAGGCGGCCATCGGCCGGCTTGCCGATCCGGCCTTGAATCTCGCGGCCTGGGGCCTGGCGCTCTCCCTGTCGCTTCTGATCGAGAGCCCGGTGATCATGCTGCTGGGCACGACAGTGGCGCTCGCCCGGGATCCTGGCTCCATCTGTGCGATCCGACGCTTTACCCTCACCCTCTGCGGTCTGGGCACGCTGCTGACGGGGCTGGTCGCGTTCTCGCCCCTGTTCGATTGGATCACGATCCGGTTGATGGGGCAACCCGAGGCCATCGTCTCCGCCGCTCGGCCTGCGATGCGCACGATGCTGTTCTGGACAGCGGCGATAGGCTGGCGCCGATTCAACCAGGGCATCCTCGTCCGGTACGGTCATACGCATCTGGTCTCCTACGGGACGGCAGTCCGGCTTACGACAGCCGTGGGGACGGCTGTCTTGCTTGTCGGATATGGCCGATTGGGTGGGGTTCAGGTTGCCAGCGTCGCGGTGATGGCCGCCGTGGTCGGCGAGGCCTTGGTAACGACGCTCTTTGTCCGACCGGTTCTCCGGCGGATCGTCGTGGATCAATCGGATGCGCCGATGTCGACCCTCAGCCAGCGGGATATCGCTCGGTTCCATCTGCCCCTGGCGGCTACAACGCTGCTCATGCTCCTTGCCCAGCCGATGACCATGGCGGCCCTGGCGCGACTATCCAGCCCGACGCAAACGCTGGCCGCCTGGCCCGTAGCGTTTATGGTGCTGCTTGTGATCCGGGGCGGGGGAATCGCCTATCAGGAGATCACCGTTGCGCAGTGCAAGACGCCCCTGGCGGATGCGCCCTTGCGGCAGACCGCATGGCTTCTCGGGTCTCTGGGGACGATAGCTGCCCTCGGAATGGCGGTTACGCCAGCGCTATCGGTCTATTTGATGCATGTGGTGGAAGCGCCGTCCGCGCTTTACCCGCTCGTCGCTTCGGGCATCGCGTACGGCAGCTTGACTCCGCTCCTTACCGCTCTGGGCTCCTGGGCCCGCGGTCTCCTGATGGGTGCGGGTACCACGCGCGAGGTATATCGCGGCATGGTAGTTGGCTTGACGACGATGGCGCTGACGCTCGTGATCGCCGTCGGCCTGCATGCAGATCCGATGGCCTCAGCGGCAGGCGCCACAACCCTGGCAAGCGCGACGGAGTACGTCTATCTCATCCACGCGAAGCGACGGCTTGCTCGTGCCGAGGGTATGATCCCTTCGGTCTAGGGCGCGGAGCCCTACCGTTGTGGAAGCGTAAGGAGGACACCGATGATCACAGGCAGTGAGAATGAGAGCCAGGAACCGGATGCCCGCGTATCGCGTCGCCAACTGATGCAGGGCGCTCTTTCGACGGGCGCTGTCCTCGCGTTCTCCGGCGCATCCGCATTGGCCGGAGGCGAGCGCCAGACTGCAGCGAAGGCCGGTGCGGATCCAGCGGCCGGTCAGGCCAGCTTCATCGCGGGCGCCGCCAAACGGATCATTACGCCCGACCCATTGCTGCCTGTCTCCGGCGGCCTCGGGATGCCCAATCCCGTAAAGGAAAAGAGGGGCGATCTATTCGCCAGAGCCCTGTATCTGCGCAACCGCAGCGGAACGGCTCTGATCATCAGCCTCGATCTCCTCGGATTTCCTTCCGTACTCGCCGAACGGGTCCGCGCTCGAGTGCCGAAGGTACCCGGGGCCAATATCGTCATCGGATCGACGCATACCCACAGCGCGCCGGACTGTTATGCGTTCCCCGACGGTAAGGGCGGGCACACGGGCGACCTCGCCTTTATGGAAAGGGTCTGCGTTCTGGCCGCCGAAGCGGCGAACGAGGCGATCGAACGAGCTGTTCCGGCCATCCTCCATACGGCCACCGACGAAGCCAGAGGGAAGATCGCGTACAACTACTACGCGCCGGATCTGTACGATCGCCGCATGTCCGTCCTTCAGGTGCGCAACGCCAGGGGCGGCGCCTGCATCGCGACGCTCGTCAACTATGCGATCCATCCTGAGGTTCTGGGCAGTGAGGTCGGCATCCTCAGTCCCGATCTCTGCGGCCCTCTCTACGATCGGATCGAGGCGAAAGCTGGCGGAATGGCTCTGTTTATGAACGGCGCTCAGGGGGGGATGGTCACCGCGGACAATCGCCTGCTGGATCAGCCGTCGGATCCGTTACGCGGCTACTGGAAGGATGCGCGGACATGGGAGGAGTGTGAGCGCATCGGCGGCCTGATGGCCGATGAGGCCCTCCGGATCGTCGACAAGGCTCCGGCACAGACCAACCCCACCGTCTATTGCGGCGCGACAATGGTGACGTTTCCGGTGGATTCGCCCGAACTGTGGGCGGTGGTGACGTTGTCCCCGTTGAAGTATCCCCACGGAGATGAACGAACGATCCGAACGAGGATGAACTGCCTGACCATTGGCGATTCCCAGGTCCTCACGATTCCGGGAGAGGCTCTGCCGAACATCGGCTTCTATCTGAAACGCGCCATGCGAGGCGAGCATAATCTCGTTTTCGGGCTTACGAACGACGCGTTCGGATATATCATGACGAAGGTGGATTTCCGAAGCTTCCCTGCCTACACCTATATCTCACGTGTATCCCTGGGTGAGATGACCGGCGAAATCCTGATCGAACAAGCTCTTACCCTGATCGCTGCGACTCCGGCGCCCGATGCCAGCCCGCAAAGCGGCGAGGCAGGAAAAAGCCCCGGGGATAAGGTGGATCGACCCGGGGCATGAGGTAGGAGGTCGTAGCCCTCACCGCACCGACGGCATGTACGATGTTCTCGGCGCCGATCCCGCGCCGATGATGTCGACCGTCTACCTACCATTCTACAGATCCATCGTTTACGCTCCGTTTACACCGGATGCAAAAATGTGCGAATTCAATGCGATTATATGGACTATTCTGCCAATCCTCGGCATGGTGCGGAAAGCCGTGGGGCCGATACACCATCGTCGTCGTGCTCAATCCGGCTGGCTGAGGGATGATTCCGTGAGGAAATCGACCCGATACTTGAGCGCGGCGATGATGGCCCGTTCGTAACGCTGTAGTTCGGCGATGGTCGTAATGCGATGGTCCCGTACGATGCCGCTAACGACCTCATCGAACGGCGCGATGGAACCTCGATTTACCTTGCGATCGAACAGGGTTGCCATGCCGGCCTCCGATCGGATGATATCCTTGACGCTCCCTTTCAATACCACCTGGCCAGCGGCGGCGGTAAAGGGGTCGTCGGCGGGCCAGTACCGTTTGCGTGCGGTTTTTACCTGCGCCGCCCGAAAGGCCAGACTCCGCCGCCCTGCCCGCTGAAAGCAGGCCGTTAGCCGCTTGTCCTCGATCACCATGCGGACCGCGTCATTGCCGCTGAGCTCCGCGCCCGTGGTCGGATCCACTACGGTGAGGATCCCGGCTTGGCTGACATCGATGCCGAACCGTCGAAAGTCGTTCTGATAGGCGCTCGGCGCATCCGTCTTCTCCTCGGTCAGGACGTCCATCAGGGAGCCATCGCCGTTTTCCGCTGTGATGCACTGAATAAAGCCGATGGAGACCCAGCCTGTATCGTAGGTATTGACGGCCTCGAAGCCTCCTTCCAGCCGCGAGACGGCCTTGGCAGCCCTGGCCTCCGACGGCGACATGCCCGCACCGGTAAAGATGGGATCGAGTTCGGCATCCGTCATCTGTCTCAGGGGCTTGCCGGCATCCATCACGCCGCTCGTCCATCGGTAGTAGGCGTAGCGGGGCCGCATGGGGACGTTATCGGTATAGGCATACAGGTCGCCGTCGTCGAAGAGGATACGATATCGGCGGGGCACGACGGCGGCAGCAAAGGCGGGCGGATTGCCGACCCGGGCGAGGAGCGCATCTGGGATCGGGCCCGGCAACGGCGGCAGTGCGGCGGTTTGGGCCGCCGGAGAGTCGATATCGATGCCCCGATTAGCCAGGTCGGCCTGGAGGGTTGCGAGCGCACGATCGTACTCCAGTTTGGCCTGCACCCAGGCCTCCCAATCCGGCGCCGCCGCTTTAATGTCGAGGTTCGGCGGCGGTTTGCCCGGCCCGGCGACGGCGCGCGTGTAGGCCCAGAACCAGCGCGAGCCTTCCGGCGTCAGTCGTACCTGCCACGGGCCGCCAGACGGACCAGCGGCCGGAGCCCCGATGCTGTACCGCCCCGGTGCGTTCCAATAGGCCACGATGGCGGCGCGCTCGTCGCGGGTGAAGAGCGGTGGCGCGGCGGTCCCGGTTACTTGTGCTGCGGCTGCGATCATGGGCATGAGCATGGCTGAGCTCCTTCGTCATGGCTAAGGACATGACATCCAGTGTACCGTTGCGGGCGGTCGTATGTTTCTGGAGGGATTGCAGTGGATCGGCTCGAACAGTTGGTCGTACGCCTGATTGGCAAAGGAGACATCCCATGGCTTCCTCGATCTTTCCCGCCGTTACCGCCGCCGGCATTGCCGCTGCCTGTTTGCTGGGCTCTATGGCTGCTGCGAACGGCGATCCGGCTCGGCTTCGACGCGCGGATAGCTTCCTCGGCATTCATTTTGACTTCCACGCCGGAACCGATTGCACCGAGATCGGCAAGAACACAACCCGGGCCATGATCCTCGAGATCCTGGACTCCGTGAAGCCCGATTACGTCCAGATCGACTGCAAAGGCCATCCGGGCCTATCGAGTTATCCAACTCGAGTAGGGAATCGTGCGCCTGGCTTCGTCGGCGATCCGCTGAAGCTCTGGCGCGAGGTGACTGCGGAGCGGGGCGTCGGCCTGTACATGCACTATTCGGGAGTCTGGGATTCGGAGGCCATTCGCCTGCATCCGGAATGGGGCGCTGTCAACGCCGACGGCAGCGTGAACGGGAACGCGACATCGGTTTTTGGCCCCTACGCCGATCAGATCCTGATCCCGCAGCTGCGCGAACTCAATCGGGACTGGGGAGTGGATGGCGCCTGGGTCGATGGAGAATGCTGGGCCACGGTACCCGATTACGGGACCGCGGCCGTGGCCGCGTTTCGGAAGGCCACCGGGATCGAGAACGTACCGAAAGGCCCGGGCGAACCGAACTGGAGGGAATGGCTAGAGTTCCACCGCGAGGCGTTTCGCCGGTATTTCCGCCGTTATATGGCCGAAGTTCGTAAGACGAACCCACAGATGCAGATTTGCAGCAACTGGGCGTTCAGCGACCATATGCCCGAACCGGTCACCGCTAAGGTGGATTGGATCTCCGGTGATTATTCGCCCTCGGACAGCGTCAACTCGGCTCGGTTTTCGGCGCGCTATATCGCGAACCAGGGAAAGCCCTGGGACCTGATGGCCTGGAGTTTCGCTGCGCCGCCGAACCAGTCGTGGCGCCAGAAGTCCGCGGTCCAGCTGAAGCGCGAGGCTGCGCTCGTTCTGGCCCTTGGCGGGGGCTTTCAGGCCTATTTCACGCAGCGACGGGACGGATCGGTTCGGTTGGAACATATGCCCGTTATGGCAGAGGTGGCGCGGTTCAGTCGCGAACGACAGAACCTCTGTTACCGCGCGAAGCAGGTACCCCAGATCGCCCTCCTGTATTCCGCGGCAGACCACTATCGGAAGATGAACGGCCTTTTTCCGCGCGATCCTTCCGAGATGAGCGGGGTGTTGCAGGCGCTGCTGGAGGGACAGAACGTTGTCGATGTTCTCGGGGAGCATGTTCTGGTCCGTCGCATGAAGCAGTACCGGCTGATCGTACTTTCCGAAGTCGCCTATCTCGAACCTGAGTTCCTGAGAGCGTTGACAACGTATGTCCAGGGCGGCGGACGTCTCCTTCTCATCGGCGAGGGCACGGCTGCGCTGTTCGGCAGCCAGACCTCCGGCGCCGCGCAACCGTTTGGCGCCGATACGGATCGGGATCGGGCCGCGCGGCTCTACAGGGCGGGGGCCGGGGCCATCGCCGTCGTGCCCCAACCCTTTAGCCGACGGTACCTCGCGAATCGTGCACCCGAGGACCGGGATTTCCTGACCGCTCTCGCGCGGGAGCTGTTTCCGGATCCCGTCGTTGAGGTCCGTGGCTCCCATAACGTCGATGTCATCCTCAACAGGGCAAAGGGGGGTCTGGCGATCAACCTCATCAACACGTCGGGCCGGCACTGGGATTACCAGAACCCGATCCTCGAGTCCATCGATCCGATCGGCCCGCTCGAGGTGCTTGTACGACGGGGCCGCAAGCCCGCTCGCGTCACTCTGCAGCCGGAGGGCCAGTCCCTGTACTTCACCTACACGAACGGCGTCACCCGCGTCACCGTTCCGCGACTCGATATCCATTCCATTGTCGTCGTCGAGTAGCGTTCGAGCGGGGTGCGGCGGGCCGCCCAACGGCATCCGAAACCGGCTGCCATAATCGTCGTAGGTAGATAAACGGTTGGGAGGTTCGACACCGATGATCCGGCTCGCGTCCGTGACGAAATCGTATGGCCATAAGCGCGCCGTCGACGGTCTGACCCTGGACATCCGCGCGGGCGAGATCTTCGGATTTATCGGACCGAACGGTGCGGGCAAGACGACCACGATCAAGATGATTGTGGGGTTGCTCCAGCCCGACGCCGGCGTCGTAACGGTGGATGGCGTCGACGTCGTTCGTGAACCGATTACGGCCAAGCGCAGCATGGCGTACGTGCCCGACACTCCGGATATCTACGAGCGGTTGTCCGGCATGCAGTTCATCAACTTCGTGGCCGATGCCTACGCGGTGCCGGAGGATCTGCGGCGGGAGCGGATCACCGCACTCGCCGGAACGTTCGATCTCGCGGCCGCCCTGTCCGATCCGATCGAATCCTACTCCCACGGCATGCGCCAGAAGGTCGTGCTGATCTCGGCGCTGGTCCATGCCCCTCGGGTATGGGTTCTTGATGAACCGCTGGTCGGGCTCGATCCGGAGGCCGCCTTTGAGCTCAAGAAGATGATGCGCGAGCACGCGGAGGCGGGCCTTACGGTGTTCTTCTCCACGCACATACTAGAGGTCGCGGAGAAGCTGTGTGATCGGGTCGGCATCATCGCCCAGGGCAAGCTGGTGGCCTGCGGCACCCTCGATGAGCTGCGAACCTCAGCCGACTCGACTCTGGAGACGACGTTCCTGGATCTGGTCGACCGATGACCTCGGCAGCGATGCTGTCCCTTATCCGCGTACAGTTGCTGACCGCACTGAATCTCAACGCTTTCGTGCTCAAAGAGAAGCGCCTGAAGGCGTGGCTCGCGACGCTCGGCATGGCGCTTTGCCTGACGCCGTCCTACCTGATGATCGTAGCCGCGCAGTTCCGTGCCTTTGGCTTCATCAAGGATACCGGTCTGCCGCTGGCGCCCGGGATGATCGTCGGTCTCTATGCCGGGACGCTCTGGATGGTCTTCCTGGCGAGCCTCGCCACGGTCTATTCGACGTTGTATCAATCGAATGAACTGGGCATTCTACTCCCCCTGCCGTATCGGCCATGGCAGATCATCGCCGCCAAACTCGCCGCAGTCTATTTACTCGAGTTGTTCATCGGCGGAGTGTTCCTCGTACCCGGCCTGTTCGCCTACTACGCTTACGGCTTCGCGCCGCTGGCCCATATACCTGTCGGGCTTGTAGGACTGGCGCTGATGCCGGTGATTCCGCTCAGCCTGTCGACCGTCCTGTGCATGCTCATCGCGAACGTGCCTGGCATCGGGCGTAATCGCTGGTTCTGGTATGTCGGTATTACCCTGGCGCTGGTTGTCGGCACCCTCCTGCTCACATCCGGTTTATCGGCATTGGAGCCGGAGGCGATGGACGATCTTGTTCGGGTGCAGATGGCCCGGATCGGGCGCGTTGGCCGATTGATGCCCGGTGCGCAGTTTGCGATGTACGCCCTGGCGGATACCCGCTGGACCGCATGGCTGCATCAGGTCAGCCATCTGGCGATTGTGGTCGCGTATATCCTCGGGGCGCTTGCCTTCGGCGAACGGTTCTATATTCGTCCTATCCTACAGGGCGCCAACGTGGCTCGGAGGCGACACGGGCGGGCGGAATCGGCACGCGCCAGCGGGGTTCTCGGTTCGATCGTCCGCAAAGAGCTCCGATGCACATTGCGCGACCCTGCGGTCGTGATGAACGGGCTCGGCGGTTACGTTGCCCTGCCGCTGCTCGCAGTGACCTACGGTATGATGAAGGTTCAGTCGAAGGGTAAGGTCGATATCCTCGGGCAGCTGTACGCATGGATCCAGAGCGACGCCTTTGCGCGACGCCTGCCGCTTGTCGTGGTCGGCATGGCGCTCAGCTTAGCCCTGTTCGGCAGCCTGTCGTCGCTCTTCTCCGCCAGCTATTCGAAGGATGGCAAGCGGTTATGGCTGGAGAAATCCCTGCCCTTAGACCCGTACACAATCTATCTGGGAAAGCTAGTCGCGGGTGCGTTCCTGATCACGCCGTTGAACTTGCTGGCGATCGCCGTGTTCGCCATGATCGTGCCGTTCTACCTGTGGCAATGGGCCTATGTGGTGTTGCTGAGCGAAGTCGTGCTGCTGTGGTCGGCCGCGGCCGGGCTGATGATCGACTGTCTCCGGCCGAAGCTTGTCTGGAAGGATACGGTGCAGGCCGTAAAGCAGAATGTGAATGTGCTTCTTGCCATGGGGTTCACCTCAATCGGCATCGGACTCAATGCTCTCGGCCTGGTCATCCTGGGCAGGGCGGATGCCCCCTCGTGGGCGGTCTACACCTGCGGCCTGGCCTTCAACATACTGCTTCTCGGCGTCGCGCTTCTGGGAGGGAAATCCGCGTCGAGGCGATTCGTCCGGGTATCCGTCTAGTGACGCCGATCCCGGCGGCGCGACCTACTTCCCCCTGCTCCGCGGGGATATGGTTCTGAGGCGTTAAACCGTTTGTAGCGGGCTTAACCGGGAGCGCGATGCCGGCGACGCCAGTCGGGCCATCTGGGCGCCGGATAGCTGGTATCCTCTCGACAGGCTTGTGTGAAGGAGTGGTCGTATGGCGTTCATGGGTCTTCTCGCGGTCGGTCTGATGATGGCAGCTTCACCCGCTCAGGCGCCCGCTTCAGATGTGGATAGCATCCTCAACGGAGTATCCGAGGTGGTCGCACCGGACTGTCTTGTCGGTCCGGTAGCTGTGTTCGGCGATAGAGCCTTCTGCGTCATGACAGGCGCTACGGGCAAGAGCAGGTTGCCGATCCTCGCTGCGGCGCGGTATGGCAAGGGGCGGGTGATCCTGGCCGGACATGAGGGGCTGTACGGTACGACCGATCGAGCGGACCAGAAGCGTCTGATCGTGAATACGGCCACATGGCTGTGCGGCGGCAAGCGCAATGGGCGAGTATTGCTGGTCGATGCCCGCCCGATGGAAGCCACGCTTCGTGCCGCGGGCTTTCAGGTGCGCACGAAGGGCGCCGAGGACCTGCCTGCGGCCCTGGCGGATACGGACGCGCTCTATATCAACGGCGGGCGATTGACCGGCAAGCCGGAACTGATCGAGGCGATCGCGAAGTATGTGCAGGCGGGCGGCGGCTATTTCGACGGCGTTCCCGGCTGGGGCTGGCAGCAGCTGAACCCCGGTCTGTCCCTGGCGAACGACTATGGCGGCAACCTCCTGACCGACAGGATGGGATTGACGATCGCGGACGGGATGGTGGATCCGACCGGCAAAGAAGGCTTCCTCGCCGATAGGAAGGGCCTGATCGAAGGCCATGCGGGCCACGCCCTCGCGGCGCTAAAGGAACACGCCAGGGGCAGGAAATCGCTCGATGCAGAGGCGTTGGGGCAGGCGGGCGTTACGCTGGGGAATGCCGCCGGCGCCGTACCCGCCAGCGACCGCCTGCTGTTGCCGGGTCTTCGAGCGCTGATCGCTGAGGCCGGCGATTCCGCGATCCCGACCGAGGCCCATCCGCTGGGTACCGACAACCCGGTTGGCCGGATCGCATGTGTACTCCAGAACATCGAGATGCGCCGAACGCCGATCGACATGCTCCGAGCCCATCCAGCGGCGGCGGACTTCCCCGGCGCTGTACCGGCAGATGCAAAGCGGGTGACCCGCACGGTAACCGTCGATTGTCGGACGCCCGACTGGGCGAGCACCGGTCTCTATGCCGCGCCCGGCGAACGGATCGTGATAACGCTGCCGGAAGAACTCGCGCAAGCAGGCCTCGGGGTTCGTATCGGCGCCCATACCGATACGAACTGGCACCATGGACGCTGGACCCGGTTTCCCGATATCAGCTACGCGACGACGTTGACCACGCCGACGACGACGTTCGGAAGTCCCTTCGGCGGGCTCATCTATATCGTCGTCCCGCAGGGCCGCCCGGCTGGCATCATCGAAGTGACGATTCAAAACGCCGTCGACGCGCCCCTGTTTGTAGCGGGTAAGACGCCTCTCCATCGCTGGCGCGAGGAGATCCGCGCCTATCCCGCGCCCTGGGCCGAACTGGCCACGGGTAAGATCATCCTGACTCTGCCCGCATCAGTAGTTCGCCGTCTGGACGATCCCGAAGCGCTGCTGGCGGTTTGGGATCATGGTCTCGACAGTATCGCGGATCTTGCGGCGATACCCAGGGATAGGCCGCGGCCGGAGCGCATGTGCTGTGATCGCCAGATCAGCGCCGGCTATATGCATTCCGGATATCCGATCATGAACCATCTGGATGTGATTGAGGTGATGGTGGATCGGGATCGATTGTTCAGAGATGGGGCGAAGTCGTGCTGGGGCTTCTGGCACGAGCTAGGGCACAATCACCAGGCGGGGGACTGGACCTTCGAGGGCACCGGAGAGACGACGAACAATCTGTTCAGCCTCTATTGCTGCGAGCGTGTGAGCAACGAGACCGTGGCTGCGAACAGCTGGCTCAACGTTTCGGAGCGGAACAAACGGGTGGCGAAGTATTTTGCGGACGGTGCGAAGTACGCGGAGTGGCAATCCGATCCTGCGCTCTCGCTGATGTTCTATGCCCAGCTTCAGCAAGCATTCGGCTGGGGGGCGTACCAGAGGCTTTTTGCGGAGTACCGCCAACTCCCCGACGCGTCGCGCCCGAAGGATGATCAGGACAAGCGGGACCAGTTCATGGTGCGCTTCTCCCGTCAGGTCGGATACGATCTCGGTCCGTTCTTTGCGAGCTGGGGGATCCCGATCCGCGATGCGGCGCGGCAGTCCGTTGCCCATCTGCCGGAGTGGAAACCGGCGGGTTTCCGAGAGGGTATCCCGCCGGCCTCACCCTGATGGCGGATCCGTCGGACCTAGCGCTGTCGACCCGGACCGCGCGAACCGGCTCCTCCGCCAGGACCGCCCATCATCCCCATACCGCGGTTCATATTAACGGTGATCGTGGTCGCAGTCAGCACTCCCTGAGCGTCCGTCTCGCCGGCGGCCATGATGTTGTCTCCGGCTTTCAGGGTATTCAGCGCAACCGTGGTGATCTTGTTTATGCGAGCGTCCGGCGCAGTCCGCACCGTCACGGTAACGTTGTTGTCGATGACAATCGTCAGCGGCGAGAGGGCTTTGACCTTACCCGAGGCTGATGCGAAGGATCGGTTCATCCGGAACTGGTTCGACTGTCGATTGCCAGATGCTCCACTTCGGGATTGGCCCATGCTGCCAAACAGGTTCGGCGCCTCACCGATCGTCAGCGACGAGGCGGTGATGCCGGTCGGCACACCCTGGATCTGGACCGTATCGCCGACTTTCAGAGCGCTGATCTTGACTTCGGTTTGAGAGAAGATCTTCGTCGAGTCTGTGACCCGAATATCCTGCTCGTTGCCGCCGAACGGAGAGGAGACGGCGATCATCTTCTGGCTTACGCCGACTTCCAGTACCGTACCCATGACGAACGGCGCCCGACCGAACCCGCCCGGTCCCTGGCCGGGTCCGCCGAACCCGCCCGGAGAGCCTCCCTGGCCGAACTGCATCGGCGGCGGCGGATCCTGTGCGGCGGCCGGCATCGAGGCAAAGCTAACGAACATGACGAGTCCAATAAGCAGAACTGCGCTGACCCCGACGGCAATCAGCTGAGTTGGAACCTGACGACAACCGTGTCCTGTACTGTCCATGTATCCCTCCAGATACCAACGCGTCCGATGGTAGCGGGCTTTTGCATGCTGCCTCGGCGTGCACATCGTGCGGCGCTTCGCAATGGTGCCGTCCCCGTCGTCCGTCTCCGGCAGACTCAGCGTGTCGGCGCTTTGGCCATCGGAACGGCAATGTCGCCCCGATCCACACTCCAATCATTGCCGAAGTATCCGGCGGCGACGACTCCGTCCATGCCCTGCGTCAGGGCTTCTGGCGTCCATGCCATCACGTCGGGATAGCCCACGCCGGAGACGAAATACGGGGCTCGATCGGTGAGCTTGCACCCGACGATACCCGTCCCCCCGACACCCGCTACATATGCGACGGCGCTGCCGGGCTTTGGGTAACAGAACAGGAGAGCAAGATCCTCGCGCTGGAACCTATTGGGCCCGATCTGGAGCGATCCCCGCCGCAGTCGGACCGGGCATTGGGCGAATGCGGCTTGCCAGGCGCGATTGATATCCTCGTTGCCGTACAGGATGACGCTGCGATCCACGCCATTCCGGATGTCGAAATCCCGGTCTGATACCACATCCGGGGAACCGTTCCCCCTGTACCAGAATGTCTCTGCGTCGTACCGGGCCCGGGCGAACGCCCAGGCGTTCTCCTCCGAGGAGCCATGGGTTCCGTACACGAGGATGAACCGATGCGAAAAGGCCTCCTTGAACGGCCCGGAGCGTCCAGGCCCTTTCTCGGTTCGGGACGGTTGGGTGGCCAGCGACCATGCGCCCGCTGTGCTCTTCAGGAAGATGGAAGCCGTTCCGCTGGCGTTGGGCGCGACGATCTCCTGGCCGTCTATATGGAGCGTGATCGGCTGATTTGGCGCGAACGGTAGTGTGGAGAGTTCCATGAGGGCGATGTTCTCTGTCGTCCCGACGTATCGCCGGCCGACAGGATCGCAGCGAATCGCAGCTTTCGAGAACGACAACGCCCGGTGCTGCTGGAGGATGCGCAACCATCGCCTGGTCGAGGACACCCCCGGATTCGCCGTGATAAACTCGACCTCTCGGGTTTCGTCGATCCGGGGAACGGTCCGCCGTTGAAACAGGTCGAACATCGCCGGCCAGTCGACACAGCCGACGCCGGGATCGCTGGGCGCACCCCACCAGTGTCCGGCGCCAGGCTGTTCGTGCATGGTGTAGGGAACCTTCACCTCGTCGAGGCGTCGAGCCATCGCTCGGGCTTGCTCAATAGGAACGTTATCGTCGGCGTCTCCGTGCAGGATGTAGATGCCCAGAGCGGCCAGGTTTCGCGCCAGGCCGAATGTGTCCGACGGCGTGGTCGCCCGGCGCAGTATGCCCTCGACTTCGGACAATCCGTCGAACCGTGCGCCGCCCGCATAGGACCCGAACGACGGCCACCCGGCGCTCGGCCCCACGGCTGCAAATCGATCGGGAAAGGTTGCCGACAGGTGCCATGCCCCGTGGCCGCCCATGGAGTGGCCGGTGAGATAGGTTCGAGAGCGATCCGTGGCGAACCGCTTCTGGGCGATGTCGAGCGTCTCGATCGCATCCATCCTTCCCCAATCTTCCCAATCAAACCCGAACGGCCTCCTGTTCGTTGGTGCGACGATCCACATAGCCCGCTTCGGAGCGTAGGACTGCGCCTGACCGAGGGCTTCGACCCCCGCACCGTGGCAGGTCAGCGTCAGGGCGGCCGCATTGGTCCCGATGCCGTCCCGCGGCGGCACGACCGCATAATATTGAACGCTGCCGTCGGTATCACTCAGGAAAGTCTCTCGTCGCACCGCCCACCGATCGACCACGCGTACAGTGATCCGATCCCGTACCGTGAGCCGTGCGCCTGATCGCCAGCGACCGGTCACGACGAGGTCCAATTCGATCTCACCCCGGTCGGAAGCTCGGGCGCCGGGTAGGAGAAACGGCGCCTTTCGCACCGAGAGCGCCGGGATCCGGGGGATGGAATGTCGGGCCGAGGGGCCTCCGTTGACCGCGGCGACGATCTGTCCACCGACAATATCGGACTCGCTCGCGTTGATCAGGACGATTGCGCCGTAAGATCGGGTCCGATCGCCGGCGATCAGGTCGGGTAGGGTTGCATCACGGTTGTTGACCATCAGTAGGGAGCTCGGTGCATCGAGCCGGACCGTCACGGTGTCGGATCGAGGGACGAGCAGGATCTCGTTGACGCCCTGTTTCAGCCGCACGGGCAACTTCGCGTAGCCGTATCCGTAGGGATCGGCGGTCCTCGGTTCGCCGTTGACGATCAAGGCGGTTGTGGGAGTCGCGGTGAGGATCCAAACGCCCGGCTCGGCGCAATCCACAGGAAGATAGACATATCCACCCGCGAGGCCGCTGGTGTCCAGAACGCCGTTGGCCCTGGCCTGAATGCGTCGCCACGCCCGTTTCGCACCATCGGGCAAGGATAGGAGTTCCCCCTCCACGGGCGCGTGCCACCGACCCATCGCAACGAGGGCCTGGATGGGATCGATCGGAAACGGGTCCCGACGCGCTCGGATCACGCCCGATATCCCGAGGGGTATGCCCGGCTCAGGCGGCTCAGGGCTGCCGGCAGCCATGGGCGATAGGCAGAGCAGGGGCAGGAACGCGAACGGGACGATGGTCCATGAGCGCCTTCTCGACATCGCTGCGGCGTTGCGCGTCATCGTATATTCGTGTGCGGTCTGCCTACGGCTTCAGTCGGTCCAGGTTTTTCCGCGCATCGGCGAACCGCGGGTCCACCTTGAGCGCCTGCTCGTAGGCCCTCCGCGCCCCGGCCGCATCCCCGAGCCTTTCCAGGCACACGCCGAGGTTGTTATGGGCGGCGGCGAGCCTGGGGTTGGACTTGACCGACCGGCGGAAGCAGTCGGCCGCTTCGTCCGTCTTACCTCGGGCATCGAGGATCAAGCCGAGTCCGTTCAGGGCCAGGGCATTCTGCGCTTCCTGTGCCAGAGTCTTCCGGTAGTGGCGCTCAGCGGCGGCGTTATCGCCGATGCTGAGATAATGGGCGGCCAGCCGCAGCCGGACATCGATCCGCTTCGGCGCACGCACGAGCGCGTCCTCCCAGGCCCCAGCCGCTCCAGCACGGTCGCCTGCGGAGTTCAACAGATTGCCAAGATGAATACGGGCCGCAGCATCGTCCGGTCTGAGGTTGATCCACGATCGGCACGCTGCGACCGCTTCGTCGTTCTTCCCAATAGCCGGGTATAGACGAACCAGGGCCGCCAGGGTTTCGATGTTCGAAGGGTTAACCTTCCGAGCATGTTCATATGCGTCGGCGGCCAACGCAAGATCACGGGTACGCCAACGCGCCAATCCCAGGTTATACGATACAGCGAAGTCATCCGGAGCGAGCAACCGCGCTGCCTCGAGGTGCGTGATGGCCTCTTTATACGCTCGAAGACCCATCAGAGCCTCCGACAGCGCGACCCGGGAAGCCACGTTCTTCGGGTCCTTCTTTACTGCCGTTTCCAGCGGGGATCGAGCGTCTCGGGGTCGGCCCATCTCATTGAGTGTAACGCCGAGATTCGTCCAGTAGACTGCATTACCCACATCAGCGGCTGCCGCCTTGCGAAACGCAGAAACCGCTCCTTTATGATCCTTGAGACTCTGGAGTGCGCAACCGAGGTTATTCCAGGCTCCGGCATCGCCCGGTTTCAGGTTCGCCGCCGTCCGAAACTCCGCTGCGGCCTCCGCGGTGCGCCCGAGTTTCCAGTAGGCGGCTCCAAGGTTCTGTCTCGATGCCGCGCTCCGCGGAGACAACTCGACGGCCTTGCGAAAGGCCACTACGGCCTCAGCCGGTCCGCGGGCCACCATCAAGGCATTGCCGAGGTTGGTCCATGCTTCCGGGTACTTCGGTTTCAACCGCACGGCCTCCTGGAGCGGCTTGACGGCCTCCTGATGCCTATCTGTAAGGATCAGGATGAACCCGATCCAGTTATGGACAAGGGCGTCCTCCGGAGTTTTCGTCCGAAGCTCCTCGAAAATCGAGAGCGCACCCGGGTGATCTCCCGCCCGATACCGCGCGACCGCCTGTTGGAACGTCTTAGCGGTATCGGGCGAGTCGGCGCCAGTCTGTGCTGCAGTGGAGACCGGCAATACAAGGTAGACCAGGATGGCGGCCAGTGCGGGTCCGATCCGGTTCATTGTTTCGCGGTCCGATCCGCAGCCGTCGAGCGTCGTGCACGCGTGGGGCGCTTTGTCGGATGTGGTGTATCTGAGGCGGCGGGCTGCTTCGGAGCATCGGCGGTCTTGCGTGCGCCCGCGGCGCCAGCACGCGCGGCCCTAAACGCGTTCGCCTGCTCTTCGAACGATTCGGCCTTCTGACTTGACGCCAGCCTGGCTCGTGTCGATGCCCAATCTCGAAGGTAGGCGATCTTCTCGCGCATGGTCATTGAGAGAGGGACCGTCTCCTGCACGCCCTTCAGGATCCCATCTGTGGTGATATCCTGCCCGGAATCGAACGCATCATACAGAGCTTCGATGATGAGCTGTTCGATCTCGGCGCCTGAGAAACCCGGTGTCGCGGCGGCGAGACGGTCCAGATCGAAGCCGGCTGGATCGCGTTTGCGCTTCCTGAGATGGATACGGAAGATCTCCGCTCGTTCGCCGAATGCCGGGAGGTCGATGAAGAAGATCTCGTCGAACCGGCCCTTTCGCAGGAGCTCCGGCGGCAGCGCTTCGACCTGGTTCGCCGTTGACACCACGAAGACCGGCACCGTCTTTTCCTGGAGCCAGGTGAGGAAGGTGCTGAAGACGCGTGCGGTTGTGCCGCCATCCGAGGACCCGGAGCTTTGGAGGCCGGACAGGCCTTTCTCCAGTTCATCGAGCCATAGAATGCATGGCGCTACTGACTCAGCCACCCGCAGCGCCTTGCGCATATTTTCCTCGGAAGCGCCGACAAGACCAGCGAACACCTTACCGATGTCGAGCCGCAGGAGCGGCAGCCGCCACTGCGCCCCTACCGCCTTGGCGCTCAGGCTCTTGCCGCAGCCCTGAACGCCGATCAAGAGGACGCCACGAGGTTCTGGCAGCCCGAACTCCCGCGCCCGATCGGTGAACGAGGTAGTTCGTTTCTGCATCCAATCCTTAAGGAGGTCCATCCCGCCCACGGAGCTGAACGCTTCCGACGCGGGGTAGTACTCAAGGATCCCCGATTTACGGATGATCTGTTCTTTTTCGGAGAGGACGACATCGATATCGAACGTCTTTGTCAGGACCAGCGATCGGGCGAAGACGTTTTCGGCTTCCATCGCCGTCAGCCCCTGTGCGGCTTTCAGCACTTGCTCGCGGCGTTCTTGGGACAGGTTCCAATCAACACCGGGATCGTCCTTGCACCGGAGGATGATATCGTCGAGGAGCTGCTCCAGTTCTGAATAGGTGGGCAATCCGTAGTCAACGACGGTCACCTCCTTTTCGAGGTCGGGCGGCAGCTTCATCTGAGGGGCGAGGAGGACGACATGCTTATAGCTGTTGCGCAGGAGAGGGATGAGGTCGCGCAACCGTCGCGTTACCGTCGGATCACTGATGAAGGCGTGGAAGTCCTTCAGCAGGTAGATCGCCTGGTCTGAGGAGTTCGCGACGAACTCGAGAGCCGCAAGAGGGTCACGGGTTGCCCCATCCCGCTGGCCACCGTCCTTGGTAAAGCCCCGTGTTACCGTCCAGGTATGGAGCCGCTTACCCCTTAGCCGTGCGATGACGTTGACGGCATGCTCGACCCGTTCATCCTCCCACGAAACAACATAGATGATCGGGTAATGGGCTCGGATTAAGGTCTCTAGTTCTGTCTCTGCGCGGACGGTCATGAGAACGGTTCCTTTCCCGGGTCCGGTCGGGATCGTTACTGGTAGAAGATCCTCTCGATATCCGAGTCGCCGAAGTCAGCGGCGGCTCCGTCCCACGTGAGGCGCCCATCCTTCAGGGCGATGATCCTCGTGCAGTAGCGCCGGGCCGCTCGAACATCGTGAAGGTTGAGCAGCATCGTCGTCCCGTGGCGGTGACCGAGATCCACGAGAAGCTGCAGGATCTCGTCGGCTGTGCGGACATCGAGGTTCGCGGTGGGCTCATCGGCGAGAACGATCTTCGGACTCTGGACAAGCGCACGTGCGATGCCGACCCGTTGCTTCTGACCGCCCGATAGGTGGCGCACCTGCCTCTCTTCCATACCCTTGAGACCGACCTCAGCCAACGCGTGGTGGGCGGCCATGATGGCGTCGGCCGGGAAGATCCGAAAGAGGCTCGGGATCGGGCGCACATATCCGAGCCGGCCCACCAGAACATTGACAAGCGCGGAGAGTCGATCGATGAGGGCGAACTCCTGAAACACCATCCCGATGCTCCGTCGGAGCTCGGCACGATCCGTTTCCGTCATCGCCGCTACTGAGGTCCCCAGGGTTATGACATCGCCTGTTGATGGAATCAGGAGCCCGTTGACCATGCGGAGCAAGGTGCTCTTACCTGCGCCGGATGGCCCGACGATCGCGACCCTCTCGCCATGATGTACCTCGAGACTCACATCCTTCAGGACCGGCTTACCGGGGGTATAAGCGTGCGTGACCGCCCGTAACTCGATCGGCAGCGCGGAAGGCACGCGATCAGGTACGTCGATATGCGACGTAGATACGGCGGTAGCCAAGCGTCGACTCAGTCCTTCTTTTCGAGCGCCTCGAGCTCAAGATTCAGGGCGGTGGCGGCCTTGCGCACCGGGTCGAATAGCTCATCCTTCACGGGCACGATCTTATCGTTCGTCGCTCGCTGCATCACTTTGCGGCCCTCGGGATCCGAGTTCATGCGAAGGAACGCTTCGCGGAGTTTCTTGACGGTGTCGTTCGGGAGGTCGCCGCGCGCAACGTAGATGCCATTCGGGATGCTGTCCGTATGGCCGATGACGCGCATGAGCTTCGTCTTCTCCGGTTCGTCGCGATAAACCACCTGGAAAACGCTCTCGTAGGCAGCGCCCGCGTCTGCGGCGCCGTTTTCCACGGCCTTGGCCACCATGTTCGCGTTCCCAGCGTTGCGCCATTTCAGCGTATCGAAGACTCCAGCGCGCATCAGCATAACCTTGGGCAACAGGAAACCAGTCGTCGAGGTCACATCGCCAAAAGCGAACGTCTTGTTCTTGAGATCCGCGAGAGTCTTGATGCCGCTATCCGCACGCGTGAAGATGACACCACGGTACATCAGGTTTCCCAGCACCCAGGGCATGGCGAGGGGAATCGGTTTGAGTTTCATTCGGCTCATGGCCAGGGCGTAGGGAAACGGCGACAGATAGGCGACATCGACGCTTCCCGTCTCCAGAGCCGCGAGCACACCGGCGTAGTCGACCACAGAGACGAAACGGCCTTCTTTGGCGCCGATGGCCTTGCCAAGGTAACGCGCCATCGGCGTATAGTCGTCGTTGAGCTGCTCGGCCGCTTCGTACGGTACGACGGTAAATGTGAAGGTCGATTCGATCGGGTGGGTGTCCCGTCGACTGCCGTTCCTGGCCTCCTGCGCCGGTCGTGGCGCACAGGAGGTTAGCCCCAACGCCGCAACGGCTAATACGATCGTCCTGAGAGCACTGCGGACTCCTCGCCCGTATGCCGTCGTGACCCGGATAGGGGAGATCGGATATCGGATTGGAGCCTTCATACTGCGGCGATTATAGACGTCTGGATCCCATAGCGTCAAGAAGCGCCGTGCACCGTGTCAGTTGCGGCTCTGGCGACACCACGGCGAACGCTGTGCCATAATCCGGCGTATGCAGCCCGCGCCTAACCCATGCGCGTCGGGCGCGGGAGTGTGCTGATGGGCTTATCAAACTGGATCAGTGTCGAGCTTCTCCGACGGACGGTATCCCGGGCTGTGGCGATCACCGTCCTTATGGCGCCGCTCCTGGTTCCCGCGTTCGCATATGCAGAGATCCGTGTCCGTTGCCGTACCGCGTTCGATTCGGATTACTTCTACGTGGCCGCCGACGTCGACAAGCGAATCCTTCGTGGGCATATCGCGGCTCCGTTTGCGGATCTTTCCTCCGACGATCGTCTGGAGGTCAGTCTGGAACTGCCCGCTGCGGCTGGCGGTTCTCCCCGCCGTATCGAGATGCAGGTTTCGGTCGCACAGGGAGCGCAACTGTATCGTGGCGCAGACCGAGTGCCGATCAAGGGAGTGGACGATTTCCATACGGGCCCCGACGGTGTTCGCGCGCTGTTCAAATACCGGTTGAGGCCACGGGTTCCATTGAATGGACCCGACGCTCCGGAGGGCGGCTTCGCCGTCGAGATGGGTATACCCTGGGCGGAACTGGGAGGCGCGCCAGTGTCCGGTGCGCGGGCGCGGTTCAACGTCGCGGTTCGGAGCGTGGTCGAAGGGGATCCGCCGATCACGAGCGTTTCTCCGGCGGTGATAACGGAAGCGGACCTCAGCGATCCGACGAAGTGGGCCGAGCTGGTCTTTACCGATGCTCCGGTGGCGTCTATTGCCGGCGCACCGGGTGCGCTGGTATGCGCCCGCGTCTTTACCGTGAAGCCCGTGATCGACGGAGCTCTGGCTGAAGGGGAATGGTCCCGCGTTACGGCCTTCTCGTTTGTCAGCGGCTCCGATACACGGATCGTCGGCGCCGGCACCTCGGCCATGGCTCGCAAGCGGGGTGAGGTAGAGGTGAAACCCGGGCGGATCGCGGGCGTTATCGCCAGTCCAATCGTGACTGCTCGAACAGGGCCGCTGGTGCGCCAGGCCTTCCCGCGGCGCGTGCTGGTTCGTTACCATGTCGAGTACCAGAGTGACCCGCGTAAGGACCTGCCGTTGAAGGCGTCGATGTCTCCCGACGGGCTGTCCCACTTTGTGACTCATCCAATGGACGGGACAGGCCCGTGGTTCTCCTATGATCGTCTGGATTGGCATCGCATCCAGCTCTCAAGAATGCGGGAGGCGGGTATTGATGCGGCTGCAGTGGTCTATCGCCCGTCACGCGAAGGTCGGCTCGCACTGACCGCCTTGGCCGCGGCCATAGCGACGATGGACGCAGGTGGAGCGGATGCCCCTGCGGCTTGCCTGTGGCTCGATGCGCGGGAACTACTGCAGATCTCGGACCCCCGTGCCGCGCTCGCAGGCGCCATCGGTGAGTTTATGCAGTGCGTGCCGGCACGGTATCGGTTGCAGACGCCATTGTCGGTCGAAAATGGCTCGGGCATGGCGGATACCGTCATCATCGACGGCCGGGGAATGACGATTTCTTCTGATCTCGCGGTGTTCCTTCGACAGCGGCATGCCCGGGAGTTCGGCAGACACCTCATTCTCCTCTCGGTTGGTACGATGGGCCCCGGATTCGATGGTCTTGTGCCAGTCGCGGATGGGGATGGATATGCTGAGGATCGAACAGGCGCCATCTCCATTGGCGCAATCTACGCAGGAACCCCCGGGCGAGGCGACGGAGAGCACCCGCTTTTGCGTCGCACGATCGAGACCTATCGAGCCTCGTGGCGCCGTGCGATCTCGTCTGGAGTCCCATCGGTTCTGATCGACTCATGGAATGACTACGCCAACGGGACGGAGATTGGCCCAACGGTCGAATACGGTCTGCAGTATCTGGATACGACACGCGCGAACACACTCCACTATAAGAGCGCGACAGGCGACGCACTCGATCTCATCGCCTCCGATCTTCCGACCGTCCTGCTGCCCGGTACAACCTATTCCGCGCATCTGCGTCTGCGCAATCCGAGCCCGGTACCCTGGACTGCTGGTGAGACCGCGATCCGAGCGACATGGGCTGGCGGCGGCTCTGGGCCCGCGGTGGTCCTGCCGGTGACCGTGGTGCGTGGCGACCCGTTGGACATCACCCTGCAGGTGCCCGTTCCGGATCGGTCGGGCGATATCGCGTTGAATCTGGAACTGGTGAACATGGATCGGCGCGGAACCGTTAAGCCGAGTCCTAAGACCGGTACTCGAACTCTCTCTGTGATGACCGCGCGAATCGACGGAGACGGCGTCGAGCAGTACCGAGCGACCCTGGTCCGAAGCTCCCTCCCGCGCGTTCTGGAGGCGTTGTCGAGCTGTCCCGTCTCGGTGACGGTTCGCAATGACGGACACCAGGCATGGCGAGCGAAATCGACGAAGGTCGTTGCGAGGCTGTTCGAACTACGGCCTGGCAACGGCATGCCGGAGTTTGTCGATGCGGGTCTTGCGGATTGCTCCGCGCTGCTGACCGAGGATGTCCCGCCCGGCGCAGTATGTACGGTTACAGTCCCGGTGACGGCGGTTCGATCCGACGGATCTCCCTATCGATTCTCGGGTCCCGACACGTCCCGGTATCTTCTTCGGTGGGATGTCGATATCGAGGGCGATGTCCTCCGCACCGCGCCCACCGAGCCGCAGGAAGTACAGATCGTCGAGGCCGACTTCGGGGCGCAGTTCTTCAACGATTACACACCCTCACGGGTGCCCGCGGATCGCCGCATACCGGTACCGCTGGGAATCAAGAACCGCGGCAATCAGACCTGGCTGAAGGATCAGGTCGCTGTTGGTTTTCACTGGTATTACCTGGACGGCATCGAGGCAGTATGGGAAGATGAGGTCTTTCCGCTGAAGGCGGATGTGCCGCCGGGTACGGAGATCGGCGACGTTGGTGCATGGTTGACTGCGCCGCCGAACGATGGCAAGTACTGGCTCGTATGGGACATCCGTGTGGGTGACACATGGGGGTCGACGCTCACCTCAGCACGGACATACGAAACGCGGGTAACGCTGGTGGAGGTGGCTGGCGGTCGACTGGAGTTCCTGGATCTCGCGCCGCATGCACAGGTAAAGGGCGTTCTCAGCCGCTGGGATACGGATGCCGCCGGTTTCGATGGTACGGGATCCGTATTACCAGCCGAGATCACGCCGCCGTTCCTGACGACGGGACCGGTTCCGGCAACTCTGTGGCTGCCCGAGCTCCGAACTGGCACGGAGCGAAGTCGGAGTCTGAGCTTCCGGTGGTTATCCTCGCAGGGGCCCACGCTGGTGCGCCCGGGCAACCGGGCGATTCTATCGGATAAGGCTCGTCGTGCTCCAGCGCGAAAAGTGCACATCCTGGCGGCCGCTGTGGTTCCCGGAAAATCGCTCGGCGTTACCCTCCGTTTTTCGGACAACTCCGAGCAGTTCACCTCGTTTCCCATCGGGGTCTGGGAGAGCCCTCCGGCACGGAACGATCGGGTTGCCTATATGGCTCCCTTCACGCGCAACAAAGTGGGTGATCCCGGCCCGCCTGCGAGGCTGTTCTGGTATACGATTACGGTGGCAGAGCCCAAGAGGCTGGCCGCGGTCGAACTCTCCGACGCGCCGGACGTCCGCATCGCCGCGATTACCGTAGAACACTGAGCGAGGGAGAAGATCAGGATGGCGCGTGGACCTGAGCTGTGGCCAGCGATCGATCGGCCGGGGTATTCCCGGCCCGAGTTCGGAGCATCTCCCGAATCTCCGCGGCGAAATCCTCGGCCGTAAGGCGGCATAGCCCGCGCAGTGTCGCTTGCGTACCGTGCTCAACGAAACGATCCGGTAAGGCCATATGCCGGACGGTGACATCGCTCAACGCCGCCCGCATAAGGACTTCACGGACAGCGTCGCCAAACCCGCCGATACAGGTATTTTCCTCGGCAACCAGTAGTCGCGGGGTTCGGATCGCGATCTCAACGATCGTCTCTTCATCGATCGGTTTGACGAAACGGGCGTTTACTACGGCTACATGAACGCCCTCCGCTTCGAGAATCGAGGCGGCGCGTGTCGCAATCGGAACCATCGACCCAATGGCGATGATCGCGGCATCGTCGCCCGTCGTTATCACCTCGGCCTTGCCCATCCGAATAGGGGTTGGTGCCGGAGCGCCGTCCGGTTCCACGGTCGATCCTCTCGGATAGCGGATTGCGATGGGCGACGCGTCGGGACTGCGCACATGGTCGTGGGCGAAGCGGAGCATGGCGGCGAGCTCAGGGCCATCGGATGGAGCCATGAGCGTCAATCCGGGAACCGGGCGCAGGTAGGTCAGGTCGAACGCCCCATGATGCGTGCCGCCGTCCTCTCCGACCAGGCCAGCCCGATCAATCGCGAACAGGACGGGAAGCCGTTGCAGCGCGACATCGTGCAGGATCATATCGTACGCGCGCTGCAGAAAAGTGGAGTAGATTGCCACGACCGGTCGCTTGCCCGCGGCAGCCAGACCGGCAGCGAAGCATACCGCATGGCCTTCTGCGATGCCGGTATCGACAGCGCGATCCGGGAAACGGCTGTGGAGTTTCGCGATGCCGGTTCCGTCGGGCATGGCGGCCGTGATGCCGACCAGGTCCGGGTCCGCTTCCGCGAGTGATACCAGAGTGTCCGCGAATACTGAGGTGAAGGTGGCGCCGCCGGCAGGCGAATGCACCTGGCCGGTTGCCGGTTCAAAGGGCGTGACGGCATGGTATTTGCGCGCGTTCTCCTCCGCCAGATCGTAGCCCTTGCCTTTGACGGTGATCAGGTGCACGAGAACCGGCCCGTCCATCCGCCGGACCTGTTGAAAGACGTCAAGCAGAAGCGGCAGATCATGACCATCCAGCGGCCCGATGTATTGAAAACCCATCTGTTCGAACATGACACCGGTCCGCTCAGGAGCGATGAGGTTGGTGATGGAATGTTTGAAGAGTCCGTCGGCCGCACGGGCTGCCACATCGCCAGCCGGCAATCGCCTGAGCACTCCCTGGGTACGGCGCTCCAGGTGCTGATACCAATCGGTGGTCCGCAGCAGCGCGAGATAACGGGCCAGGGCGCCGACGTTTGGAGCGATGGACATCGCGTTGTCATTGAGGACCACGGTGAACTTGCGCCCGCTGTGGCCGGCGTTATTGAGGCCTTCGAACGCGAGGCCTCCCGTCATGCCTGCATCGCCGATGATGGCAACGACGGATTCGTCGCCGCCGGAGAGATCGCGCGCCATCGCGAATCCATAGGCTGCCGAGATCGATGTGCTCGCATGGCCGGCGCCGAAGGCGTCATAAACGCTCTCATCCATTCGGAGGAAGCCGCTGATACCGCCGTACTGTCGCAACGTGGGAAAGTCGGCGAGTCGACCGGTGAGCATTTTATGGGCGTAGCATTGGTGCCCAACATCGAAGACCAGTCGGTCTCTTGGCGGATCGTATACGGCGTGCAGGGCTACGATCAGATCCACTGCGCCGAGATTCGATGCGAAGTGCCCTCCTGTCTCTGAGAGATGATCGACGATCGCCGAACGGAGTTCCTCGGCTAATCGAACCAGCTCTTCGGGTCTCAGCTCCTTCAGATCGGATGGTCGCTGGATCCTGGCGAGAAGATCGCCCATGCCTTATGCCCTAACACCTTCCACGGAATCAAGGATGATTGTACCATCACCGGTTCTATGCATCCTGGGGATGCGATTTCGCGTAATGGTAACGGGGCGCGCCGATAGGGGCGCGAACCCCATTACGGGCAGAGGGTATGATCGCCCGGGAAAGGCGTATGGGAACATTCATGCATCGCAGGATCATCGTAATCGGAGGTGTAGCGGGCGGCGCAAGCGCGGCCGCAAGGGCACGTCGGCTCTCTGAGGAGGCCGAAATCATCGTAGTGGAGCGCGGACCGTACGCATCCTTCGCGAACTGCGGTTTACCCTATTTCGTTGGCGGTGAGATCTCCGACTGGCACGGCTTGCTCGTCCAATCGCCAGAAGTCCTCAAGGCCCGCATGAACCTCGATATTCGCGTCCGTACGGAGGCGATTGAGATCGACCGGCAGGGGCGAACGGTAACCCTGAAGGATCTGGACACCGATCGCGTCTATACCGAGGCCTATGATGCACTGATCCTTGCACCCGGATCGACCCCGCTGCGTCCCCCGATACCCGGGATCGAGCGCCCGGGCCACTTCGTTCTTCGGAACATCCCGGACGCCCGTGACCTGGACGCCTATCTGGCCGATCGCAGTGGAGGCAGGGCGGTGATCGTCGGCGGGGGCTACATCGGCCTCGAAATGGCCGAGCAGCTGGTCCGCCGCGGCCATCCCGTGGCTCTGATCGAGGCGTTGCCCCATGTGGCAGGGTTTCTTGATGCGGACATGGCATGTCGCGTTCACGCCGAGCTTCGCCAGCATGGCGTGGATCTGCATCTGGGCAAGGCCGTTCGATCGTTCGATGATCCGGACGCCTCCGATGGGGCCATGGCATCGGTGGCGGTCCTTGAGGACGGTTCCCGCATTCCCGGCGATGTGGTGCTGCTGGCCATGGGCGTTCGACCGGAAACGACGCTCGCGAAAGGCGCGGGGTTGACCATCGGGATAACGGGCGGGATCAAGGTGGATGAACAGATGCAGACGAGCGACCCCCACATCTGGGCCGTGGGCGATGCCGTCGAGGTGATCCACGGTGTTACCGGTCGGCCGATGCTTCTGCCTCTGGCGGGCCCGGCGAACCGCCAGGGGCGCATTGCTGCCGATGCGATCATGGGCCGGGCGTCCGCCTATCGCGGTTCCTTCGGAACGGGCATTCTCCGAATCTTCAACCTCGCGGCCGCCGGCACGGGAGCGAATGCCAGAATGCTGGATCAGGCCGGTTTGAGCTATCAGGCGATCCACGTCCATCCGATGGATCACGCGAGTTACTATCCTGGCGCCTCGCCCCTCGCCATGAAACTGCTGTACGATCCGGGCAATGGTCGGCTATTGGGCGCTCAGGTTGTCGGTTTGTCGGGTGTGGATAAGAGGATCGATGTCCTTGCGACGGCGATCCAATCAGGCCTGACGGTCGACCAGATCGCGGATCTCGAGCTCGCGTATGCTCCCCCATTCGGCTCTGCCAAGGATCCCGTGAACATCGCTGGAATGGCGGCCGGGAACGTGCTGCGAGGCGATGTCCACGTCGCTCATTGTTCCGACATCGGTTCCTGTGATACGGAGACGACCTGCCTGCTGGATGTCCGGGAGGAAGCGGAATGCGTGTCGGGCGTGATCCCGTCCGCGATGACGATCCCTCTGAGCCAGCTACGGGCGCGAATGGACGAGCTGCCCCGAGACCGAGAGATCATCGTATACTGTCGATCGGGCCAGCGGTCGTACTATGCCTGCCGGATCCTTCACCAGCACGGTTATACGGTGCGAAATCTTTCCGGCGCCTATCTGTCGTGGTCGGCTGCCGCCGGATGACGCTGGCGACGGGGCGCGCAACGCTCCGATCCGGCCCATCACCGGGGTGACCATGCGTAACGGGTATACGGAGGCGGGAGGTGTCCGTCCGCAGGATCTCAGCGGGTGACCCCTCGAAGTTCGATGCGGTTGTCTGCGATCTTGATCTCGGTGATCCGCGCTTTCGTATCGGTGATCCGGGAGCTCACCAGACGGCCGAGCTCATCGGCCAGGTCTTGCCCTGCGCCCGGCGGCATGGTGATGCGGCCGACCTTAAGCCGGACGATCGAGACGTGGACGGTCTGACCTCCCGCGATCTCCGGCTTGAGCGCCGCCTGGATCTGGACATTGATTCCGCTCATGGAGCGGATGGCATTGGCGCGGACCTCTCCATCGCCGATCAGCACCCATGCCTCTTCGATATGCCGCGATCGGAGCCGACGACGGACTTCCTTATCCTCAGCAAGCAGAAGGTTCAGCTGTTCGTCGGATACGGTGAGTTCGAACTTGCGCTGGACTCCCTTCGCGGCGTCGCGCCGAACCGCTTCGACGGTCTTCATTACCTTGTCAACTTCCGTGGCGACCCGCGTATGATCCGCACCGGTGAGCACCGGCGCATGTTCCTGGCCGGAGATCGCGTACAGGGCGCCGATGGCCGTCGCGATCACTGCGACTAGGATCAGCAGACCGCATCCGATCATCCACCGGCGTATCGCCTGACGCCGCGATCGGCGGGGCTGGCGGGCCAGGCGGCGCTCGTACTCGAAGTCCCTCACCGATTTGCTCCGACCGGCAGGTGCATCGCCCGAACTGAGCCGGCCTGGGGTGGGGTAGAAGGCTCCGTCGTCACCTGAAAGCGATCGTAGAGCACGCCCCATCGAAGGCCACGGCAGCTAACCGTCGCGGAGCCGATCCTGGCCGAGTCCATGGCGCCTTCAAGGATCAATGCGCCAGCGAGGATGATGTCGGCTCGTTCCGGATCAAGGCCTGCGATCTGCTTGCGTTCGGCGATCGGCCGGCTCGCATAGAGATCGATCTGCGCCCGCACTTCGTCCATGCTGAGAGACAGACCGTGCAGGTTGGCTGAGAGGCCAGTACGGGCCAGACAGACGCGCCCCATGTTCGTCATTGTGCCGCCAACGCCGATGAGCGGGGCGCCTTCGATCACCGGCGGTCGGCCCTGCATCGATTCCGAAACGGCTTGTCGGGCAGCCTGCATCTCTTGGAGTGTGGTCGGGTCACTCTTCAGAATCGCTTCGGTCAGGCGAACACAGCCCAGCTGCAGGCTCCGTCGGTCCTGTCCGTGGCCTGGCTCGAATATCGCAATCTCGGTGCTGCCTCCGCCGATATCCACCATCGTAATCGGTCCATCCAGATCGAGATCGGGATCGGTGACGACGGCCAGAGTCGAAAGGCGCGCTTCCTCATCGCCGGTGAGGACCGTAACGCAAATGCCATACTCAGCCGCGCGACCGACGAACTCGTCGGCGTTGACCGCATCTCGCACCGCCGAAGTCGCCGCCGTCGCGAGCGCGGTCACCTCATATCTGGCGCACACGGCCAGGCTCTGTAGCAGCATGTCGATGGTCCGATCTATCGCTGCCGGCGTGAGACGCCGGGCCTGGATGTCCTCTCCGAGGCGGGTCGTCGCGCTGACATCGACGATCGGTTTATAGAATCCGGTGGGAACTTGCTCGACGATCGTCAGCTTGACGGTGTTCGACCCGATGTCCAGGACGGCGTAGCGAACGACCTTGGAACGAGAGGCGCCGATCGACATCGCTCCCTCAGCTCCGTTCGCAGCATCCGGCGCATGGCGCGGGCCCGGTCTCCGATCCGCACCCTTCCGCTCGTTCCGCTGAGGACCGGCCGCAGGGAGCGAGATTCCGGCTTACTGCGAAGGCCGAGATCAGTTTGGTGAGTTGACGGGACCCGCAGTTCGGGCATACAACGCCAGCGATGGTTGCCGTGCGCACGATGGTATCGAATACGAGCGCGCAATCGGCACAGCGGAACTCATATATCGGCATTCAGGTTAACCTAACTCGATCGATCGACTGGGATATGCGGATGGCGCCGGTTGGCGGCTCGTGTCGGACCATCGTCCTCCGACGTATGCAGAAACGGGATAATGCATTCTAGCACAGCCCAACCGACCTTCTGGGCGCACGGGCTCCGAGCCGTGTGGTTATCTCGTGTTCGGTCGTTCCCAGCAGGCGTGCGATCTCCTCGACGCGGATCACTTCGGCCCCATCGCTCCCGATAACGGTCGCGATCTCACCGGGGGCAACATCGTCCAGATCGGTGACATCGGCCAGAGTGACATCCATGCAGATGCGCCCGATGATCGGAACCCGCTTGCCTCGGATGAGGACCGATCCTCGATTGCCCAGTTCGCGGGGGATACCGTCCGCGTAGCCGATCCCAAGGACGGCGATCCGGCTGCGGCGCCGCAGTCGGACGGTTCTGCCATAGCTGATGAACGCCCCCGCCTGCAAGGTACGTACCAGAAGCACGCGTGCGCGAAGGGCGAGCGCAGGGCGGAGATGCGGCACATCGGTCCCCGGGGGGAGCTCGGGCAATATGCCGTAGAGGCCTAGCCCGGGGCGAACCATCTCGAACCACATCTCCGGATAGAGGAGCATAGCGGCCGTATTGCAGGCGTGTCGGGTCCGAGCATGGATGCCATGGTCCTGCAGGGTTCGCTCGATCGCACGGAATCGGAGCAGTTGCGTTCCGGTCCATTCGCGATCCCTTTCGGCATCGGAGAAATGGGTCATGATCCCGTCGAGTTGGAGAGCCGGGCTCGTCGCGACGTACTCCGCAATCGTGAGCGCATCGTCCGCAACAACGCCGTGGCGGCCCATGCCTGTGTCAATCTCAATATGGACCCGGCCCACGGCGTTGGCACGGAGAGCGGCGGCGTTCAACGCTTGCGCGAACGGAATGTCACTGAGCACCGTACTCGCGTTCATCTCGATGATGGACGCTGCCTCGTCGGGCAGGCACGGTCCCAGGATCAGTATGGGCGATTGTGGAATAAGCGATCGGACGGCTGCCGCCTCGCCTGCGCTCGCCACGCCGAAGACAGCGTCGGGAAACCGAGCGGCGATGGGCGGAGCTACCGCCCGAATACTGTGCCCATACGCATCACCTTTTACCACCGCGAGTACCGACGCTGGGCTTACATAGGCGCGCATGGAGGCCAGATTGTCCAGTACAGCGGATAGATCGATCTCCGCCCATGCACGGATCGTGGAATCGTTCACATATTTTCGCTTGAATATCGCCTCAGGGTGTTACGTCGAACGATGATGGCGGTCTGTACTAACAGCAGCTCGGTTAGGGGGAAACCCCTCATGCCTTCCCTCGATATGTGTTGGGACTGTCGAGGCCGGGAAATCTGGCAGACAGTGCGAGGGTTACGGGCCGAAGGGCGCCATACGGCGCACTTCGGCCCGCTTTTCTTTGACATGGTGACACCGCGTTAGGAGCGGTTCCGCCAATCAGAGCGCCTCGCCGCCGGTCTCTGCGTTATCTTTGGTAAATCGGCGAGTCCCCAGGGTTATGTTCTTCTCGACCTTTTCACCCTTGAGGATCTTCAGGGCGTTCTCGATGGCTTCCTGGCCGCCGGTCGGATACTGGAAGGTTGCCGTGAGGATGCCATCCTTAACGTAGCGGACACCTTCGTGCGGAAGAGCGTCGATGCCGACGAACTTGATCGTCTTCTCGCGGCCTTTGCCTTCCTGTCGTGCAGCAAGGTAGGCGCCGTGGGCGCTGGGATCATTGTGACCGTAGACAGCGTCGATTGTCGGGAACCTCGAGAGCGCCGACTTCATCTCCCGCTGCGCGTTCGGCTCCAGCCACTGGCAATCGGCATCGAAGACCACCTTGAGGTTCGATCCGGCAATCCCTTCCATGAAGCCCTTGTGACGCTCCTGTCCGGGTGTGGAGGTCATGAGGCCTTTGAGCTCGACCACGTTTCCCTTTCCTCCCAGCAGTTCGACAAGGAACTTGCCCGCTTCGCGGCCGATCTTGACGTTGTCGGCGCCGATGAAGCAGGTGTACTTGTCTCCCTCGACCTTCCGATCCAGCACGATCACCGGTATTCCCGCGTCCATGGCTTCCTCGACGGGGCGAGTAAGGGGGCGGGCCTCTTTCGGGCTGATGATGATCAGGTCAACCTTTTGTTGAACGAACTCACGAACCTGACTCTGCTGGGTTTCAGCCTTATTCTGCGCGTCTTTGAACAGGACCTCGAGATCGGGGTGCGCTTTCGCCGCTTCCTCGATGTCCTTGTCCATCTGCACACGCCATGGTTCGCCCCGATTGCATTGGGACATTCCGATAACGTACTTCTTACCGGTTTTCGATGGGTCTCCTTCGTGGGCGAGACGATCCTCTGTTTTCTTGCCCGCCTGACAGCCTGCTATCGAGATCACGATGCCGGCTGCCGCAATGGCGCATAACCTCATTTGACGCTACCCCTTCTCCTGACGTTGAATAAGGACAGCGACCACGATGATCGCCGCTTGAATGATCATACGCCGGTCGATCGCGACCGCGTTCAGGCTGAGTATCTTGTTGATGTAGGCCATGATCAGGACGCCGATCAAGGTGAACATCATACCGCCGCGACCGCCCAACAGGCTCGTGCCGCCGATCACAGTCGCGGCGATGGCGTCCAGTTCAAACGTGAATCCCGCTTCCGGATCCCCGATATCCTGACGACAAGCGTTGACGACACCCGCAAGGGCTGCGAACATGGCACAAAGCGCATAGGTCTGCAGCTTGACCCGACGAACCGGTATGCCCGCCAGACGCGCGGCTTCTTCGTTGCCTCCGATTGCATAAAGCTGGCGACCATACCCAGACCGTTTGACGATGACCGCCATGGTGAGGATGCAGACCAGAAAAAGGACTGTGGCAGGCTGGACGCCGATGCCGGGGAGCGCCGTCGTCATCCAGCGAAAGAAGCCGGGTGTATCATCGGTCAACGCGTACCAGGGCTGTGCGGCGGGCTGAACCTTGATCCCCCCTGAAATCAACTTCGCTGCGCCACGGGCAGCGGTCATCATGGCCAGAGTCGCGACAAAGGGTTGGATGCGAAACCGGGCGACAAGAACACCGCTGATCAGACCGGCGACGATGCCAGCGGCCATCACCGCGGCGATGGCCGACGGCACACCCCAGCCGTAACCGATGGTCAAGATCGCGAAGAACGTGGCGGAAAAACCGAGGACGGAGCTAACCGACAGGTCGATGCCACCGCTGAGGATGACGAGCGTCATGCCTGTCGCGAGAAGGCCATACTCGCAATATTCGAACAGGATGTCGAGCTGCGTCCTGAGCGAGATGAAAATCGGCAGGCCGGTGTCCCTGGCTGTAGGCGTATAGACGCATCCCAGGACGAAGACGACGAGCAGAGCCACCAGGCCTCGATAGCTGTTCAGCCATTCAAGGACCCGACGGCCCGAGCGATCACCGGATACGCTGGGATTCAGGCGAGTACCTCGTCCACCGGTGTGTAGGTCATGCCGAACTGATCCGCGATCGCCTGGAACACGACCTTCCCCTCGACGACATTGAGTCCGTTCTTCAACGGGCCGCTGTTCTGGGCGGCGCGGCGCCAGCCCTCGTTGGCGAGGCGCCGAACCCATGGCAGGGTCTCGTTTGTGAGCGCGAATGTCGACGTACCGGGCACGGCGCCGGGCATGTTCGCGACACAGTAGTGGACGACTCCCTCCTCGACGAAGACGGGATCATGGTGGGTAGTCGGTCGCGTTGTTTCGAAACAACCGCCCTGATCGACGGCCACATCGACGATCACAGAACCCTTACGCATCGAAGCGAGCATCGCCCGCGTGACCAGCACCGGTGCGCGCGCGCCGCGCCGGAGGACGCTCCCTATGACAAGGTCCGCCTCCCGAACCACCTGCCGGATGTTGTGCGTATTCGAGTAGAGCGTTCGGATGTTCGTCGGCATGATGTCATCGAGATACCGCAGTCGCTCCAGGTTCACGTCCAGAATGGTTACATCGGCGCCGAGGCCAGCGGCGATCTTGGCCGCATTGGCTCCGACCGTTCCGCCTCCCAGGACCACCACGCGTGCCGGTGCAACGCCTGGCACACCGCTCAGCAGAATCCCGCGGCCCTTCATCGGGCGCTCGAGGAACTTCGCTCCTTCCTGGGGCGCAAGCCGTCCCGCCACTTCGCTCATGGGCGTGAGAAGGGGCAGGGAACCATCGGCCAGTTGGATCGTTTCATAGGCGATGCAGACCGCACCCGAATCGACCATCGCTCGTGTCAGCTCTGCGCTTGCCGCGAAATGGAAGTAGGTGAAGACCGTCTGACCACGGCGCACCATCTGGTACTCGGGGCCAATCGGTTCTTTCACTTTGACGATCATGTCCGCAGCGGCATAGACGTCGGCGGCCGTGGACCCGATTTTTGCTCCGAGAGCCTCGTATTCCCTGTCGTCGATCCCGGTCCCCTCTCCTGCGCCGCTTTCCACAAGGACTGTATGTCCCGCCTCAACGAGCGCTTCGACGCCAGCCGGAACCATGGCGACCCGGTATTCGTCCGGTTTGATCTCTTTAGGAACGCCAACGAGCATGGCTCTCCTCCTTAATCCCCTTGTGCGCGTTTCGGCGCACCTTGCTTCAGGATCATTCGGCGGGAACCCGCCCATTTCCTTCTAGATGGGTTGGGTTGACGTTCGCATTCGCGGGTGTCATGATGGAAGGTCGATCAGCAATAGTACGGGAGGGCAACATGCGTAGTCGACAACTATGGTGGCTGGCCGGAATGGTTATCGCCACGCTCGCGTTGCTGCGTCAGAGCGACGTCGTCCATGAGACGGTCATGCTCCCGATGCGGGACGGCGTGAAACTTGCCACCGATGTGTACCGACCAAAGGGCAGCGGCAAGCATCCTGCGATTCTGATCCGCACCACCTACAACAAAGCGCTTCATGCGGAGCAAGGCGCCGATGCGGTACGGCGCGGCTATGTGATGGTGGTCCAGGATACGCGAGGGCGCTTTGCCTCTGAGGGCGAGAACCTCCCCTTTGAGACCGACGGCTGGTGGGGCGGCAGAGAGGACGGGCTGGACACCGTAGAATGGATGGCGCGACAGCCATGGTGCGGCAAGATCGGAACCGTTGGCGGATCGGCCCTGGGCATAACCCAGCTGTTATTGGCCGGAACCGGTACCAAAAAGGTCGCGGCCCAGGTGATCCACGTCGGAGCGCCGAGGGCTTACGGGGATATGGTGTTCTCCGGCGGCGTATTCCGAAAGGCCATGATCGAGGACTGGCTCCGTATCGCGGCGTTCAGTCCGACCGCGCTGGCGCACTGGACCCGGACCGATATCGATGGGCCGTTCTGGCAGGAGAGGGATCTATCCCGCCGCTATTCGCAAGTCCATACTGCGGCGGTGCATGTCGGCGGCTGGTATGACATCTTTGCTCAGGGTACGATCGACGCCTTCCAGGGATTTCAACTTCGAGGCGGGCAGGGAGCCCGCGGCAAACAACGGTTGATCATGGGCCCGTGGACCCACGGCATCTTTCAGGATAAGGCCGGGGAACTGAAGTTCAGGAACGGCAAAACTCCGCCCGTCCGATCCGCTGATGTATGGGCGTGGCTCGGGAGTCAGCTGCGGGGAGAGGACACGGGCGTCGATCGAGATCCCGCGGTGACCTACTACACGATGGGCGATGCCCGTGACGCCGCAGCCCCCGGCAACGAGTGGCGGACCGCGACGACGTGGCCGCCGCCCGGCGGAAAGAACACTCCTTATTACCTCGGCGCAACCGGGGCGTTAAGCCCGGTCAAGCCGTCCCAACCGGGTCAGACCACGTTCGTCTATGATCCGCGGAATCCGGCGCCGACCACCGGCGGGCCGCAGTTGACCCTCCCGTCGGGGGCGAGGAATCAGGCAGCCGTCGAAGCGCGGAAGGACGTCCTCGTGTTCTCGACACCTCCGCTGGATCAGCCCGTGGAGGTGACGGGGCGGGTGCGGCTCAAGCTCTGGGCCTCCAGCGACGGCCCCGACACGGATTTCGTCGGAAAGCTGTGCGATGTATATCCGGACGGCGCGTCGTACAACGTTTGCGAGGGGATCCTGCGCGGCCGATTTCGCCAGGGTCCCGCGAGATCCATCCTGATGGAGCCGGGCAAACCGTACCTGTTTGATATCGACCTCTGGTCGACCAGCATAGTCTTTGCGAAAGGGCACCGAATCCGGGTGCAGGTGACGTCCAGCAACGCTCCCGGATGGGATCCCAATCCGAATACGGGCGAACCGTTTCGGTCGTCGTCCAACGTCCGTACCGCCCGCAACACGATCTACTGGGGCGCGAGGTATCCATCCCAGATCGTTCTTCCCGTCATGCGTGGCAAGCGCGTGGATCGCGCCCGATGAGGCCGGAGCCGGAGGCGCAGCCGCAGCCCTCGACAGTGTGGGAGTTCACCAAACCCATCGTCGTTGCGGAGGCTCACGTTGGCGGGCCCGGTGCTCATGTCCACAATATCGTCTATCTCCAATGGGTGGAAGAGGTGGCCGCTGCCCATTGGAGGTTGGCGCAATCGGGTCGGGATCCGGTAGATGTCGATTGGTTCGTGGTCCGGCACGAGATCGACTATCTGCGCGAGGCCTTCGTCGGAGATACCCTGATCGCTTCAACCCGTATCGAACGGTGGGGTGGGGCTCGCCTGAATCGGCTTGTCGAGTTCTCTCTTGACGGCGTGGTCATCGCCCGCGCGCGAACCACCTGGGCGGCGATCTCCCGGCAAACGGGCAGGCCGACTCGGATCACCGCCGCGATGATGGCGGGGCTCGAGGATATTCGCCTTAAACGAGGAAACCCTGAGCCTGCTGAGGGCGTCTAATCGTGTACATATGATCACTTCGATTAATTGTCACAACAACGGTGGTAAGACGTAATACGTAAGAACAGGCGAGACACGGGAGTATGAGATTGGCTGCGCATAGCATACAACAGGCAAGCGTTCCGCCGGTTTCGGAGTACCTTCCGGAGCAGGCTGAGATCGCGAGCGCGGCCGAGGAACTACTCGCATCGGTCGCCCCAAGAGCCATCTCGCTGCTGACCTCGCCGCGAACCCTGGACGACGGCCGAGAGGTCGGTCCCCGTCTCAGCGCCAACGATTGTTATTCGGCTCTGTCAGAGGCCTGCCGTAAGATGGCGCGCGTTGTAGTCGCTCGCCGGGCCGCGGCTGGCGTCCGAGCGTCGATCCCGGATCTATTCCCGGAGCCTGCAGCCTATCTCGCTCGCGCTATTCGTTCGGTGTTGACCGATGATGCGCGCGTTCTGAGGCGGGAACCTCTGTGTCTTTCGCTCGATGCCGCAATATCCTCATCGCCGGATGAGGCAGGGCCGACGCTTGCCGATCTGATCTCCGATCCTTCCACCGAGGGATCACCGGAAGCGCACCTTCTCGCAATGGAAGAGCGGAATGAGTTTCGCTCTGCGTTGAGGAAGGCATTGCGACGGGTGCCGGCGAACTATATTGCAGCGCTGACCCGGGACATCGCTCGGGAGAAGGAACGTCAGGCGGGCCGCCGTGTTGCGCCCGCCACCGCTTCCGAGCGCCAGACACTCTGTCGGGCACGAGCCGCAGTAACCGCGTTGGTTCAGAGCGAGTGTACGGCAGAGAACCGATTCGTATGGATCATGACCAAACAGAAGGCGCCGAAGGTGCGCAGAAGGCCGACATCGACCACGGAATGGACTGGCGATCGCCAGGCGGCGATGATCGATCGCCTCCTGGGAGTCGGCTGGGCGAACCGCCATGACGCCGGATCGGCGGATACCGTTGGTGAGGCCGTAGTCAACGACGTTACCGATGCCCAGCAGGCCGCCCCGCCGAGCCCTGAGGTGCGCGATGCCATACGGGTGCTCGATCTTTATACAGTCGACCGGAACTCCCCTAAGACAGAACCGGCGCGGTCCCTCTACGATGAGGCGAGGTCGCTTCGCGCGGAAGGGCGAGTCGAGGATGCTCTCGCGCGCTATCGGACAGCCTACGATGCGGAGCCATCCTTTATCGAGGCGCTCAACGAGGTCGGCGTGATGTACAGCCGCCTCGGGCGCCTGCGCGATGCGCTCCGCGTCTATCTCTTGATCATCGAGCGTGATGCCGAAGGACCGCACCGATTCATCGCGGCGACCAACGCGGCCGACATCCATCTGACCTGGCACGACGCCGGACGAAACCGAGAGCGGAATCTGGAGCTTGCGCTACACTACGCTCTGATGGCGATGCAGCGGCCCTCGCCGATGCGCGTCGCCAACCTGATCCTGGCCCTGGTCAAGGATCGGCGCTATACCGAGGCGCAACAGACGCTGGAGCAGATCATCCGCGAAGATATGGCGGAATGCAGGGCGGAGAAAGCGCTGCAGACGCTCTTTCAGATTCGCGATCGGGATCTGGTCGCGTGGTGGACATGGCTCGAAGGATCGATGGGAAAGGAATAGGACGATGAGGATTATCCCGAGACTATCACGAACGTTTCTTGCACTTGCGTTGTTGATCACGCTGGCCGGAATCGGGCACGGTTTCCAGCGGACAGATCCGACTGGGTGCTGCGCGATGGCGAGGCCAGACTCGGGCATTGTCCAGATGGCGGAAAAGGGGAGTGACGGTCAGGAGACTCACGGCTAAGCCTGTTTGCGGGCTTATGGAGCACGCTTAGGCCGCCGGCCGGCTGCCGCGTATGCCGCGGGGCCGGCCGGTGTGTCGCGGAGCCTTCGAAGCATCCCTCGATGTCCATCCTGAGATCGTTCCATATTGAACCGATCGAGCTCCCGCTGCGGCTTTCGTTCGCCACCGCGCGGGACCATCTGATCCGTCAGGTCACCCGAGTGGTTCGGGTGACGCTGACGACGGATGACGGGCTGCAGGGAATAGGGGAATGCGTGCCGGTGCAGTACGTCACCGGTGAGACCAGCGATACCGCGGAGACGACGCTGAAGGGTCTGGCCGCGGAAGCGCTCGGCGGGGACTGCGCGAGACCTCGACAGTTGCTGGAGTCGCTGGAATCACGGTTGGCGCCGACCGACGGCTTCCCCTACGGTCAGCCGGCCGCCCGAGCCGCTCTCGAGATGGGTCTGTACGACCTTATCTGTCGCCGCTTCGGCGCGGATTGGTGGTCCTACTTTGGCGGATCCGTCCCTCAGATCGAGACGGATGTGACGTTGCCGATGGTCGACGATACGTGCGCTCGGGCCGTTGCGTTCGCCGAGCAGGGCTTCCGGCGGTTCAAGGTTAAGATCGGTCGTCCTGACCCGGACGACGATCTTCGGGTTCTGCTGGATGTCGCCAGAGTGGCGCCCGACGCTGTCTTCCGGCTCGATGCCAATCAAGGGTATACGCCGGCCACAGCGCTAGCGTTCGTGCGGACAGCGCTACGGATGGGATTGGCGATTGAACTGCTCGAACAGCCGGTCCATCGGGAGGATCTGGAGGGGCTTGCCGAGGTCGCCGCGGAATCACCCGTCCCCGTGTTTGCCGACGAAGCCGTTCTGACGGCTGCCGACGCGTTGCGCGTGGTGCGGCTGGGCCGTATCGCGGGGATCAACGTCAAGCTGATGAAATCCGGCGTACAGGGCGCCCAGGACATCATCTCCGTGTCGCGGGCTGCAGGCTTGTCGTTGATGATGGGCTGTATGCTGGAAACCCCCCGCGGGATCGGTTTCGCGCTGTCGCTCGCTGCGGGTACGGGGGCGTTTTCGGTCTACGACCTCGATTCCCATATGATGCTGGCGGAGGCCGATCCGGAGCCGTATTTCCACCAGGCCGGCCCTCATCTCACTCTCAGTCGCTGATCACCGCCGCGTCGTTGGTATACGCCCGGGCGTACTCGATGGGCATGGAAGCGTAGCGGCCTCCGCTTCCTGAATCTTTGAAGACGATAACGCCGTCGCATCCTTCGGACGGTTCCAGGTTGTAGCCGACCAGAAGCACGCTATGGCCGTCGAACACCTCGGACGCACCGCACATCCGCAGGGTTGTGCCGTCGTATTCGGCTTTGATCGGCCAGCGAAGGCCCGCGCAGACCGGATTCCCCGAGGCCAGCGTATCCAGGATCGCGGCCAGCTCATCGTCAGTAAGGCCCGTGGTCACGTTCCACTCTTTGATCCATGCGAGTTCGTAGCCGGCGTCCCTGCGGAGTTTGCCGTCGCCGCGCGCGACCCGGCTAGGCAGCCATTCAGGATCGAACGCCTCGGCATATGGGGCAAGAGGCTCCTCACAGATGCCGTGTTTCTGGAAGCCGGTCCAGAGATCTGAGAAGAAGCCACCGTCCTCGAACTCGCCGATGGCCTCGTTGGAGGCCCAGTTCAGGTATTCCTCACTCAACACGCATCCTGCTTCGTGGCGTTGCGCAACCGCAAACTCAAGGGCTGCTGTAACCGCGAAGACCGAGCATGTCGGGCGTTTGCCCTGAGTCTTGGGGTGCAATCCCCACTTCGCAAACTGTGCGCGAAGGTCCGCTCGACGTGGAGTGGGACTCATGTTGCTGTACCTCCATGGGCTTCGATCAGCGTACAGAGCTGTGCGACGATCGCATCAACGCGAGCCGCATCTCTGCCCTGGGCCATCACCCGCACAACGGGCTCTGTGCCGGATGCTCGGACGGATAGCCATTCGGGGCGTTCGAGCGCGGCACGCGCTTCCGCGATGGCGCGTTGGATCTCGCTGTTCGTCATCCAGCCGAGTCGATCGACGAGGCGAACGCTGCGGAGTTTCTGGGGGAACAGCGGCATGGCCGCCTTCAGCTCGCTCAGCTTGCGGCCAGAGCTCCGCATCTCCCTGAGGACCTGCAGCCCCGTCACCATCCCGTCGCCGGTGCGGGTAAGGTTCGCGAAGATCACATGGCCCGATTGTTCCCCGCCGAGAGCCGCCCCCGTCTCGGCCATTGCCTCCGCCACATAGCGGTCGCCCACGTCGGTTCGGACGAGGCTCATGCCGTGGTCCTGCAGGAAGCTCTCCAGGCCTGCGTTGCTCATCACCGTGCCGATGACCGTGTCCCCGGTGAGTTCGCCCCGATTGCGCATGCCGAGCGCGCAGATCGCGAGCATCTGATCGCCATCGACCATGGAACCGGTCTCATCGCAGAGTAGGACCCGGTCCCCATCACCGTCAAATGCCAGGCCGGCATCGGCGCCAAGGGCGGCAACGGCGCGTCGCATGTCCTTCGGCGAGGTGGATCCGCAGTTCCTGTTGATGTTGAGGCCGTCGGGCGATGCGTGCAGCACATGGACCTCGGCGCCAAGATCCGCAAACAGCGCAGGAGCGTAAGCCGATGTTGCGCCGTTGGCGCAATCCAGCACGAGCCGAAATCCGTCGAGCGGACCTCCGGCGGTGGCGGCCACGTGCGCGATGTAGCCGAGGACCGGCGCTCGACCTCCAACATCGTGGCTGAACGGACGGGCATCGCTGACGGAGCCTGACGGCCCGTCGAGCAGGGACGCACCGCCGTTGCCCGTATCCACAATGCGACCGATCTCCGAGCCGGTCGGCTGTTCGAGAGCCAGAGCGTCAGGGAGGGCTCCGGCGATTTCGGCTTCGATCGCATCCGGGAGCTTGCGACCGTCGGGGCCGATGAACTTGATCCCGTTGTCCTCGTACGGATTGTGGGATGCCGAGATCACCGCACCGGCGGCAGCCCCCAGCCGCACGACGATATGCGATACCGCCGGCGTCGGCGCCACACCGACATTGATCACCGTGCGCCCAGACGCGGCAAGGCCCGACGTGAGGGCCGCCTCCAGCATATCACCCGATACTCGGGTGTCACGTCCAACGATGACGGATCGGCAGTCGGAATGAGCGGCCAGGACGTGTGCTGCCGCGATGCCGAGCCGCAGGGCGAAAGGCGCCGTCAGAGTCTCATTGGCGACCCCCCGTACGCCATCGGTACCGAACGCAGGATCTCGGAGGCTCATGCTAGCTCTTCGCGACTTTGACCACCGAGGGGCGGATAACCCTTGGGCCCATGGCGTACCCCCGAACGAGTTCCTCGATGACCGTGTTGTCGGGCACATCCTCAGCATCCACCCGCATAACCGCTTCGTGCAGGTTCGGATCGAACTCGCAGCCTACCGCCTCGATCGGAGCGACTCCGTATCGCTGGAGGAGTTCCATGAGCTGGCGATGGATCAGGGATACGCCCTCGACGATGCCTCCCGTCGTTTCGTTGTCCGCGGACGCGACCATGGCGCGCTCGAGATTATCCATAACCGGCAAGAGACCGCCGACGAAATCCTGTATCGCCAGCGAACCGATCTCGGCTCGCTGCTCGTCGGTTCGCCTACGATAGTTCTGGAAATCGGCCAGAACGCGCAGGCGCTGATCCCGTTCCGTCGCCAGGTCTCGCTCAAGCTCCGCGATATGCTCGTCCGTTGCCGAGACCTCCGGGACGGAAGTCGCTTCGACTTCCGCGGTCGGTTCTTCGGTCGAGGGGGTTTCCTGTTGCTTGGGGTCGTGTTCGCTCTGGTTCTTATTGCGCTTCATAGTGTAATGCCGAAGCTCCGTTCGTGAATAGGCGAGGAGGAGCGGTCCGGCCGCATCCTCGGTCGAATCCGGGGATCGGACAGGATGCTACCCGGCAAGGCTAGTTCGGGCGAGTACCGCCGAAAGCGCGCGCGCCGTCATTTCAACGGCCGACATCGCCGTGCTGTACTGCATGCGCGTCGGACCCACAACACCGATATAACCCCAGCTGGAGAGTCCGGCATTATAGCGTCGGGCAACGAGACTGCAGTGATCGAGGGCGCCGGTGCGGTGTTCGTCGCCGATCACCACACGCACCGTATCCGCAGCGCCGACCGGATCGACGTGGACGCACTCGAACTGGAGGAATACCTCGGCAAGCGCTTCGCTCTCCGTCAACACAGAGAGGACCTGTTCCATTCGTTCGGTGTTCTGAAACTCCCGCTGGCGTAACAACAGCTCAGGCCCTTCGAAGAGGTATCCTCCGTCTGCGATGGAAGCCGCCGAATGCCGGACCGCTGCGAGAAGCCTCTCGGCGAGGTTCAACCACTGGCGGGGCAGTGCGTAAGCCGGCAAGTGCTCCAGCGACATGATCTCGGTCAGCGTACGTTGCGCGAGATGGTGATTCAATCGATCCGCCAGATCGACCAGCGTCGCACGGGTAAGGCCATCGGCGGTCTCCACTATGCGACTCTCTGTATGGCCCGTGCTGAAGATCGCGACCAGAAGGACGTGGCGGGAATCCGCCTGCGCAAGGATCAGATGGTGCAATGAGGTGCGGCGTCCTGTCGGAGCCGACGCCACCGCAGGATAGGAGGTTAGCTCCATCAACAGGCGGCACGCATCCTTGACGATTCCGTGCACATCGTCGCGAATATCCGAGAGCGCCGCCTCGGTCCTCGATGTCGGAGAGGACTCGAGCATCATCGGGGGCATCAGATGATCGACGTAGAACCGATAACCCACGCTTGTCGGGATCCGACCGGCCGACGTATGCGGCTGCGAAAGATAGCCGTAGTCCGCCATCTCCGCCATGTCGTTGCGAAGGGTGGCGCTTCGACAGCCGAACTCGTAGCGGTCGGCCAGCCATTGCGAACCGACGGGCTCGCTCGTCTCGATGTAGCTATCCACCACCGCCTGGAGGATCCGTCGTCTGCGCGCGTTTAGATCGATACCCATCTGTGCTATCCAGTCTCACGCTCAGTATAGACAGGCCCGCAGTCGTGTGTCAAGGCAGATAGGGATCCGGCCGTCAGGACGCGCTCGCCCGGCGCCTTGGTGCGGAGAGGGCGCTGCTCCTTCGCTCGGGATCTGAGATGACGATGAGACCCGCATGGTCCGCACTTGCTGCGGCATCGACCAACCTCCACCCAATGCGTTCCGGCGAATGGGCGTCCGAGCCGAGGCAGACGGCGATGCCGCCGAAGCGCCGGTATAGCCCGAGCGCTATGGCTCCGGGATATATCGACTCGTCCGTATGACGGCCTCCTGCGGTGTTGATCTCAAGGATTGAGCCCGAACCGACGATGCGCTGCACACATCGCGCCAGCGCGGTCTCGTAAGCGCGGTTCTCCAGCCGATCTCGGATATGCCCACCACGGCTCAGTTTGTATTCGAGGTGGCCGATGACATCGAATAGGCCGCTTTCGGCCGACCGAGCTACCGCCTCGAAGTAATCGGACACCGCTTGAAACGGGTCGCGTTCCGCGAGATACGCATCGGTCATCAGCGCTTGTTGCCCGATCGCGTGGACGGATCCGATGACGTAGTCGAACCGATGGTGGGCGAGAAACTCCTCGATTTGATCCGTGAACCACTCTTGATAGTCCACCTCCACGCCGAAGAGAATGCGGATCTGACCTGTGTATGCCCTGCGGACATCATCGATCGCGGATCGAACAGCATCGTAGTTGAAGAAGCCGATCCCCGGATCTGCGGGATCGAAGTCGACATGCTCGGTGAAGCCGATAACGCCGAGCCCGGCCGAGATCGCCGCCTCGCAGCACTCCGACAACGAACCCTGTGCGTCATGCGAGTGTCGTGTGTGGATATGCAGGTCAGCCGAGACAGGTATAGGAACCGGATCAATCACCAGTCAACAGGTCCATCGCGGAGCTTGCACTATCAATTCGCCATTCTTCCTCGGTCCAGAGGCCAAACCAGCGGGTTATCGGCGTCTTCACCAACCGCAAGACGACATGGGTTTCGAGGTATACGGCCCGGGTATGTCCGATCATCTCGCTCAGGACGGCATCGAACTCCGCAATCCCAGCCCCCGAAGGCGAAGGGCGCACCTCGAGGTTGCGCCAGGTCAGATCCAGCCGAGCGCCGGCCGCCTCGCGCATCGCTCGCCGAATCGCGAACTCCGCTCGCTCCCGACGCATGCCGAATAGCTCTGAGCTGTTCGTCGTAACTGACAGTAACGACGGCACGTCACGAGCGTGTATAGACCGTGCGACGGAGGTGAGAAGCTCCGTTGTTACCTCGTGCGACAGGGGCGGCGCCGGGGTATCCTTTGCGGTGACATACAGTAGCGCGCTCAGCGCCAGCAAGCCGGACGCGGCCGCCAGGGCTTTGCACGACGAAGGCGTCATACCGTCGGTCTCCATTGGTCCATGGCGCTCGCTGCCGGATCTTCCCGGGTGGGAGTCCCATGATTAGTGAAGCTCCGACCATCATACCGACCGACGATCGATCCGTCAATGGTCCAACGCTGGATGAGGCGACAGGGCCGGAGCCAGAGTGGAACTCGGTTTTGCGAGAGTCACGCGAATGGCATGGTCTGATTCTGATCCTCGGCGCATCCGATACCGGGAAGACAACGTTTTGCACCGAGTTAGTTAAGGTTGGCGTGGCTGAGCGGATGCGTGTTGGCGTGGTTGATGCGGATGTCGGGCAGTCGGAAATCGGCCCGCCCGGCTGCGTCTCTCTGGCGATGCCGGAGCATCCGTTTCAGCGGCTTAGCGATCTTCGTGCTGTGGCGTCGGCATTCGTAGGAAGCGTGACACCGCAGTTTGCGCAGGTCGAGCACCTTGCTGCGGTGTGTCGCATCGTCCACGAAGCAAGAGTCCGAGACGCTCGAATGATCGTGTGCGATACGACCGGCATGGCCGATACGCGCTGGTCTGTCCGATTGAAGGAGGCGAAGCTGAGCGCTCTTGATCCCGATCGAGTCGTATTGATGATCCGGCCGCGAAGGGGGGAGACACCCGATCAGGCCGCTGACGCCGCCTATGGATGGCTTGCGCGAACGCTCCGGACAGCCCGGCGTCCGAGCCTGCACATAGTACAGACGGATCCGGCGGTTCGCATCCGTTCGCAGGCGATGCGTGCGCAGCGCCGTGCTTGGAAGTTCGGCAAGGCTCTGGAGGGCGCAGAACCGCGCACCTGGCATCTGGATGATGTGGCCCTGCGGGGTACCTGGATCGGTTCTGGTCGATCAGTACCGGTTCCCGGGCTCCGCCAGCTGTCCGGAAGGCTGGGCTGCGGCATTGGGTATGCGGAAACAGTCCGGAATCGGTTATGTGTCGTCGCTGACAGGGCCGTCGATCGTGATGATCTAGCCTCAGCGGCGATGCAGCTCTACGGCATCTCCCAGACCGCGCTAACGTTGGCCGCGAATCTCGACGGGCTCCTGGTCGGTCTATATGACGGTGATGATCGAATGCTCGGGCTCGGAATCCTCGAACGGCTGGACTCGGCTCGTCGGCAGATTACCCTGAGGACCGCGATACACTCTTATGCGATGACCTCTACGATCCGGTTCGGACAGGTGCGGCTCGCTCCAAACGGGGATCCCATCGGATTTATCCGCGATGGCGATGTGTGATCTTTCGTGCCCGCGACCCGAGCGGCGTGTCCGAGCGCTGATCGTGCGCCACGGCGAGACCGAATGGAACGCGATCGGGCGGATGCAGGGCGCCTCCGATATCCCGCTCTCATCCGCGGGAATACGGCAGGCGACCGCGCTAGCCCATCGACTCGAAGGGGAACGGATCGACGCCGTCTATTCCAGCGATCTCTCCAGAGCTGTAGAAACCGCACGGATCGTTGCCGGCGCATACCGACCGTCACTGCGGCAGCTCCGTGCGCTGCGCGAGACGATGCTGGGCGACTGGGAAGGCCTGACTGTCGAAGATATCGCAGCGCGGGGCGAAGGTGAACTTTACGAAGCCTATCGGTCGGATTCATGGCGGGTGCGCCCGCCTAATGGCGAACGGCTCGAACAGGTGGCGGAGCGGATGACCTCAGCGATGGACGAAATCGTCAAGAGCCACGCCGGACAGACGATCCTGGTCGTCGGGCATGGAGGAAGCCTCAGGGCTCTCTTCTGTCAGGCGCTCGGTGTGCCAGCCCGGGCCATGCTCGGATTTCGATTGCACAACGCTTCGCTCAGCGTGGTGGAATATGGTCCGCAGCGGGCTTCGTTAGCCCTCGTCAACGATGTCTCGCATGTACCGGAGCCCTGCCACGGGGCAGAGCCGGCGACGGACGGTAAGACCGGACGACTGCGCCGATGACGGTTTCGACGCCCCATACCGATATGCCCCGGTTTCGGCTGCCCGTCTATGAAGGGCCTCTGGATCTGCTGCTGCAGTTGATCAGGGAGAACGAGGTCGATATCTACGATATACCGATTGCACAGATTACCCGTCAGTATCTCGATCGGCTCGCCGAATGGCAGGCGCTGGATCTCGTCCTCGCGGGTGACTATCTGGTGATGGCCGCTACTCTCGTCGAGATCAAGTCGCGGATGCTGTTGCCCGCGCCGCCTCGCCAGGATGAGATCGAAGTAGACCCTCGTGAAGCGCTTGTGGCGCAACTCCTCGAATATCAGCGGTACACAGGGGCCGCAGAGACTCTGCGCGACTGGGAGGCCTTCCGCGCATCCCTCTACTTTCGAAACGCCACTGAGATCGCCGGAGATTACATCCTCCCCATGGAGCAAAGCTCGCTGACCGGTCGGGATCTACATCGGGCGTTTCTCAGCGTCCTGAGCGCGGCTGGCGTGCCGGAGGCGCCGGTGTCCGCTGTCGTGCCCAGGCGGCGCGTGAGCCTTCGGGTCAAGATGGCGGAGATTCTTCGGGCGGTTCACGGGGCCGCGGAGGGGCTGCCGTTTGAGTCTATTCTCTCCATCGAGACCTCGCGTGCCGACTGTGTGCTTGCGTTCCTTGCGATGCTGGAACTCATCCGTATCGGACGGATCAACGCGGTTCAGCGGGGTCCCTTCGGCGATATACAGCTCGTTGCGCGAACGGATGGAGGAGGCGATCCGGCCGCTGCCGCGGAATCGATCTCCGATCCTCCTCTCCGGTCGACGGTCTCTAAAGCATCCGGTGTTGGCGCTTGAGCCTCGAAAGCGATAACCCGCTGGATCGTGCTGCGTCTCTGGAGGCCCTGCTGTTCGTAGGATCGGAGCCTCTATCGATCGAGGCTCTCAGCAGGGCTCTTCTCTGCTCGGAGGAGGAACTCATCGCGGCCGTTGGGGATCTCCAAACACGCCTCGATTCGTCAGGGTCGAGCCTTCAGATTCTGAGCATCGCGGGCGGTTATCAGTTGGCCACAAGGCCGGCGTATTCTGTGATCATCGGTCGACTCCTGGCTCGTCAGCGTGGCAAACTCTCCCGGCCAGCGTTGGAGACATTGTCGATCATCGCCTATCGGCAGCCGATAACTCAGCCGGAGATTGAAGCCGTTCGCGGTGTTGGATGTGCGTCGGTTCTCACGACCTTGATCGAGCGCGAGCTGATCGAGGAGGCGGGACGCAGGGCCGCACCGGGCCGACCGATCTTATATAGAACAACACAAAACTTCCTGCATTACTTTGCTCTGGAGGATCTGGCTGATCTGCCGCCGCTGGAGGATGCGGCTTCGCCCGACGAGGTGCGGTCGGCTATGGATTCCGTAGATCCATGATTCCACTGTCTGGACAACCCCTCCTGGATGCGCGAGGCCCGATCGTTCAATGCGCGGTCAACATCAGCGAAGGGCGCCGGGTGAATCTGGTCGAGGAGATCGTGTCGGCAGCCATGGGACATGCCGGTTCGGTCGTCGCGGATTACTCCTCGGATCGCGATCACAACCGGTTGGTGCTCACCCTGCTGGGCTCGCCGGAGCCCGTTGGCCATTCCCTTCTTGCGGCAGCCCGCCGCGCCGCATGTCTTCTCGATCTGCGGCAGCACCAGGGAGCGCACCCACGAATGGGGGTCGTCGATGTCGTGCCGTTTACGCCCATATCTCTGATCACCCTACGCGAATGTGCCGTACTCGCCCGCCGGGTAGCCGCGTCTCTGGCGTTCGAGATCGGTCTGGGTGTCTATTTCTATGGAGCGGCCGCGAGTGCAGACAGGCCGAGCGCCTTGCCGGAGATCCGTCGGGCTGTCGGGGCTACATCTCGAGGGGCTGGGATACCGGACTTTCACCGGATGCTGCCCGATCTGGGCGAGCCATCTCCAGCGCTCGGGGCCGTCGTTGTCGGGGCTCGCAGGCCGTTGGTCGCTTATAATATCGGTCTCGCCTCGGGCAATGAGTCGGATGCGCGATGGATAGCGGCAGCAGTACGAGCTGAGAGGACAACAACGATGAGCCTCCATGGGGTCCGTGCGCTGGGGCTCTGGCTTCCAACGGCGGGTGCGGCGCAAGTCTCTCTGAACCTTACCCGTCCGGATCGGACGCCGATCGCCGTTGTCCGTGAACAGATTGCGGGGATGATCCATCGTCGAAATGCGGCAGTGCTGGAATCGGGTAGGACCGTGACCGAGGGCGATGGTGAGATCGTCGGTCTCATACCTGAAGCCGCACTCGGAGGACATCCCGTAGAGGATCTGAGGTTACCGACATTACGAGAGACCCAGATCGTAGAGCGCTGGCTTCGCGGGCCCGCTAGGCCCGTCGATGTCGGATGATAGGATCGATGGGTTCCGTAACGGATTTGTAAGCCAGAGGCGTAGTATAATAGATGGTGACGAACGTCCGCCGCCCTGCAGACGTTGGTGATGTACCTGCGAGCCCATACCCAACGCCTTACCAATGGAGTGGGTTCTCGGACAACCTGAGTGGCAGGCCGTAAGGCAATCGCGAAGGCGACCGGCTCACATCCGCCCGTGTTATGCGGGTTCTTGGGCTCGGGAACACACGGCGTCGCGGGGCGGTTTGGATGGGAAGGTCTTCATCCCGGCTACAGGATGCTAGGCAAAGCGGGCTGATTCCTCAAACAGACTGCTCACCGAAGCGTCCCGGTTGATACACTCGATAGCGGCGGCCAGGAGCTTCGCGACGCTGATCACCTGAACTTTCCCCTTCGGCCGATCTGGCGGCAGCGGGATGGTGTCCGTGACGATCATCGAGACCAGCGGCGAACGTTCGATTTTCTCCAGTGCGTCCCCGGACAGTACGCCATGGGTACAGCAGGCATGCACCTCTCGGGCGCCAAGTTCGAGAAGTTTGGCCGCGCCTTCGGTGATCGATCCGCCGGTGTCGATGATATCATCGGCCAGGACGCAGACACGGCCCGCGACGTTGCCTACGACTTCCAGCACCTCGACCCGATTCGCTTCCGGACGACGTTTGGTGATGATCGCGAGCGGCGATTGGAGCTGCTCTGCGAGCGAACGAGCTCGAGCGACGCCGCCAACATCGGGTGAAACGACCGTGATGGCATCCCCCGCCAGCCCTCTCTTCTGGAGGGCGTTGCCCATCAACGGTCCGGCAGCAAGATGATCGACCGGTATATCGAAAAAACCCTGGATCTGTCCAGCATGGAGATCGAGACAGAGCGCCCTGTTCGCGCCAGCGATCGTGATCAGGTTCGCGATCAGACGCGCAGTGATGGGTTCGCGGGGTTTGACCTTCTTGTCCTGTCGAGCATAACCATAGTAGGGCAATACGGCGGTGATCCTTCGCGCCGAGGCGCGGCGGAAGGCATCGATCATGATGAGCAGCTCCATGAGGTTCTGGTTCACCGGCCGACAGGTTGGTTGAACGATGAACACATCAAGACCTCTGGCGCTCACATTGATCTTTACGCCGATCTCGCCGTCCTCAAAACTCCGGACATGCATATCGCCCAGCCGGACGCCCATCTCCAAAGCGATCGCGCGGGCAAGAGGTTCGTTGGCATTGCCGCAGAAGAGCCCTAAATCATCCACCGTCGACCTCCTTCGCGGTTCTGCTGCTGCGCTTCCGTCGAGCCCAACCTTCTTTGTTCTCCTGACGGCTTCTCGCGACGGCCAGAGCGTCTGCCGGGACATCCCGCGTCAGCACACTTCCAGCCGCCGTAAGAGCGCCGTCGCCGATCGCAAGGGGGGCTACGATGACCGTGTTCGATCCGATAAAGGCGTCGTTGCCGATCACCGTTCGGTGTTTGTCCACACCGTCGTAGTTGCAGGTAACCGTACCGGCGCCGATATTCGTACGATCACCAACGATCGCGTCGCCGACATAACTGAGATGGGAGGCCGCCACTCCAGAGCCGATGGTGGCGTTCTTCATCTCGACAAAGTCGCCGATCTTCGCTCTGTCACCGATCACGCATCCAGGGCGCAGATTCGCGTATGGACCCACACGGACGCCGGAGCCAAGCGTCGATTCGCTGATCTGTGAAGCCAGAATCCTGCAGTCGTCGCCGATGAGCGCATCTCGCAGCAGGGCCATCGGGCCGACGATGCAGTTGGCGCCTATTCGCGTTCGGCCGTACAGATACGAGTTGGGATGAATCACGGTGTCCGGTTCGATGGTCACCTGAGCATCAACGTAGGTCGACGACGGATCGACGATCGTGACCCCACTCAGCATCAGGCCGATCAGTATTCGTCGTCGCATCAACCGTTCTGCCTCAGCCAGATCGACCCGGGTGTTGACGCCCATGACCTCATCCTCGGCAACGTGCAGAGGCAGTATCCGCTCGCCGTCGTCGCGGGTCAGGGCGACCACATCGGTCAGGTACTGCTCTCCCTGGGCGTTGGTGGAACCGATCCGGGACAGCCTCTGCCATAGCGCGTCCGATTGGAAGCAGTAGACGGAGGGATTCCATAGACGGATTGCGGCCTCGGCCTCATTAGCGTCCTTCTGTTCCACGATCCGTTCGACAGAACCGTCATCGGTAAGGATGACGCGCCCGTAACCCGTCGGATCATCGGATGTTGCGACGAGCATCGCACCGCAGACCGTTGACGAGGAGCCATCGGCCTGTGTCGCAGCGGCAATGAGATCGCGGATCGTATCGGCTTCGATCAGGGGAACATCGCCGGCAATGAAGACGATCGGGCCGCGGAAGCTGCCCAGAGTGGGCTGAGCGCACAGAGCCGCGTGGCCAGTCCCTCGCTGCGTGGGCTGATGGGCGTACTCGACGTCTTCGCCCAATCCTGAACGGACCTGTTCCGCTTCGTGGCCAATCACGACGACGATCCGTGCTATACCAGCAGCGCGGCAGGCGTCAATGACGTGCCGCGTCATCGGGGCTCCCGCAAGAGGATGGAGCGGTTTGGGCAAACTGGATTTCATGCGCGTCGACTTGCCAGCGGCCAGGATGACTGCGGCGGCGTCGGGCAGATCGGTCCGGCCTGAGGATTGCGCGGAGGTCACGACGGCTCCTTATGACGAGTAGCCCATCGCTGGGCGTGAGTATCGACTCCTACGATAGTATAGTCCGAACGGACATTCGGCTGCGATAGGCGCGGTATCGATCTCTGGGAGATTGCGATTCGATATCGGATTCATGGAGCGGTGACCGGAGCGTCGGCGATTCGCACATGAACTGTCTCCGTACCGATGCCCCGAAGGAGCGTGAGACGTACGGTCTGACCCACCTTGCGTCGGGCAAGGAGGGCTCGGACATCCTCGACTTTTCGGACTGTGCGGCCATCCACCTGGAGGATGACATCGCTCCGCCGCAGGCCCGCGTCGGATGCCGGACTGAGCGGTTTGACCTCGAGGACGATCACGCCCTGGCCGGGAGGCAGGTCCAGTTCCGCCGACATCTCGGGCGTTAGCGCCGCGTAGACGAGTCCGATGAACGGTTCGGATGGGAGATGCGCGGCAGGTTTTCGCTTGGTGAGGATGCCCGCAAGGATGGAGCGAACGGCATTGCTCGGTATGGCAAATCCGATCCCAACGTTGGCGCCCCGTTCGCTCAGTATGGCGGTATTGATGCCGATCAGCTGACCCGATGTATTCGCCAGGGCTCCGCCGGAGTTCCCACGGCTGATGGCGGCATCCGTCTGAAGCGCTCTGCGCAGGAAGACACCGTCGCCGACGCTCAGGTCCCGTCGATCGGTCGCGGAGACGATGCCGTGGGTTACCGTCGTGCCGATGCCGAACGGGTTGCCGATTGCGATCACGTGTTCTCCCACCTCAAGCGCGTCGGAATCACCGAACTCAGCTGCCGGCAGGCCCTGGGCTGCCACCTTCAACAGGGCGATATCATTGGTGACATCCGCGCCGACGACCTGGCCGTCGAATCGAGCGCCGTTCGCCATGGTCACACGGATGATTCGGGCGCCCTGTACCACATGGTTGTTCGTGACGATATATCCGTCGGGGTTAACGATGACGCCAGACGCCTTACCCTCTCGCGAACGGGGGCGGGCAGGAGGGAACGAGTGCGCACGGGTATTGGGCGCCTCAACCGCGGCTTCATCACCCAGTTCCTCCAATGTATCGACATTGACTACCGCGGGGCGTATGCGTCGCGCGGCCCGAACCAGCGGTGTCGGGTCGGTCGGAACCATACGAGGGGGCTCCGCCAGCCGATCGAGAAGACGGCGTTCCTCAGAGGAATATCGAGACGCGACGGTCGCGTCATATATACGCATCACGGCCAGCACGGTGAGGGCGCCGAGAAGGAACACTGCGGCATAGGAGTAATGGCGTCGCATGGGAGTGATCCTGAGGCGGGCGCCAGTAGGGCGATTCGCCTCAGGCCAGATCGCGGAGCAGGTTCGCCATCTCGATCGCAGCAGCAGCCGCTTCGGCGCCCTTGTTGCCGGCCTTACTGCCTGCCCTTTCGATGGCCTGCTCAAGGTTCTCAACGGTGATGATGCCGTAGGTAACGGGCACATCCGTTGCCAGGGATACCTGCGCGAGTCCTTTGGTCACCTCCGCAGCGAGGTACTCGAAATGAGGCGTAGAACCGCGGATCAGACATCCGACTGAGACCACCGCGTGCACTCGGCCGGAGCGGGCAAATCGCTGGGCGGCGATGGGTATCTCCCAGGTGCCCGGTGTTCGTGCGATTTCGATGTCGTCTTCGACTGCGCCATGGCGGATCAGCGTATCCATCGCACCCGATAGCATCCGCTCGGTAATGAACGAGTTCCATCGGCTAACGACGATGCCGAAACGGAGCCCTGCGGCGAGGAGTTTGCCTTCGAAGGTTACGCTCATGGGTGTGTGTTCCTCTGGGTAGATCGCGTGGGGATCGAGTCAGACGAGCTGTCGGTCACAGCTCCGCCCCCGGGTTTCGGATAGATAGCCGATGACCGAGCTTGTCTCGTTTGGTCCGGAGATATCGGCGGTTGTGCTGGTTCGGGGTGACGGTCAGGGGAACCCACTCGACGATCTCCAGGCCATAGCCTTCCAGGGCCGCCACTTTAGCCGGGTTGTTCGTCATAAATCGTATGCGCTTGATACCGAGGTCCGCGAGTATCTGGGCGCCGATGCCGTATTCCCTGAGGTCCGGTTTGAAGCCGAGCTGGGTGTTCGCTTCAACGGTATCAGCGCCCTGGTCCTGCAGCGCATAGGCCCGGATCTTATTCACCATTCCGATGCCGCGGCCTTCCTGTTGCAGATAGACAAGGACCCCTCTGCCTTCGTTGTGGATACGGCTCAACGCGAGGTGCAGCTGATCTCCGCAGTCGCACCGGAGCGATTCGAGCAGATCACCCGTCAAGCAAGACGAGTGGACGCGGACGAGTACCGGTTCATCGGTGGCCAGGTCTCCCTTGGTAAGCGCCACCGCTGGGAAGGGGTCAACCGAACTCTCGTAGGCATGCACCTCGAGTTCGCCGAAGCTTCGGGTTGGCAGTACGGTCGAGGCGACGCGCTCGATCAGGCGTTCGGTACGGCGACGGTACTTGATGAGATCTGCGATCGTGATGATCCGTAAACCAAACTGTTTGGCCACTTCGATCAGCTCAGGCATCCGAGCCATACTGCCGTCGTCATTCATGATCTCGGCAAGGACTGCCACAGGTTCCAGGCCCGCCAGCCGAGCCAGGTCGACTGCGGCTTCGGTATGACCCGACCGCTTTAGAACACCTCCATCGGCGGCTTTGAGGGGAACGATATGGCCAGGCCGAGTGAGGTCAGACGGGCGCGTACGGAGATCCGCGAGCGCTCGGACGGTGTGAGCTCGATCGGCAGCGGAGACACCGGTAGTCGTGCCGAGCCGCGCATCGACCGTGACCGTCATGGCGGTGCCCATGCGCGCGGTATTGTGCTCGACCATCATGGGGATGTTTAAGTCCGCAAGGCGCGAAGCCGTCATCGGCGCGCAGACGAATCCGCTGCCATACCGGATCATCAGGTTCATGGTCTCCGTGGTGCACTTTTCGGCGGCGACGATGAAATCGCCCTCGTTCTCGCGATCTTGATCGTCAACGACGATTACGGGGCGGCCCTTGCGGAGGTCATCAAGGGCATCCTTGATATCTGCGGGATTCATGACGCGAGATCGCCCACGTTGAAGCCGGCTGCGTGCAGCATCTCCGTGGTCAATCCGGTTTCACGCATATGAAGGGAGAGGAGACGGTCCACGTATTTGCCCAGGACATCGACCTCGATGTTGATGCGGTCGCCTTCACGCCTCTCCCGGAAGGTCGTCATCTTCAGCGTCTGGGGAATGATGCAGACGCTGAAGGCGGTTTCGGTTATATCCGCGATGGTGAGGCTGACTCCATCGAGGGCGATGGAACCTTTGGAGACAACCATTCGCATGACTTCGGGTTCCGCCTGGACCGTGATCGTCCGATCGGCGCCGCGGTCCTGAATCGACGTGATCGTACCTGTAGCGTCCACATGGCCAAGCACAAAGTGCCCTCCGATCCGGCCGCCGGCTCGAACAGCTCCCTCAAGGTTCACATTCTCGCCGGGCCGCGCATGCCGGAGAGTGGACCGGGACAGAGTTTCATTGAGGACATCGAACGCGACCCGCATCGGGTACTTCACCGTTACCGTTAGACACACCCCCGCGACGGAGATGCTGTCATTAACCACCGCATCGGCGGCCAGGCGTTGACTCGAGATCGCTAACCGTGTCACGGACCCCGTCTTGCGGACTTCGGTGATCTTTCCGATCTCCTCGACTATACCCGTGAACAACGTGGTCTCTCCTGCGTGATCGTTATGCGCGTCTATTCTACCAGACCGGCATCAGCCGAACGGATTGCCTCATCACCGCCGACCGCCGGTATCGCAAGGTACAGACCGCAGATGACGAAAACAGCGACGATGAGAAGCGCCGATACGACGCCGGTGTCGTTGAAAAGGAAAGCCGTAATCGCAGCCATGTAGGTGGTCGTTCGCCATTCCCTCCAGGGAGGGATGGCGTGATCAAGCGCCTGGAGTCGATCCTGCATGCGCGCCCTGGCAAGGAAGACCGCAGCCATAAGGGCTCCTGCAGAGACGATCGCAGGCCACTGCGTCAGGATGCCCGCGTTCATCATCAGTTTACGGCTGGCGATCGATAGCAGCACGCCCGGTCCGGAGGTCGACGCATCGCCGATGGCGCGGCCGAGGTGGGAGGAACTCGCCCCGCTTAGCTGCCGATCGGCGATCGCGAAGGCAAACACGGCCACGATACCGAGGAGCGGTAGACCCAACGCGGCTTGCCAGCGTAACGGCCGATCGCCTCGAATCGCCGCGGCCATTCCGAACGCTGATACCGCGGTGATGACTCCGCCAGCGTTCGCGCCTATGCTGCCGAGCCCGAAGACAAGCGCCGCCAGGGCAGTCGCCGCGACTCGAGACCAGCTACTTCGTAATCCGAGATGGCCCAGGCCGAGCCCTGCCGCCACAGTAAGCCCCATGTATTCATTGCCGATACCGTAGAATCGTATTCCGCTCATACCGCAAGCCGCGAGCAGGGATGTCCGGAGCAGGCGCTGGCCGGTTACCGAATCGATCAATACGAGCGAGCATATGATCGCGAGGAACGCGCTGATTTCGTACAGGGTCCGTCGTCGGATGTCGGTAGGGTGGAAGCTCAAGGACACACCGCTGAGGACGGCGGTCGCGATAAGCCCTGCTGCCGCCATCACGGCCATGACCATCATCGCTGCGGGTACGGGTCGGCCGTGGACCGCCCGCATGAGTACAAACTCGGTAAGCCAGCCCGTCAGCAGCAAGGCGCTCGGGAGGCTCATCGCCCAGGCGAGCGCGAGGCGGGCCGGGGTGATGGCCGCTCGATAGCCCGCGGCAGCCGAGAAAGCAATGGCGCCCCCGATGCCGACGAGCAGCCCGAGGATGGACAACCCCGGGACCATCGCGCGTACGTTCGTGGCAGCCATCGTATCGAGTTTGACGATTGCATCGAGCGGCTGATCGTTGCGGAGAGCCGTAACCGGACTTCCCTGCCAACCCGGTTGGGGTTTCAGACCGAGCCATCCAAGCAGTGTCGGCCGAACGTCCGCGAAGCTGATGAGGCCGGGTGTGCGCGTGGTCCGGGATGTGAGGAGGCCGCGTCGTACGCCGGGGCCAGCCATCACCGTAAGCGCCGGGCGAGCAGCATACGCATTACGGTCGCGCAGGATCCGCGTACCGATGACCCAGATGGCGCCGGCAGATCGCAGGGCGCGGGAAAGGCGCGCTTCCAAAAGAGCGCGATCCCCGCCGACGTGATAGATAATAATGTCGACGGACGATTTCGGGGCGGCAGGCGCAATACCTCGCGCATCGATCGAAAAGAGCGCGGCCAGACGCTCGGTTTCGCTAGCTCCCAGTTCTAGCGGTGCGATGATCGCGCCTCGCGCGCCGAAGGCGTTCGCCATGGGCAGATTCGCTGCGACACCCCGTCGGTCCAGAGATGCGATGCCGAGATGCACTACAGCATCTCGAACAGGTGGGACGATTCCCGTTCTTCGGAGCAAGACCTGCCATGCTCGGGCCCCCTCGACCTGCTCTTCGGCGCGGTACGCGGCTCGATCCAGAGCTCGGCCCTGGCTGGGGATCCCTGCAGCGAGGCTGAGCGCGGCGCTGGTCCGACTGGATTGGCCTGCGACCGGAAGGGCGACTAGCCCCAGGGCTCCACGGCGCGCCAGCCGGGCGAGCGACGGGCATATCGGGTCTTTGAGCGCGCGCGACGTGAGGCCATCGCACAACAGGACAACGCGCGCCCCGTGTACGAGAGAGAAGTCCTCTCGCTGTGCGTCCGAAGCGGTGGACAGGACCAGTGCAGTCCATGCGAGAAGGATCGACCGCAGGCAGAATCGTCGAGATGCGATGCTGGCATAGAACCTCGACATTCGTCAGGCGCCGCCCGAGGCTAGAAGCTCACGAACATGCTTGCGGACGGCGTCGGTAACCACGCTGCCTGCGATCATGCGGGCCAGTTCGTCGACACGTTCTTCGTCCTCAATCCTTCGTATGCGAACCACAGATCGACCATTCGCTTCGTTCTTCTCGATGGCGTATTGGTGGTGGGCAGCGACCGCGATCTGGGGCAGATGGGTGATGCATAGCACCTGCGCGCCCGCGGATAGACGTCGCATCTTCTGACCGATCGCCTCGGCAGTCCTGCCGCCGATACCGGCATCGGCTTCGTCAAAGACGAGGGTTGGGACAGAGCCCGCGGCCGCGACCGCGCTCTTGATCGCCAGCATAACTCGCGATATCTCGCCTCCGGAGGCGATCCGCGCCAGTGGACGAGGAGGCTCTCCGCGGTTTGGGGCGATTAAAAACTCGACCGAATCGGATCCGTTCGGTCCGGGGTCCGTCGATTCGAACGCGACCCGGAAGACGGCATGTTCCAGCGCCACATCCTTCAGTTCCACTCCGATACGCTGCTCCAGCCGCTCGGCAGCCGTGATCCGGCCGAAGGATAGCTCGGCGCAGAGGCTCTCGTGGATCTCGCGAAGTGTGGTGTATCTCTGCTCGAGGGTGACTTGATCTTCATCGCTCCCTTCAAGCCCGTCGAGCTCGTCCTGGGCCCGCGCGGCATAAAGGAGCACATCGCTGACCGTGGGACCGTACTTGCGCTTCAGATCACTGATCCGACCAAGCCGCTGCTGGATCGATTCGAGGCGCATCGGATCTGCGTCGAGCGTATGCACGTAGTCGGCGAGAGCCCTTGTCGCCTCCTCAGCGTCATAGCGCGCGCTCTGAAGAAGATCGAGAGACGCCGCAAGGGCAGGATCGAGGTTGGCCGCGTGCTCCAGGCTGCGGGAAGCGAAGTGCAGGGAATCCAGAGCCGAGTCTTGCCGGTCTTGAAGATAGGAGAGCGCCCCGGTTACCGAGTCCCTCAGCTTAGTGATATTGCGGAGACGGATCGCTTCGGCGTTGAGATCCTCTTCCTCGCCGTCGCGGAGATCCGCGCTCGCAATATCTTGTATCTGAAACCGGAGCAGGTCCAGTTGGCGAAGCCGCTCCTGTTCGGTTCCCACAAGACGCTGCAGGCGATTCCGCGTATCCAGCGCCTCCTTCCACGCTTCCTTCGTACGGCCTCGCAGGTCGAGAAGCTCCTCGCCGCCCCAGGTGTCGAGGAGATCGATGTGCCGTTTCACTGAGAGCAGCGTCTGATGATCGTGCTGGCTGTGCATATCGACGAGCGATTCCGCGATGTCCCGGAGATGGGAAAGGGGGGCCGGCCGATCTCCTACGCGAGCGGACGACTTCCCGTTGTTCTGGACTTCTCGGGTGATCAGGAGTTCACCATGCGGCGCCGTATAGCCTGAAGCAGCCAGGCTCTCGATAATCCGTGGCCACGTCCGAACATCGAACAACGCGGATACCGAGGCGGCGCTGGCCCCGGCGCGGACTATGTCCGGAGTGGTCCGATCGCCAAGGGCAAGGCCCAGAGCGCCGATGATGATCGATTTGCCGGCGCCGGTCTCGCCGGTAAGCGCGTTGAGTCCGTTCTCGAACTCCACTTCGAGCCTGTCGATAATCGCGAGATCTCGGATCGCCAGTGTCCGGAGCATCCTACCGTTTCCGCTTCATCGGTGTGCCTCAGGTTTATGGCCAGAAGGCGTAGGTCGGCATGTTCAGGCCGATGCCGATCAGCGTCCAGCAGCTCCCGATGATGCACTCCCCGAGGATGATTCCCAGAAAGAGGGGCAGCCAGTGTCGGTAGGCCTGAAGCCCCCCGTAGCGAAGGATCAGCAGTTTAAGAACCCAGGCGCACATGAGCGGCAGCCAGAGGAGCGAGAGCGACCACGAGCTCGACACCGCGTAGCCCACGGGGTGGAACGGAAACCAGCTCATTCGGAGCCTGAGGATGTTGAGTGCGAACGTGAACAGGAAGCCGACGCCGATCGCCACCTGGGTGTTGAACTGCTGCTGGGGAGGCGACGGCGACCGGATCCAGCCGCTCATCCGGTTCCAGGGCTCGCTGCCGAAGATCAGGTTGACATTCGGCGGCGCGATCTTCTCGGCGGCGCCCGCCCGATAGTTCTGATCGAGCATCGCCCAGAACGCGCTCAGCGCACCGACGGCAACGGCGAGAAGCATCGCCCAGAAGAGCGGTCGAAAGCGGCCGCCGACCCGTTCCGCCATCTTCATCCCCTCGAGTTGGATGGGCATGGGATGCGACCGATAAGCACGGTTGAATCCATAGAAGAGGGAGAACATGGCCAGGTCGGCGCGTCCGATCTGGTTGGATTGGCGCACGGCCGGAATGATGCTGTCGGGTCCGGCCATGTGCAGGTCGTGGGCTGGCGGTCCAAGTTCGGCCCGCATTCGGGTGATGGCGATGGCAAGGGTGAAGTAGATCAGAAAGAACGCAAGGATGATCGCAGGGCTCATCCCGCATGCTCGGCAGAACGCGTATACGCCGACCGTGCCGACAACCAGACCGGCTACCGCAAGCCGGTACGGTAACGGCTCGTCCTTATCATCGAGGTCTGTCCGGCGGAACAGGTTCTGCCAGATGCGGATGAAGTGCGCCCGGCTTATGTACAACGCAAAGACCGCCAGGCCAATGTAGGCGCCGAATGATTGCGCCTCGACATAGGGGAACCCCGGTATATCGCCGTAGCCGAACGCCGCCGTAGCAATACGCTCGGCGCGCCATACCCATGCGAAGAACCAGACCGAGAACAGCAGATCCACGGGGAGCAGCATACCGAGGGCTACGCCAAACGGATAGATGGCGATGGGGGTCCAGCCCATCGCGTTCCAGGGCGGCGACGTAACGAACTGATTCAGGTCCTGCATGGCGCCAAACCGTTTGATCGGCAAAATCGGCAACGACGGATAGAGGTAGGCCAGCCCGTTCCATATCTCGAGTGTGGCCGCGAGCGTGACGCCTGCCCAGAACAGGCGATTGCGGAACAATTCGGTTCGTTCGTTGACCATCTCCAGCGGCAGAGCGACCAGCGGATAGGAGAGCCGTTCGCTTTCCGTCCACTGGCGTCGAAGAAGCGTGTTGATGCAGAGCATCATGGCCGCGAGCACAGTCAGAAACGCCGACCAGTATAAGACCGGGTAGAGCCATGCGTTCCAGTTTCGCGTGGTGTAAAGTGAGCCTGTTCCTTCGTAGAACTCTTTGAGAGCCTGCTGATCTGTGACAATCAACCAGCGCGGTACGTGGGGAATGATCTCGGTGGACCATCCGTTCTCCGGACGCGCGTAAAAGTGTAGATGCGATAGTATCGGCGTCAGGACCTCGATCATATCATGCCCCGCGACTGCGGAGCCGAGAGCGAGCATGACGTAGACCGTCAGGAGCTCCGGAGGAGTAAGGGCCAGGCGGGAGTGGATCCTGCGGACGCAGGCATTCAACCCCAGAAGGACGGCGAGGAGAAAGACAACGTTATAGAAAAGCGAGATCGTCGTGGGATGGCCGGCGTACCGTACGACCTCCATCCGGGTGACCCAATACGCATTGACGGGCAGCAGGATTATGGCGAGGATCAGTGCGCGCGGGGTTACCATACGGACTCGGCGTGAGTCTGGTGGCCTACATGCCGAATCCTCCGGCGGTGGTGTTGAATGCAATGCTCGTCGCCTCGAGGTCAGTATCGAACGGCTTACAATACCCGTTCACTGGCCTCTGCGCGAAGCAAGCGACACGTTGTCGTCCACTAGTCGGACGACAGAATGCGCCATATGCTAAACTGCGCCTCGCATATTCCAGGTACCGGGACCGAAATACGTGTTAGGGCGATTGCGAGAGGATATCGGAACGGCGATTCGCCGGGACCCTGCTGCGCGCAACATCTGGACCGTCCTCACCTATCCGGGCTTGCACGCGGTGCTGGCCCATCGTGTGGCCCATCGCCTGTGGTCCGCAAAGGTGTGGCCACAGGAGTTTTGGAAGCTCGCAGCGAGGACGTTGTCCCATGTCTCACGCTTTCTAACGGGAATAGAGATCCATCCGGGAGCCGTTATCGGTAGAAGGTTCTTCATCGATCATGGGATGGGAGTCGTGATCGGCGAGACGGCGGTCATCGGGGATGATGTCCTGATGTACCATCAAGTCACTCTGGGCGGTACGCGATTCGATCAAGCCAAGCGGCATCCTACGATCGGAAACAACGTATTGATTGGCATGGGCGCCCGCCTGATCGGCGATATTACCATCGGGGATAACTCCAAAATCGGCGCGAACGCGGTGATCAATCGGGATGTGCCGGCGAACTGCACGGCAGTAGGCGTGCCGGGTCGCATCATCATGCGGGACGGGTATCGCGTCGATCCGGATCTCGCGGTGATGGATAACGTGATCAACCGCGTCGACCCTCAGGACGAGGTGATACGGGGACTGCGTCAGCGAGTCGAGCTTCTCGAACAGCATATTGAAAAGCTGGGGCAGCATCTAGCGGAACATGATGCGTATGAAGGAAGTCGAAGGATGTCGGATATGGATGCGCTAAGAGAGATAAAGGAATGACCCTTCGTACTATCTGCGGTACGGGCGGCGCCGTAGCGGTTCTATGCGTGGTGGTCGCCGCGTCGGCCGCCGACTCCGGCTCCATCGACTCTCAGAACCTGCCGGACTGGCTCCGAATCGCCGGGATCGAGTGTGCAGGAAAGAACATCGCGCAAATGCGGAAGGACCTCCGCACCTGGGCTGATGGGCAGCATGGACGAGGGTTCATTCTCATCGCAGCGCCGGACGGCGAGCGGAGACGGATGTGGAATACCCGCCGTTCATCGCTTGGCGCGGCTCTTGATATCGAAGGAATGCTCAACGAGGCCGCACGAATCGCTCGGAGCGAAGGATGGCTGGCTCGCGTCGGCCGGTTGTTCGGTCGCGGTGAGATCGAGGACGTGAAACCCGTCTGGACCGTAGATACTCCGCGCCTCGAGCGGTATCTGAAATACAACGTCGCGCCCATTCTTGCGCGGCCGCCCAGGCCCGCTCGGCTCGTACTCCAGAGCGGCGCGCCGAAGATCATTGACGGATTAGCCGGTCGAGGGATCGATCCTAAGACATCGCTCGCAACGGTTCGGGATGCCCTTCGAGATCATGAAGCGACAAGCGCGATCGTTCATCTGTCCGAGGTCCCGCCGCCGGTCACCAGCGCGGACGCCGCGGGAATCGTTGACGAGATCGCCTCCTTCAAGACGCACTACAACGAACGTGGCAACCGGAAGCGGAATCTGGAGATCGCTTGCCGGCGGATTAACGGGACGATTTTGAAGCCGGGCGACGTGTTCTCCTACAATGATATCGTGGGGCCGCGGGATGCCGAAAACGGCTTCAAGATGGCTCCGGTCATCGTCCGCGGACGCATGGAGCCGGGGATGGGCGGCGGCGTCTGCCAGGTCTCGACCACCGTCTATAACGCCGGGCTGCTTGCCGGCCTCGACGTGGTGCGAAGACAGCATCACGCCTTTCCGGTCCACTATGTGCCGCCGGGCAGGGATGCTACCGTCGTCTATGGCGCCATTGACTTGAAACTGCGCAATAGCGGTGACACCGCGGTAGGTTTGATCGCGGATGGCTCCAACGGTTGGGTGTCGGTGCGGGTGTTCGGGAAGCGAATACCCGGACGCACGATCACCATCGAACGGACCGGCGTGTCGTCGTGGGGCGCTCCGCGAAAGACCGTCAAGAGCCCGGACCTTCCGGCGGGTAAAACGGTCGTGGTCGATGCCGGGCGTTCCGGACATCGGGTCACAGTCTGGCGCGTTGTTCGGCAGAACGGTAAGCTGGTGTCGCGGACACAACTATCACGGGATGTCTACAGCAGCTTTCCCCGGATCGTCTCAGTTGGGACCGGACAGCGTCAAGCGCCAAAACCGCCAGCGTCGGCTGGCGTCGGATCTGGATCTCCGGTCCCGCTGAGCACCGGGCCAACGTCAACCTCCAACTAAACCCGCCGCATCCCATCGTTCGTCCCCGAGCCCCACCCGATGCGGGTAGGGAGCTGCATGTCTGCGCCCTGCCGCGTCATCCCTTCTTGTTGCCTTTGGACGCCGGTCGAAATCGTTCTGCGATTCCTTGCCAATCGCGATAGAAGGGCTTGACATTCGCAAGTCGCTGATTTATACTTCAGGAGACTTTTGTGGTAACTAGTCCCATATTGATCGTTACATAAGCGTGCAGCGGGGTGTAATCCGTGGGTTTTTGTGGGAACTGATCGTGGTGTACATGGGGACACATGAAAACTCGATGGACGATAAGGGCAGGGTCGTCCTGCCGATTCCGTTTCGTTCGCCTGATGTAAAGTCATTTGTTGTCATGTTGAATGTCGATCTCGCCATCCGCGTCTATACCGAAGAAGGGTTCCGTGCGATGGCCAGCCGCGTCCAGCAAAAGATCCACGAAACCTCGGATCCGCGGTTGAGGCGCATATGGGGCTCCATAGCGCACGTGAATATCGACGCAACGCACCGGTTTATGATACCCGACGTTCATCGGTCGTATGCACTGATCGCGACTCCGTCCCGGGTGGTGCTGCTCGGCACCGGCTCGCACTTCGAGGTATGGAGCCATGTCGAGTACTACAAATACGCCCAGCAGACGTTTAAACAGGAGATCGTTGGTCCGGCAGCCGAGGCGGCAGGAGTCCCTGAGATCGTGTGATGTTGGAGCACGGGCTGCACTCATCGGTGATGGCGGCGGAGTGCGTCGAGTGGCTGCGGCCCGAAGTTTGTCGTGTGCTGGTGGATGCAACAGCAGGTCATGGAGGACATGCCCTGCTGTTAGCGCTTCGGATGGCGCCGGGCTCGAGGCTGTTGATCCTGGATACAAACGCGGACTCTCTGGAGATAGCCGCGCGACGCCTGTCCGACGTGCCGATACGAGTCGTTGCTGTGCAGCGGAATCACCGGGAGATCGCCGATATCCTCGATGAGGAAGGGATGGGAGACGTGGACGGGGTGCTGTACGATCAGGGCCTTAGCTCGGCGGATTATGAGGGGCAGCTTGGATACTCATTTCGGCACGACGCGCCTCTCGATATGCGACGGCATCCGCCGTCGGGGCCATCTGCGGCGGATCTGTTGATGACGCTTGATCAACGACAGCTTACGCGCCTCTTTCGCGATTTCGGAGACGAGACATGGGCGCCCCGGATTGCGGAGTCCATCGTTGAGCAGCGTCGTCGAGAGCCGTTCCGAACGACCCTCCAGTTCGTCAAGCTGGTCGAACGATCGATCCCGAGGAAGGCGTGGCCTGCGGATCGGCATGTGGCGACGCGCGCCATGATGGCGCTCCGATACGCCGTGACCGATGATCTCGGCTCGATCCGCGAATCGATTACGGCCGTAACGTCCCGGCTGCGCCCCGGGGGTCGAATCGCCTGCCTTAGCTTCTGTTCCACCGAAGATCGGGTAGTCAAGCAGGTCTTTCGATCGCTCGAGCGGCCCTGCATTTGTCCTAAAGGCATGCCGGATTGCGGGTGCGGGAGGGTTCCGCAGGTGCGCTCGCTGATGAAATCGGCTCTCCGTCCAACCCCCTCCGAAGTTGCCGATAATCCTCGCTCGCGAAGCGCATTGCTTCGTGTCGTCGAACGGCTCAACACACCAACGAATCCGCCCCTGGCGAGTACGTGAGGTAGCGATCATGGCTATTGAAGTACATCGACATCCATTGCTCGATAAAGGCGCCGTACGTGGGCGTCGAAGGAGCCGCCCTGCCCTTCCATCCACGCCGGGCCAGATCGCTGGCAGCCTGCTGGTCAATATCGCCCCGGCGCTCTGGGTCACCGGGGTGCTGGGGATAGTCTCAGCGCCACTGATCATACATTCCGCCGGACAAGCCGCCGTGCGACGCGCGGATGCCCGGGCTCATAGCCTGGACCGGCTATCCGTTGATACGCAGGTGGAGGGGACGTTCGCCAACGATATCAACGAGGCGACGTTGAACAGTACTACGCTCGACGCATGGGCGGTAGAACTCGGTATGGAGAGGGCCGGACCGGCTCAGGATATCGGACGCTAATCACCGATGGCGGTTGCTTCCCGTAGGAACGATCCGCTCCTCACTCGGCATCGGGTGACCGCCGCTGCCGGTGGGCTCGCGGCGCTGGCGCTGATCGTGCGTGTCGTCTATCTGCAAACGGTGCGCGCTCCCCATTATGTGAGCCTGCTCGAGAAGTATCGAACGGGGACGGTCTTCGAGATGCCGATCCGAGGTGAGATCCTGGATCGTAATCGAGCGCCCCTTGCGCGCACACGATACATCTACAGGATTGAACTCGATCCAGTGCGGTTTACGACCCTGTGGTCCCGGCTGGGGGCGGATGCCGAGGAACGGGGGCGTGAGCGCCTGGCGCGTCTCCTGTCGGGCCTCCTCGGTATCGATCGCAACGACGTGCTGAGTCGTTTTCACGAGGCGCCTGGACAGGGCGAGACGAAACGCCAGCGAATCATCAAGAACGAGGCCACTCTGGCTGAAGTCCAAGCCATCGAATATTTCCTGGCTCACCGACCGAACGATCGTGACCGATCAGAGCCCCATCTGCTCGACGGAATCGTCGTACGGAAGCTGAGCGAGCGGAGCGTTACGGATGGCGATGTCAGCGCGGCGATCCTCGGGCGAACCGTAGTGGGGCCAATGGGTATCTTACGCGGGCTTGGCGGAATCGAGCAATGGGCGGATGCCGCCCTTGCCGGCAGCATCGGCTGGCGATCCGGTTCGGTGGATCGCTCTCGCCGCCTGAATCCGCTGATGCCCTATCGACGCGCGTCCGCGACCCCCGGGATGGAGGTTGGTCTGACACTGGACGCGGAGGTGCAGCGGATCTGCGCACGCGCCCTGGACGCCTGTATGGCAACCCATCGTCCGATCGGCGCCACGGCGATCGTGATGGATCCGCATACTGGCGACATACTCGGCATGGTCAGCCGACCGAGCGTCGATCTGCAATCCCCGGACCTCGGGGCGATCCTCGCCAAACACCCGGAGTATGATCGAAACCGTGCGTTGATGTTATACGAACCGGGGTCGGCGTTGAAGCCGATAACGGTCGCGATCGCTCTTGAGGATGGGGAGCTGCGGGACGACGAATCGATCCCCTGCAGCGGCGCCTTTACCCCCGGCAACAGGATGCTGCGGTGTGAAGCCCACAAGAGCAACACGCCCGCTCCCGGCACGAATACACCGGAGATGATCGTTGCCAAGTCGTGCAATGTCGGAGTTGCGCGGATATCTCTGCGGCTCGGGTGGGCACGATTGAACGAAGGGCTCCGAAACTGCGGCTTCTTTGCCCAAACCGGCATACAACTGTACAACGATCAACCGGGATATACCGTGGTCCGACGTCCCGAGGACGTGCCGAGCCGAGACGATATCGCCAGGATCGGATTCGGACAATCGATTTCTATCAGTCCCCTCGCACTCACTGCCGTCTACGGAGCGCTCGCGAATGGGGGCAGGTTGATCCAACCACGCATCATCTCCTACTTTGGCGCGCCAGGAAGCCCGGCCCAGCGCCGTTATCCCGTCCACAGGATCGATAGGATCTTTTCCAAAGAGGTGGCCGAGGAGGTTCGCGGTTACCTCCGCGCTGTGGTAGTCAGGGGGACCGGCCGCAAGGTGGCCGAGGTGCCCGGCTACACGACGGCGGGCAAAACGGGTACGGCGCAGAAGGTAGACAATGGGGCCTACCGTGGTCATATCGCAACCTTCGTCGGCTTCGTTCCGGCGACGAAGCCAAGGGCCGTGATTACCGTTGTGGTGGATGAACCCTCCCAGAACGGATACCATGGATCTCAGGCCGCTGCTCCGTACTGGAAGCGGATCGCGGAGGATCTCATGACCCACTTGCACGTGGCCTCCGATATGCCGACAACGACCGCCACGCGCGATGAGGCTTCCCATGAACGCCGGTAATCACGATCCCCGGGGTACGTTGTCCGGCCTGGCCGCGAGCCTTGGCGAGCTCTGCGTTGATCGCGTCGGCGATGCGGTCGTCACAGGGGTGCGCCATGATTCCCGCGAGGTGAGTCTCGGCGACCTATTTGTCTGTATCCGTGGGGGACAAACGGACGGGCATCGTTTCATTGCGGACGCAAAGGATCGGGGCGCAGTCGGCTATGTTGTCGATCATGCGGAGAGATCCCGTCTGGCGTCCGGGGCTCCCGCCCTGATTGTGACCGATACCCGACGGGCGCTCGCGCTGTGTGCCGCCGAGGTGTACGGACGCCCGTCCCATGCCATGCGCGTGGTCGCCGTCACCGGCACCAACGGTAAGACGACGACCGCGGCCATGGTAGCCGCGATTGCCCGAGCTGCGGGACTGAAGCCCGGGAGAATCGGAACCCTCGGCGCCGAAGCGCTCGGCCGGGAACTGCCCTGTGCGCATACGACGCCGGAAGCCGACGATCTTCAGCGCATCATGAGCGAGATGCGGGCGATGGGCGTGGAGGTCCTCGCCATGGAAGCCAGCAGCCACGGTCTTGCCCTGAACCGAACGGACGGCATCGCCGTGAGCGCTGGCGTGTTTACGAATCTGACCCAGGATCATCTGGACTACCATCATGATCTCGATGACTACTTCCAGGCGAAGCTCCGGCTGTTCGCGGAGTACCCGCGCTGGTCCAACGGGGAGTTCACTGGGATCGTGAATATGGACGATCCCAGAGGGGATGCGGTCGTGGAGGCGACGGATGGTCGAGTGATCACCTTCGCCACCGCTCGGCCTGCCGACCTGCAGGCGTCCGGTGTGATCGCCCATCCGAGGGGGACCGAGTTCGTCGTCGATGGGACCTGCGGGAGGTTACCGATCACCTTGCCGATCGGAGGCGTTTTCCAGGTCGCCAACGCACTGGGAGCGATCGGGGCCTCGATCAGCCTCGGTATGGATTCTAACGCGATCGTAGAGGGGCTGTCGACGATGCCGCCGGTGCCTGGCCGATTCGAGTCCGTGCAGACCGGGCGGGGCTGGGATGTGATCGTTGACTTCGCTCACACGCCCGCCGGGATCGAATCGCTGCTCCATTCCGCGCGAGCCCTGAATCCCGACCGCATCATTCTGGTTGTGGGCTGCGGCGGGGATCGTGACCGGGGGAAGCGGCCGATCATCGGCAAGCTCGCCGGAACCGGGGCGGACATCGTCGTCGTGACCAGTGACAACCCACGCCATGAAGATCCCGAGGCCATCATAAAGGAGATCCTCGCGGGCATGGGTGACGCCACGGCGGCCGTTATAGTGGAACCGGACCGGCGCGAAGCGATCCGGCTCGCGATGGAGGCGGCGAGGCCGGGCGACCTGCTGTTGATCGCGGGCAAGGGAGGTGAGACCGTTACGATTGTCGGTGATGAGCGTATACCGTATGACGATCGCCTCGTGGTGCGCGAGATCCTGGAAGCGATGCAGTGATGCAGTACGGTGTGATCGATGGGCTCGGGATCGGGCTCGGCGCGTGCGCCGTAACGATCCTTAGCGGTGTGCCCATTCTGGGTTGGCTCCGCAGGAACGGCGTGCGACAAAACGTATCGGTCGACGCTCCGGAGCGGCACGCGGCCAAGCAGGGTACGCCGACCATGGGTGGCCTCATGGTCTCAACGGGGTTCGTCGCCGGCGTCCTCCTATGGGCGGCGCTCGGCGGAATGACCGCATCAGGCTGGATCCTCTGCTGCACCGTTGCCGTATTCGGTCTGATCGGCCTTCTGGATGATGTCCTGATCATCCGTCGAGGGCGCAATCTGGGCCTCGGATCGCGTTCCAAGCTCCTTCTCCAGTTCGTTGCTGCAATCGGAGTCATCACTGCGGCATACCTCCGGGCGCCGCGACCGGTGTTGGAAACGGTCCTCGGCGTATCCATTACCTGGCCGTTCGCCCCGCTGGCCGTCATCTGGATCGTCGGCCTGAGCAACGCGACCAACCTGGCGGATGGTCTGGATGGTTTGACGCCTGGCATGGCGTCGATAGCCCTGTTCGGGACCGGTGTCTCCGTGTACGCATCGGGCGGAGACCACGCCCTCGGGGCGACGACGCTGGCCCTTGCAGGCGCGTGCGCAGGCTTTCTATGGTACAACGTCCATCCGGCGCAGGTGTTTCTTGGCAATACGGGCGCGCTGGCGCTGGGAGCGTTTCTCGCAGTTCAGGGCGTTCTTGCGGGCGCAATCGGCACCGTCCTTGTTGCGACCGCGATGTTCTGGGTCGAAACCCTGTCGGTGATCGCGCAGGTCCTCGTCTTCAAACATCGGCGGCGCCGGCATGGCGTTGAGTATGCCCGAGGCCATCGGCTCTTGCGACGGGCTCCGCTGCACCACCACTTCGAAGAGATCGGTTGGCCCGAGACGCGGGTCGTGGGCCGTTTCTGCCTCATCACCCTGCTGTGCTCAGGGTCTGCGATCATACTGGCGGGCCTGGGATGGACCTGATGGGCGGGGCCCGGACCATCTGCCGGGAACATCATACAGAGAAGGACGCAAGGTCGTTGAGCGCGATTGTCGAGGACAGCGAGTTCCAGGGTCGCAGGATTGCCGTAATCGGCATGGAGCGGACGGGCCTGGCCGCGGCGGAGGTCCTGCAGGGCCTGGGCGCGGACGTCGTGCTGAGCGATAGGAAAGATAAGGACGCACTGGGTCCGTCCTACCGGGCCGCCGAACGGCTTGGCGTTCAGCTTCTGCCCGGGACTTCGCCGCATACGGCGATCGAAGGCTGTTCGCTGGTGGTGCCGTCGCCGGGCGTGCCCCGATCGGCTCCCGTGCTGCAGATGGCCCGAGCGGCCGGCATCCCGATCCTGTCCGAGATCGAGGTCGCCTATCGAATCGCCAGGGCGCCGATCGTTGCGGTCACCGGTACCAACGGTAAGAGTACGACCGTCGTCTGGATCGGACGCATGCTCGAAGAAGCGGGCATAGGGACGATCGTCGGCGGCAATATATCAACGGGGGCCATCAAACTGCCGTTGATCGAAGCGGCACGACGCGCCGATCCGACGGACGTGATCGTTGCCGAGATCAGCTCGTTCCAGCTGGAATGGGTTCAGACATTCCGACCCAAGGTGGGAGTATTGACGAACGTCACGCTCGATCATCTCGACCGTCATGGCTCCTTCGCCGAATACGCGGCGTGTAAGGCTCGCCTGTTCGCCGCTCAGCGGCCCGACGATACGGCGGTCATCAACGGGATCAACGCTCCGGCGCGTCTGATCGGCTATCGGGCGCCGTCCCGAGTGCTATGGTTTGACCGCGGCTATTGCTTTGACGCTGACGGCGCCTGCGTACGGGACGGGATCCTAACAGTACGGCTGCATGGTGTGGAATACGCGCTGGTCCGAGCCGATGAGCTCCGCCTGCCCGGGACCCATAACATCGAGAACGCCCTTGCCGCTTCCGCTGCGGCCCTGGCGATGGGCGCGCCGCCCGAGGCAGTGCGTGAGGCCCTGCTCGAGTTCACCGGGCTGGACAACAGGATGGAGATCGTTGCTGAGGCGCACGGGGTGGCCTTCATCAACGGTTCAATGACGACCAATGTGCATGCAGCGATACGAACCCTCGAGGCCGTGGACCGACCGATCGTCCTCATCGCCGGAGGCTCGCCAAAAGGGGAGTCCTTTGAGCGTCTTGGATGCGCGATGGCGCGGTATGTTGAGCACGCAGTGCTGATCGGCCGGGCCGCACGGGAGATTGCCGAAGCCGCATACGAGGCCGGTTTTACCCGGATATCGTTCGCGGGCAGCATGGACGAGGCGGTGCAGGAGGCGCTGGTCCATGCGCGACCGGGCGATGCAGTCCTCCTCGCACCCGCCTGCGCCAGCCACGATATGTTCCGCAACTTCGAGGAACGAGGCGAGGCATTCCGGGCCGCAGTTCAACGGGTGAGCGCGGTCGATATCTCGCCCACGGCAGCTCTGGATGAAGACTGATCAGATCCTCGCGCGTTCGTCTCGCTACGCCTTCTTTGCCGCGGCGCTGCTCACGGGCGCCGGTCTTGTCGCGACAATGGCGGCGGATCGTCCCGGGCAACTCGCTGCCGGCACCTGGTATGACCTTGCGGTGACGAAGCAGGCGCTTGCTGTGTGCGTCGGCCTTGCCTGTATGGTCGCGCTCTCAAGGACCACATTCGATCGGCTCTTTTCCCTGGCCCTCCCGTTCATGGCGCTGATCCTCATTGCCTTGATTCTCGTCTGGGTACCTGGCGTCAAGGCGCCGATCGAAGGATTTCACCGTCGGATAGGCATCGGGCCGGTGACCATACAACCCGGTGAGTTCGCGAAGCTGGCGTTGATCCTGATGCTTGCCGTTCTCTGCACGAAAGGCGCCAAGGGGAGGGAGATCACGACGCATACGGTGGGATGGTGTCTGGGGATGATCACCCTGTTGGCCGTCTTGATCGAACGTGAACCGGATCTCGGGACCGCACTCGTCATCCTGGCCATCGGGCTGAGCATGCTCTATACCGCCGGCGCGCCGATCCGGACGATGGCAATCTACAGCATATCGGTCACGTTCGCAGTTCTGTTGATCACCGGCTTCGGCGCTTTGTTCGGCCACAGCTACCGGATACATCGGATCACCGCGTTCCTCAATCCCGAAGCCGATATCGACGGTACGGGGTTTCAGATCGTCCAGGGGCTGATCTCTGTATCGATCGGCGGTTTATTCGGCAGGGGATACGGGAACGGCGACGGACGGGATTATCTGCCGGCGCCGAACACCGATTACGTTCTGGCCAATATGATTGAACAGGGCGGACTGCTGACGCTGCTAGTAGTGGCGGCGCTCATCGGCCTCATCGTCCGCCACGCCTACCTGGTGGTACAGCATAGTACGGATCGTTTCGCGAGGCTCGTCGCGGCTGGCGTTGGGGCGATGCTTCTCTGGCAATCCTTGATCAACCTCGGGGTCATAACGAGTTCGATCCCGTGTACGGGCGTGCCGATGCCCTTCATCTCCTTCGGTACGTCGTCGCTCGTCGTGACCTTGATCGCCGTCGGTATCATCCTTCGGCCCGCAACGCCGTCGCCCAGGCGCAACGCCCTGCCCCGCCCTTCGGAGGCGATCGGTTGACGATCGGACTTACTGGCGGAGGTACCGGCGGCCACATCTATCCCGCACTGGCCGTCTTGGAGCATCTTCGGGCAATAGCAGCGCCTCCTCGGACGATCTATCTGGGCGCGCGCGGCGGACGCGAGGAATCGCTTGCACAGGCTTATGGACTTACCTTTATCGGCCTTTCTGCCCGCAAGATCCAACGCCTGATGTCGCCTGATACGCTCTGGACGCTCGCGGTGCTGTTTCGCGGATATCTGCAGGCACGGCGCGCGCTGCAGCGGATCCAACCCGATGCCATTCTGGGTACTGGCGGCTATGTTGCCGCCGCTGCTTGCCTTGCTGCGGCCCATCTGCAGATCCCCGTAATCCTCCACGAGCAGAACGCCGTGCCCGGGCGGACCAACCTGTGGCTGGCGCGAAAAGCCCGAAGGATCTGCGTCTCCTTTCGCGGAACGGAGGCGGCCTTCCCTGCGGGGATGGCTATCTGGACCGGCGTGCCCATCCGCAGCGATATCGTTTCTACATCCGCGAAGGCCGAAGCCCGGACGCACTTCGGTATCCCCTGCGGGGCGTTTGTGATCCTGGTTCTCGGAGGCAGTCAGGGATCAGCTGCGATCAACGCAACCGTCCGGAAAGCCGTTTCGCAGCTGCCCGAAGACGCATATGTACTGCATCAAACGGGCGACGGCGATAACCCCGAGTCCCCTTCCGCGGACAGTCGGTACCTGCCGCGAGGGTACTTCGACCGAACGGACCTGCCGCTGGCCTATCGGAGTGCGGATCTCGTGCTGAGCCGCGCCGGAGCGTCGAGTCTCGCAGAGATCGCGGCGAACGAGCTTCCCTCGATTCTGGTGCCCTATCCGTACGCCTACGCGGACCATCAGACTGTGAACGCAGGCGCGTTCGTTGAGGCTGGCGCCGCAGCCCTCATACCACAATCTGATCTTTCCGCCGATCGCCTGATTTCGGAATTTCACCGCTCGATGTCGGATCGTTCGGGACTCGTCGCGATGGCCCGGGCGGCAGCGGGGCTGGCCGCACGCGGCGCCGCCGAGGCCGTTGCTGACGAAGTAATGAAAGCCGCCGGACGATGACACCGTACAAGGTCCATTTCATCGGAATAGCCGGAGTCGGCGTCAGCGCTCTCGCCCGGATCGCCCTGCACCGCGGCTTCGGGGTATCGGGCTCCGATCCATCGCCGAATGCGTTGACCGCCGCATTGGAGGAGCTCGGAGCCGTCATTGCCTGTGAGCATTCGGCCGAGACGATCCGTCGGATGATGCCCGACCTCGTGGTCTACACGGATGCGCTCGCGCCCGACAATCCCGAGTTGGCAGCGGCGATGGAGCTTGGCATACCGCTTCAACGTCGATCGGAGTATCTCGGGCAGCTGATGGCGGGCTGCAATGGGCCCAGAATCGCCGTCGCAGGTACGCACGGCAAGACGACGACCACGGCGATGCTGGCTCATATCCTGACGGCGGCAGGCAGAGACCCGACGGCTCTCATCGGCGGCGAATACGGGCCGTTCGGCGGCAATGTCCGGCTCGGATCCAGCGGCGTGTTCTTGACGGAAGCTTGCGAAGCCTTCCGATCGTTCCACGCCCTTGCACCCGATATAGCCATCATTACCAATATCGAATCGGATCATCTGGACTGCTATATCGATGAGTCCGGGGTGATCGACGGTTTCGCGCAGTTCATCCGAGGCATCCGCTCCGGTGGTTCGCTGGTGCTGTTCTCCGACGATGCCAACAGCCGCCGCGCTGCAGCAATCGGAGGTCTGGCCGATGGAGCGGTAGTGAGAGTCGGTATGGGGCCGGAGGCTGATGCCGATATCGTAGCCGGGGGAATCGAGGCGTCGGAGTTCGGCATGTATTTCGAGATCGCGGCATCCGGGATCCCATCGCGCGTGCCATGCCAGATCCGCGTTCCAGGATTGCACAACGTGCGCAACGCGATTGCCGCCATCGCTGCGGCGCACCGGATCGGGGTCGATCTGGCAACCTCAGCCCAGGAACTGGCGGATTTCTCCGGTGTCGGACGCCGTTTCGAGATCCTTGGCGAGCGTAACGGAGTGGTAGTCGTCGATGATTACGCCCATCACCCGACTGAGATCGCGGCAACAATCGCCGGCGCCCGAGCGCGATATCCGGATCGTAGGATCCTGGCCGTATTTCAACCGCACCTCTATAGCCGCACGAGGGACTTCCTTGAGGACTTCGCTCGGGAACTCGCAGCCGCAGATATTGTGATCCTGTCGGACATCTACCCTGCGCGGGAATCACCGATCGAAGGCGTCGACATCATAGCCCTGGCGGCGGCGGTGGCCCGCGCGGCCCCGCTGGGCGGGCTGCATGTTGTACGTGATCGACATGCAGTGCCCGATGCCATGGGGTGGATCACACGCCCCGGCGATGTCGTGCTGATCATGGGCGCCGGGAATATCCGAGAGGCCGGCGTGAGGTACATCTCCGGCCAGCCAAAGGAGGTGCAGGCATGATCCGAAAAGCCGCCAATCGACGGAATGTCCGACGAAAGCCCGGGCCGCGCGCGGATATCAGAGCCGTTCGGTACAGCGCCATGGTCCTCGCGATCGTCCTCGTACTTGCCCTCTGCATCTCTCCGGCTGCGACAGTCCAACAGATACGCCTGCGCCGGCCTCTCTTATCGCTCGCGCACGAACGCCGGGGTGTGGAGAACGCCCTGCACATGAACCCCGGCCAGCCGCTGGTGCGCCTCGATCGGAAGGGTATCGAGCGAACGCTCGAGGCGCTGCCGTGGGTGCGGCGCGCTGCCGTTACGCTCACCGGCCGGAGTGTCATGGCCAGTGTGATCCCGCGAAGATCGGCCTATACACTCCGGTGCTCCTCTGGTCAGTTCGAGGTAGACGATGACGGATACGTGATCCGGCCGAAGCGTGTCGGTATCCGCTTGCCGGAGGTTGCGGTCGACGGACGGGTGCGCCTGTCGGTTGGTGATCGTATTCGCGATAAACGGCTTCTAGGAGGCATGACTGCAGCGATGCTGGCCGAGCGAGTCGAGTGCCTTCGGGGTGCGACAGTCTCCGTTGACCGGAACGCCGGCATATGCTTTAATAACTGGGACAGAGTGACCGTCGTCATCGGTGATGTTGAGGATCTGCCGCGGAAGCTTGCGGTAGTGCGTGCGATCTACGCTGCGAGAAGCGATATCGGCGTAACGGTCTCGGAGATCAATGTAGCGCATCCCAGGATGCCAGCAGGACGACCTCGGCAGCAGTCGGGCGATCGGCCTGCGGATCGGCGAGGCGTATAGTGGAAGTCGCCCGAAACGCTCCTATGCCGCTCGGTCACGTCGTGAATAAGGACGCGCGCAGCGCGTCGGAGAGGGTTGCGAGTGTTCGCCTCCGGCCACCGGCACCAACCATGGGTATGGCAGGTGTCGGCGCTTTGCTTTATTCTGGGCCTTCTGGTTGCGGGTTCACTTCAGACGGTAACGACTATCCGGCGATCGGGTATGTCGTCCGGCCGTGTGGGGTTTGGTGTGGCTCCGAGTCCTCACCTGACCATGACGCTGCGTCAGCGAGAGCGGGAGATTTCCGATTTACGGGAGAAACAAACGACCCTGGAGACCGTGCTGGCCGAGGGGAGCGGAAAGCTGGAAACCCTCAATACCGAGCTTCAGAAGGTCAAGCTGCTGAGCGGTCTAACCGAGGTGCATGGCCCGGGGATCATGCTGATGCTGCAGGATGGCAAACCTCGGTCGAATCGGGCGTTCGAGGCCGAACGTCTGACGATACACGACTACGATCTGCAGCTCGTCGCGAACGAACTCACCGCTTCCGGCGCCGAGGCGATATCGATCAACGGCCAGCGGCTGACCTCTCGAACTCCGATTCGGTGCGTTGGTCCGACTATTATGGTCAACAATATTCCCGTGGTGCCCCCCTTCGAGATTCTGGCGATCGGGGACCCCGGTACTCTGGCGGGAGGCCTGAATCTGCCTGCGGGATATCTCGATGAGCTTCGGAGCATCGACCCTAGCATGTTTCGTCTCGAGAAGCGAAAGGACGTGCTCGTGTCGGCGTTTGCCGGCAGCACTGAGGTTCGCTGGGCCAAGCCTGTGGCCGCGTCCGCACCGTCCAAAGGGCGATCGGGAGATCGATGACAGGGACGCTTCCGGTCCTGGCGCTGGCGCTGGGCATCGTGCTCGGTTGGGTGGTATTCGGCCGATTGTCGGTTCCCGGCGAGCTCGCCGGCCTGTACGCCCCGTATCTATCGCTGGCGACACTGGCCGGCCTCGACTCCCTGCTGGGCGGTATCAGGGCTGGCATCGAAGGCCGATTTCAAGACGATATCTTTATCAGCGGCTTCGTCCTGAATACCCTGCTTGCGGCCGCTTTAGCCTATCTCGGAGACAGGATCGGTGTGGACCTGTTCCTGGCAGCGGTCGTAGCGCTTGGGGGCCGGGTTTTCTTGAATCTTTCCTTGATCCGTCGCTATTACCTGACCAAGATCGCAATCGCCCGCAAGAAGGAAGGGGTGTGACGACGGAACTCCGTGGCTTACCATCAAGGATTGTCTCTGGGATCTCCTGCTTCAACACCATGTGCGAGTATGAATGATGTCGGCGGGTAGTGAGTTTATTGCCGGTCTCGATCTGGGCACGACGAAGTCCTGCTGCGTCGTCGCTAAGGTCGATCCTGACGGCGAGGCAACCATGGCCGGCGTGGCGCTGTGCCCGTCGATGGGTGTGCGGAGAGGTCTCGTCACCGATCTCGACGCTGCGGCAGCCGCGATTGCCGATGTCGTAAGCGCTGCGTCGAAGCATGCCGATGTGTCGATCTCATCCGTATATGTTGGTGTCTCGGGTGAGCAAGTGCAATCGATGAACTCGCGCGGCGTCGCGGCGATTACGCATGCGGATCAGGAGATTACGCCGGAAGATCGAGCACGAGTGCTGGAACAGTCCCAGGTCATCATCATCCCGAATGAGCGACGGATCCTGCATGCGATTCCGCGGGTCTTCAGTGTCGATGGCCAGCGGGGTATCCGCAAACCGGTTGGTATGTGCGGCAGTCGGCTCGAAGTGGAGACGCTGATCATAACCGGCTCTCGCAACAGCCTCTTGAACCTCGACAAAGCCGTAAGGACGGCGAAGCTGGATTGCGCCCAGCAGGTGCTCGCCTCCCTGGCTTCAGGCGTGGCTGTATTGAGTCAGGAGGAACGGGAGCAGGGCGTCTGCCTTCTCGATATCGGCGGCGGAACGACGGATATTGCCGCCTTTTCCGAAGAGGAGATCCTCCACGCCTCCGTATTGCCGGTCGGTGGCACCAACGTAACCAACGATATCGCTCAGGTTCTGCGCGTCGCCATTCAAGATGCGGAGTCCCTGAAAGTGGACCACGGACACGCGGTGCCGGCCGCCGTCGACGTGAAAGACGCCGTGGCCGTGTCCAGGATCGGCGGGACGGAGCCAAGGCCGTTTCGAAGAACCGCACTTTGTGAGATAATCCACGCACGGATGGAGGAGTTGTTCCTCCTGGTGAAGAAGGATCTCGACAAGGCAGGGGTGTACAACGCACTCACGAGAGGCATTGTGCTCACCGGCGGCGGATCGCTGCTGGCGGGAACGGCGGAGTGTGCGAGTCAGGTTCTCGGTTTGCCCGCGCGTGTCGCGCGTCCCAGCGGGATTGGGTCTCTGTCTGCATCCCGCCAGGTGTTATCGGCCGACGGAAGACAGTCAGGCCCGCCGATCGAAGACGACAGTCCGATCTATGCGACTGCAGTGGGATTGATGCGCTGGGGCGTGCTGCAGGAATACAGCGAAAACGAGAAGGTGAATCCGAATCCTGCAATCGCCCTATGGGACTGGATTAAAGGCTTCGGATCACGTCGGTGATGGGTTCAGGAACCCCTGACCGAACTCCATTTGAGGTACAGGCGAAAGGTGACGCATCCAATGGCAGACGCACATAGCGCAGATGAACGGCGGCAAGACACCCGGCCTCGACTGGTCGTCGCTGGTATAGGCGGGGCTGGCTGCAACGCCGTGAACCGGATGATCGATGCGGGCCTCAGTGGGGTCGATATGATCGCGATGAACACGGATCGAGACGCCCTCAGCCTCTGCCAATCCCCTTTGCGGCTGCCGCTCGGGCCGGAGACGACCGAAGGGCTTGGCGCGGGAGGCGATCCGAAGGTCGGTTGTCGAGCGGCCGAGGAGTCGCGGAACGAGATACGCCGCTCGCTTCAGGGCGCTCAGATGGTATTTCTTGCCGCAGGCATGGGCGGCGGCACGGGGACGGGCGCGATGCCCGTCGTCGCTGATATCGCTGCCTCCCTCGGCATTCTGACCGTGGCTGTCGTGACCAAGCCGTTTACGTTCGAGGGGCCGCGCCGCAAGCGTAACGCCGAAGCGGGGATTGATGAACTCAAGGGAAGGGCCGATACGGTTATTGTCGTCGCCAACGATCGACTGCTCGATGGCTGCGGCGCAGGGAGTATGCCGCTGATCGACGCCTTTCGTATCGCCGACGATGTGTTGCGCCAGGGTGTCCAGGGCATCTCGGATATCATAACGGTGCCAGGATCGGTCAACGTCGACTTTGCCGATGTCAAGGCGACGTTGTCGCAAGCGGGGACGGCGATGATGGGGATCGGAGAAGCCGAAGGAGAAGGCCGGGCCATCACCGCAGCTCGTCGCGCCGCTCACAGCCCGCTGCTGGATACCTCCATCAACGGAGCGTTGCGGGTGCTGATCAATATGACCTCGGGGCCCGATCTCAAACTCGCAGAGTTCAATGAGGCTGCGTCGATGATTCAGGACCTCTGCGACCCGAAAGAATCTCGTTTTATCTTTGGTTGGGTTCTCGATCCTGCCATGGAGGGGAAGGTTCGAGTTACCGTCCTTGCCACGGGTTTCGCCCAGCCCGATCAGAGGCCTGTCACTCCGATCGCGAGCCAGGAGCTGCGCCCTCAGCCACAGCAGGTACCCGTTCGTCCGGTCGCTATGGCCGAATCATCGCCCATCTCAGAGCCGGCAGACACATCGGATGGCAGGGAACAAGTGCCGGTTACGGTCCAGAGTCTGCTTACCGCAGGCAGCGAAGCGGGCGAGCCGGACTACATCATCGACGAACACGATCTCGATACACCGGCGCTTTATCGCCGCCGCTAGATACCGATTCGGCTGCAACGTCGCCAATAGGAGCCCTGGATACCATGACAACGACCCCACAATGGGGAGTCGAACCGCGTAGCGTCGGCGCAGACATCCGCGTCGTTGGCTGCGGAGGCGGCGGTACCAATGCCGTCAACCGGATGATCGAAGCGGGGCTGGGGGGCGTGGTCTTTATCGCCATGAACACCGACACCCAGGTCCTGGATGTCGCCCTGGCCACGAGAAAGCTCCGCCTCGGCGAGACATCGACACGAGGTCTGGGCGCCGGAGGGGATCCGGATGTCGGTCGGCGGGCAGCGGAGGAGAGCAAAACGGAGATCCGTGCATCGCTCGAAGGTGCGCACATGGTGTTCGTCACCGCAGGAATGGGGGGCGGAACGGGCACCGGCGCTGCACCCGTGATCGCCGAGATCGCCCAATCGATCAACGCACTCACGGTTGCTGTGGTAACAAAGCCCTTCGGATTCGAGGGTCCCCGTCGGATGCAGACGGCCGAAGAGGGCATCGCCCAGCTTCGGAATCATGTCGATACGGTGATCGTCGTCCCCAACGACCGGCTGCTCACCATCGGCCAGAGAGATATCACCCTGGTCGATGCGTTCCGAATGGCCGATGAGGTTCTGCGGCAAGGCGTCCAGGGCATCAGCGATATTGTCACCATCCCGGGCCTGATCAACGTCGACTTCGCCGATGTGAAGGCTATCATGCGTAAAGCCGGACCCGCCCTGATGGGCATCGGTGTGGGGACCGGGGATAACCGCGCCGAGGACGCGGCCAGGGAGGCCGTATCAAGTCCGCTGCTCGAGACATCCATCGATGGCGCAACACGCGTCCTGGTCAACCTGACTTCCGGACCCGACCTTACTCTCGCCGAGGCGAACATCGCGGCCGAAACGATCACCAGGGCGTGCGATCGACACGAAGCGAATATCATCGTGGGATGGGTGCTGGATGAGACCATGGTGGGCCGTCTGCGAGTGACCGTGTTGGCCGCCGGATTCAATACCGAACCGCCCAGAGAACAAGAACAACCGGGCCGGCTTCCGACCAGGAATGAGCTGGACATCTCGCCGATCACCCGTGAGCGACCTCCCGCGAGCGAACCGGATGCGGCGCCGCGACCCGAGCCCAGGCAACCCGCCCCGAAATCCGATGACCTGGACATGCCCCCCTTCCTCCGGAGAGACGGCTAGGGAGGGGAGACCGCCTCGGCGCGCGACATCTGGCCTGATAGCACCTCGGAATAGATCCGTCGGGTTTCTCGGGCCGTGGTTGCCCAGCTAAACTGGTTGGCCCGAGCTCGCCCAGCCTCCGCGAAGTCGCGACGCGCGGACTCCGAAGAGGCTAGAAGCGACAGGCCATCGGCCCATGCCGCAGAGTCCATCACCGGTAGGACCAGTGCGCCGTCGGCAACGACCTCCGGCATGGCTGGCGCGTCGCTGACGATCGTCGGAGCTCCGCAGGCCATGGCCTCGAGCGGTGGCAGCCCGAAGCCCTCATATAACGACGGAAAGGCCATCATGTCCGCCGCCGAATAGAGCGCCGGAAGATCGCCGTCCGCGACGTAGTCGGTAATCAGCACATCCGCACTGACGCGGAGCCGCGCGATTTGCACAGCGATTTCATCATAGGCCCATCCCCGTTTGCCCGCGAGCACCAGTTTATGCGAAAGACCGGCGCCATGACGCGCTCTTGCATAGGCTTCGATGAGCATCGGCAGGTTTTTGCGGGGTTGGAGCACGCCGACGGAGATGATGTAGGGGCCATCGAGCCCGTAACTCTCGGCGACGCGTCGCCGAGCGAGGTTGGGATCGACTGGCCCCATGTCCGGCGGCGCAGCGAGCGGGATGGCGGTGACATGTCGCTCGGAGAGTCGATAAATCCGGAGGATATCCCGGCGTGATGACATGGAGTCCGTGATGACCCGTGCCGCCCTGCGCATCGCGCCGGGCACGGACCAGTTCAGGAGCATGCGATGGCGCTTCGGAAACCATTCCGGGTAGAGCCGGAACGAGATGTCGTGAACGGTGGTGATGATCGGGCACGGTGTGCGGAGCGGTGTGGTGTACTGCGTATGGGCCAGATCCACCCCATCCTGGCGGAGGGCTCGCGGGAACGTGGCCAGCGTCCAGATTCGATCGTTCGTGGCCGGTATGGTCCGGAACGTGATGCGGGGTGATAGGATGCCGGGGTCTTCGAGCATCGGAAGGCGTGTATAGACGATGTACTGATAGTCTGGTTCCTCGGCTCCCGCATGGGCGCGGATCAGGTTGAGCCAGTAGGTCCGATCGCCGGTAAATCGGCCGGTGAGCGCCCTGCCGTCGATACCGATGATCATCGGACTATCGCGATGCGCCGGAGCACGTCCGCGGTCTCCTGAGCGACGGACACCACCGTCATCTGTGCTGCGTATTCCGAGGCTCGAGCCGACAGACGAGCGAGCGCTTCTCCATCCTGCATCAGGCTGTCGATCGCGCGGGCAATGCTGTTGGGATCCTCCGGCGGTACCAGATAAAGGGCGCCCGGCGTCCGGCTGTCGATCTCGATATTCGGAGCTATCGCCGACGCGACAATCGGTTTACCGCAAGCGAATGCCAGGGCCAGTGAGCCGGACCCGCTACCCGAGGTAAATGGTGCCAATATCACATCGGTCGCCGCCATTATCGTTGCCATATCAGCATCCTCAAGATACCCTGTAACGGTGACCCGTTCGGCCACACCGTGTTGGATGGCAAGCTGAACCAGGCTGTCGGCATACTGGCTGCGATCGTCGGGATGCGCTCCGCCGGCCAGAAATAGACGGGCGCAGCTCGGCATCTGCGCCATGGCGCGGATCGCCGCAGGATGACCTTTCCGTCGCGAAAGGAAACCGGGAATGGTGATGACGAAGGAGCCGCCGATACCGAGGGCCGAGCGTGCCTCCTCTCTCGATGGCAGCGCGGGCGCAGGCGGGACGAAATGCGGTACCACATGGATACGCTCCGCCCCAACTCCCAGGCGAATGAGTCGTTCCCTATCAAGGTTGGTATGGGTGATCAACCCATCGATATGGCGATTACGAAACTGGGTGCGGTTGGTCCATGCTATCGCCAACCGGCGCAGCGGATCTCCCGTTGGTTCGACGTATTCGTGCACGGTCATCACCGTCGGCGCCGATAGCCGATCGGCGAAACGCCGGAAGGTGTTCTTCCAGGGCGCAACGCCGCCGTAGAGGAAGTACTGATGCTGTAGATGGATGGCATCGAGCCCGTTCTGCGCCGGATCAAACGCGGCCGGCTCGCAATAGACGGGGATCTCGACCCTATGGCGGAGGGCATGGACGAGCGTTCGGCTGTAGTCGGCAATCCCGCAGCGGCTTCGAAGGGAGGTGATCATCGCGATCCGCAGCCTTCGTTCGGAACAGCCAATCTGGTTCATGTCAACGTTGATCGGTACGCCTGGAGGATGGCCTGAGCCGCAGCGGAAGCGGTTCGTGACCGGGCGTAGGCCGCCGACCGTTCGCGGAGCTCCGCTACGCCAATCGGGTTGGACAGGAGAGCCCTCAGACAAGCTCCGACGTGACCACGCTCCTCTGCGCGTACAAGCCGAATGCAGTGACCATCGAGCATCACATCCCGAAAGATCGGCAGAGCCGGCGCCAGCAGCGGCCTCCCACACCCAAGAGGCAGAAACCCATGCCATGGTCCCGCGACTCGCGGCGAACCGACAACGCTCGCCTCGGCCCCAAGTGCGAGTCCGGCTATCTCGTCGGCGCGATCAGGAGTCACGATCTCGACCCGGTGTTCCACATGGCGCTCGGCGGAGTACCTGCGGGCCAGCGTAGCGGGCTCTCCGTCTTCTCCACCTTCGCAGGCGGCCACCAGCCGAACCGAGGGGGGCAGTTCGTCGGCAGCGCGAACCATCTCTTCCGCCAGGTCCGGCGGGGTATCCCGAGTGATCATACAGAGCACAAAGGGCGCTGGTCCGATAGGGCTGAGGTCGGCCGGAGGCTCGGGCGCCCAGGGAGACACGATGTGGACTTCAGCCCCGTTGTCGATCGCATAGTAGAGGCAGTTGGCGTCATCCTCCGATGTGCAGAAGATCAGTTGCGGGCGGATCCACTGAACACAGTCGGGTAGAACCTGCCGCCGCTCGTTGTCGATGACCTCATAGGCTAGCGGGAGGAGGCTGACGGCGAAGATCGGTGAACCCGAAGGATGGGGCGCGAACGGCGCTTCGGGCGAGGATGGAATGATCCAATGGACCAGTTCCTGTTCGTCCGTCCGATCCGTTGGGGCGTCGGCGATCTGGATGGCGGAGATCCGATCCGCAAGGTGGGGCGTCATGGCCTCCGCAAGCGTCTCGGCATAGCGCCGAGCCTCTCCTACCGGGTCGCTGAACGGAACAAGCGTCAGTACCATAAGTCGGTTATACCCGCAGCCTCGTCCGGCGGGATAGAGCGCGGGCCACGGCGACAGGAAGGCGGCGCTCTGCGTATGGAGAGTAGGCCCCTTTCGATTGGACCGTCCGATGGCGGCGAACGGGTAGGTATACTAAGCGGGGCCCGGGCGGCCACGAGGAGAATCAGTAAGCGATGAAGGAAGGCATACATCCCAAGTACGTCGCAACCACGGTCACCTGCGCTTGCGGCAATACATTCGAAACACGCTCGACCAAGGGCGATCAGATCCGTGTGGAGATATGTTCAAGCTGTCATCCGTTCTTTACCGGTAAGCAAAAGATCGTGGATACCGAAGGTCGTGTAGAAAAGTTCCAGCAGAAGTATCGGCGAGGTAAGCAGTAAACCCACGCAGGGCTCCATAGGGCGGCATCGATGGCAGAGGAGATGATGTTCGGCGGCCAGGCGGTGATCGAGGGTGTAATGATGCGCAGCCCGCGTTATTACGCGGTCGCGTGTCGAACGCCGGACGGCGAGGTGGTTCTACATCAAGAGCCGGTCGGCGCTACCCTGCTGGGCAAGCTCGACTGGCTGAACCGACCGTTCCTGCGCGGCACTCTGGCGATTATTGATGCGCTTGCCCTCGGGCTGAAAGCCCTGGCCTATGCGGCCAACGTTCAGGCTACTGCCGAGGCCGAAGCCAACGAGGCGGCGCGTCGCGCTGCCGGGCGTCCGTCGAAAAAGGCCCAGGCGGCGGATATGGCCATCGGCGTGACATTAGCCATCTCGCTTGCGGCCGGCGTCGGGCTGTTCGTCATACTGCCAACGCTGCTCACCCAGCTGGTCCAGTATCGTCTGGGTGTTGATTCGGCCATCGCGCGTAATCTACTTGATGGCGTGATGCGGATCGGCATTTTCCTCGGGTACGTAACGCTGATCTCGTTCATCGCCAATATCCGACGCGTCTTTCAGTACCACGGAGCCGAACACAAGGCGATCAACGCCCTGGAGAACGGCCGGGAACTGACGCTCGATAATGCGATGGCTGAGAGCCGGATCCATCCCCGATGTGGGACCAGCTTCGTCGTCATAGTATTGCTGGCCACGATTCTGGTCCATACACTGTTTCCGCGGCCTGAGCATGCGCTGGTGCGGATTGCGCTCCATCTCGCTCTTCTGCCGCTGGTGGCCGGCACAGCCTATGAGCTGATCCGCCTGGCGGGTCGCGCGCGAAGCCAGCGGCTCCTCACGATTCTGCTGGCGCCCGGCCTCTGGAGCCAGCGGTTGACCACGAGAGAGCCCGATGCTCAGCAAGTGCAGGTCGCTCTCGCCGCGCTCACGAATGTCATCGATCGCGAACGGTCCGAACCGCCTGCCACGAGATAGACACACCGTCGGATTTGCCGGTCGGTGAAACCCTGCATAAGGTTCCGCCGCCCCGGAGCGGGCGCCAGCGCCAATGAGCCCCTTCGGAAGCGGCTGGAACCGCGGAGCGTTAGGTGTCCCTTGAACTAGCCCGACAACGTTTGGAGCGGCTCGATGCCGAATACATCGACCTCGAACGCCGCATGGCGGATCCGGAAGTCGTCGCAGATCGGGATCTCTATCGGCAGACGACCCGCGCATGGAGCGCCCTCAGTGAAGTGGTCCAAGCGTATCGCGAATACCGCGAGGTGGAGAAGGCTCTGGCTGAGGCTCGCGATCTGATCGGCGACACGGATATGAGATCGCTCGCCGAGGCTGAGATCGCCGAGCTGACGCCACGCCTGGATGCGCTGGAGGATCGGCTTCGTATCCTCCTACTACCCCGTGACCCCAACGATGAGCGGGATGTGATCGTCGAGATCCGGCCGGCAGCCGGCGGTGAGGAGGCTGCGCTTTTTGCCGGCGAGCTGATGCGGCTGTACGCTCGGTATGCCGAGCGCCGCGCCTGGAAGATGGAGGTGCTGAGCGCGCAGGAGACCGGCATCGGCGGATATACGGACATCGTGCTGAGCATCGCGGGGCAGGGCGCCTATAGCCAGCTGAAGTTCGAAAGCGGCGTTCACAGGGTGCAGCGAGTTCCGGCAACCGAATCGAGCGGCCGTATCCATACATCGACCGCGACGGTAGCGGTTCTTCCAGAGATGGAAGAGGTCGAGATCGCCATCAGCCCGAAGGATCTTGAGGTCGACGTCTATCATTCGTCCAGCGCTGGAGGGCAAAACGTCCAGAAAGTGGCGACGGCGATCCGCATCCTTCATAAGCCTACGGGTCTCCTTGTCACCTGTGAAGATGAGCGGAGTCAGCTTCAGAACCGCGAAAAGGCCATGCGAATGCTCCGCGTGCGGCTCTACGAGCGGGAGCTGGAGATGCAGCGGGCTGCGCGGACGGAAGCGCGCCGCTCGCAGGTGGGTACGGGCGATCGGAGCGAGAAAATCCGTACCTACAACTTCCCGGATGGCAGGGTGACGGATCATCGGATTGGTCTAACAATCCACAATGTAGCTGGGATCCTGGATGGGGGCATCCAGCCGTTCGTCGATGCGCTGGTCGCAGCGGATCAAGCGGAAAAGCTCCGAGCCGATCTGGCCGAGTAATACGATGTTCCCCGAGGACATACCATGCCAGCGCTCTGCTGCGGATCTTATCCGCTGGGGAGAGAAGCGGCTGTCCGAAGCCAGCTCCGATCGACCGCGGCTCGAAGCCCAGATCTTACTGGCGCATACCCTTGAGGTATCCAGAGATCATGTGCTTGCGGGCATGATCACGGACGTAACGGACGAGCAAGCACGGGGCTATTGCCGGTTCGTTCTGAGGCGCGCGTCCGGAACGCCGTTCGCCTATGTTCTGGGCTATCAGGATTTCTACGGTTTGCGTTTTACGGTAACGCCAGCCACCCTGGTTCCTCGACCCGAGACCGAACTCCTCGTCGATGTCGCTCTGGAACGACTGAACGGAATGGACGAGCCGCTGCTCATCGATGTCTGCTCTGGCAGCGGATGTGCCGCGATAGCCGTCGCGTACAACGCTCCCTCGCTCCGCGTTCTTTCGATGGACATCAGCCCGGAGGCCACAGAGGTTGCGCGACATAACGGGGCTGCGCATGGTGTCGAAGATCGGGTATGCGTGATCTGTGCCGACCTTCTGACGCCTGTAGCCGCGTGTTCCGTCGATATCGTCATCGCCAACCCGCCGTACATCAGGTCGAGCGAGATACCGAACCTGCAGACCGAGGTGCGAGATTGGGAGCCGCGGATCGCTGTCGACGGCGGTCCTGACGGTATGCTGATTCACCGCCGTCTATTGCCCCAGGCGTATATGGTTCTCAGATCGGGCGGGTTGTTCGCGCTTGAAGTCGCGGCGGGGCAAGCCGCGGATGCCGCCCGGGCGCTCCGCGATACTGGCTTCACAGCGATTCGAAGCAGGGCGGATCTGGCCGGGCATGAGCGTGTCGTGATGGGTATCCGACCGTGACCCATGCCATCGTCTGCGATGGGTTGACGAAACGCTTCGGGGCGGTCTCGGCTCTCAACGGACTTGATCTGACGATCGCCTATGGTGAGCTGTTCGGTTTTCTAGGTCCAAACGGCGCGGGAAAGACTACAACCATCAAGCTCCTGACAGGCCTTCTCCGGCCTAGCTCCGGGACGGCAACTGTCTGCGGTTATCCGATCGCGTTACGATCGAAAGAGGCTCTTCGATCCATCGGATATGTTCCGGACAATCCATATCTGTATGAGAAGTTAACCGGCAGAGAGTTCCTTAGCTTTGTCGGCGACCTCTACTCGCTGCCTCTGGGAGGACGCGCTGCACGGATTGACGGCATTTTGGAGCGGCTCGGGCTAGAGGAAAAGCGTGATGAGCTGATCCAATCCTATTCCCGCGGCATGCGGCAGAAGATCGCCCTTGCGGCGGCCATGCTCCATCAGCCTTCGGTGGTCTTCCTCGATGAACCGACGGTAGGGCTTGACCCAAAATCGGCCAGAATGATGAAGGATGTGCTGCGCGAGATGTGCTCCGATGGCGCTGCGGTGTTCGTGTCGACGCATATACTCGATGTTGCGGAACGGATGTGCGACCGATTCGGTATCGTCAACATGGGCAAACTCATTACGACCGGTACGATGGCGGATCTTCGCATATTGACCTCATCCGGGGCGGCGAACCTGGAGGATATCTTCCTGCAGCTTACCGAAGTGGGCCCTGGCATCAGTCAGCCCCTGGGCGACAGCACGGATTAATGGACGCTCTGAATCCCGAACTGCAACAGATTCTGGTGATCGCCGTGGTTGCGG
>JABWBA010000103.1 GCA_013360745.1 Chthonomonadales bacterium | reverse complement strand
CAGCGAGGACGGTCACGAGGACCGCAAGGCCGAACCCGGCCCAGACCGTCCCTGGCTCGAGACGCAGGTCCGTGCTCGGGAGGGAGATGCCCATGAGATCGAACACTGCGAGGAGGCCATGCGCGACGGCGAGGCCGAAGAGCACACCGAGACCTGCACCGAGCACGGCCATGACGACCGCCTCGACGATGACGGAAACCATGATCTGACGGCGACCCGCCCCGATCGCACGCAGCATGCCGATCTCCCGCGCGCGCTGGGCAACCACGATCGAGAACGTGTTGAAGATGATGAACCCGGCCACGAAGAGCGAGACACCTGCGAAGACGAGGAGGCCGGTCTCGAAGATCCCGAAACCGTCGGTCACAGCCGATGTCGTCTCCTCGGCGAGTTGCGCGGCCGTCACCGTCTCGAAGCCGTCGGGGAGGATCGCCACGACATCTTCCTGGAGCTCGGCCAGCTCGGTCCCGTCCGTGCCGATGACCTCGATCGAGGTGAAGCCGGCACCCGCCGTGAGGATGTCGACCGCGGTCGCAGGGTCGAAAAGCGTGACCGTCGCACCGGCGAGGTTGTCGGCCTCGCCGAAACGGGCCACACCGACGATCTCGAAGCTTCGCTTCGAGCCCGTGAGCAGGATGTCGACCGTGTCTCCCACGGCGAGGTCGTGACTGTCCGCCGTTCCGGCGTCGACGACGACCTCTCCCGAGTCGCGAGGGGGACGCCCGTCACGGATTCGGAACGCGTTGAACTCCGGCACGTCGGACCAGGACCAGCCGAGTGTCGGCGCTCCGGGGGGTTGGATGGCGATGCCGTCCTCGCCGATCATCTCGGCATAGCCCTCGACCGACCCCTCTGCCACTTCGACGGTGGGGACGGAACGGATGGCGTCGACGATCGAGGCGTCGACGAGCTCACGGTCGCTGCCGTAGGCATTGTTCTCGAAAGCCGTCTGTGCACGCACAGTCAGATCGACCCCGCCGGAGACCTCCTCGAACAGGTCGTCGAAGGTTGCCCGCACGGTGTCCGTGAGCACATGCGTCCCGGTGAGGAGTCCGACACCGAGAACGATGGCGACGCATGTGAGAAGGAACCGGACTCGGTGTGAACCGAGGTTGCGAAACGTCGTCTTGAACATGATGATCAGCCCCCCAGTGACTTCATGGTGTCGAGGATGCGGTCGGATGTGGGATCGGACATGTCGCCGACGACGTATCCGTCGGCGAGGAACACCACGCGATCGGCCCGGCTCGCGGCGATCGGGTCGTGCGTCACCATCACGATGGTCTGACCCATCTCGTGGACGGCGTGCACGAGGAAGCCGAGCACCGCGGCTGAGGATCGCGAGTCGAGAGCGCCCGTCGGTTCGTCTGCGAACACGACGTCGGGTCGACCGACGAGCGCACGGGCGAGCGAGACCGCGGCGGGAGCTGTGCGCCGGCGCGCGTTCGGATCACGACGCCGCCGAGGCCGTTCACCACCGTCAGAGGGGCGCTGGATGCGGTGACGGGCGCACCGGACAGGACGTCTTCGCCTCCATGAGCCGTCAACGGGATGCCCAGCCGACCGCATGTCGGTGGTTCCGATCCCGGAGAGTGGAACAGGTACAGGTGCGATCCCGGCGCGGTCCAACGGTGCACGGTGGCGCCGGCCGGGGCGTCGGTGGCGAACGGTTCCCAGCTCTCGGAGCTCAGGGCCGCATGGAAACGCCGCAGCACAGGGGCCAGGGCGCTCCAGGCTGCTCGGTCCGCATCGGCCCATGGATTCCAGGTCCCGAAGACGTTCTCCCAGACGAGCATACCGCTGCCGTTGAGGAAGGCCGAGCGGATCTCGTCGGCATGGCTGCGGTTCCAGCGCCGAATCTGATGCTGCATATGCCGGGGCTCAATCCACTTCAGCAGCAGTACGCCGGGCTCGGGATATTCGGGCAGCCACTGGGCCCATGAGGAGCTGCACAGTCCGAGCTGTTCGATCGGAGGCGCCCCCTCCGGCTCGAAGATAACGCCTCGCCGCACGGCATCCACCGATCCGCGAAGCGCGGCCGGCGCCTCGATCATCGTGTCGAGGAACACCCCATCCGCATCGAGGGCGCCGACCATCGCCGCGATGGCGTCGGCATCGGTCGTCGGTTCGCGACGAGTGCCCGTATCCCACGGGTTGTACGCGAGGAAGACGCGGATCCGGGCCTGATGGAGCTGATCGACCATGGCTCTCAGCCCTGCCAGGCCCCCCGGCATATCCCGGTAGAAATCGAACTGGTTCCGGTCATCAACCCCGATTCGGGGATAGGCCTGCCAGAGCACCACCGAGTCGGCGCCGCCGAAGTCCCGGTTCCAGCGGGCGATGAGCTCCTCGGTGCGATATCGTCGAGCGTTCCGATCGTACGCCTCGAGGTCATACAGGAACAGGAAGACGCAGGTAACGTTCTTCGAGGCCCACGCAAGGTCACTCCGGTCGTACCCGGCCTCGATCGGCGGCGGTTTCTGGAGTTGCGCAAGCCGCTGATCGACCCGTCTCTGCCGTTCGGGCCCGCCGGGCACGCGCAGGGTCAGGCGGCGAATCTCCCAGCGGGAAGGCGAGGGATCGCGGGTCCCGTCCTGACCGATGATCACATTGGCGAAGGCTCCTGGGGATCCCGTGTCCGGTACGGGGACTTCCAGGACCACATTGCGCCATGAGCCGTCCGACGCCAGCGTTCCGGTTTGCCGGATCGTCGACCATCCCCTCCATGCGAGGGTGGTCCGATCCAGGTAGTCGAAGGCGATGCCAATCTCCCGGCTGCCGGAGATCCACCGCGCCGAGACTTCGACGCGTACGGTCTCGCCCGGTGTCAGGTCGAGCGCGCGTCCCGTTGCCGCATCGAGACGAACCCACGCCCGAACCCCCTTGAAGTCGATCGCGATTCGGGACGGTCTCGGTTCGCGGCGAGCGGCGCTGCGGAGTTGGGCCATGGCTCGTCGCCACGCGCCTCGATCCGATCCGGGCGCGGGCCGCCGAACGTAGGCCCCATTGGTCTCGACACCCGGGATCGCGCTCGACTGCCGGGTCGCGTCGCCGTTGTCCGGAACCCAGAGAACCGTCTGATCGCCGAGCGTAGTCTGCCGACGACCGTCCGCTACGGCGAACGACGCCAAACCGAAGAGGATCATGCCGGCTGCGGCTTGCCACGGAACCATACGGGCATCATACCCGCCCCGTCAGGATCGGCACGGCGAGTCGCCGGGCGCGGGCGCGGTTTCCAGCGTGATGACCGGGGATATGGGATCCGGCGATCGAGTGCTCGTCAGGGCGCCGTCGGGTATTGTCTCAGGAACGATCCGTCGATCCGACAAGCCGCAGGGCGGATCCGGACCTCGGCGAAAAAGGGGAGACGCATCAGGTGTTAGGGATCATCGGCGGGACAGGTCTGTACAGCTTCGAGGGTCTGGCGGATGTCGTCGCCCATACGATCGAAACGCCGTTCGGGGCGCCGTCGGCGGAGGTGCGGGTCGGCAGCATCGGGGGGCGCCCGGTTGCGTTCCTCCCGCGGCATGGGGTCGGTCACAGACTGCTGCCTGGCGAGATCAACTTCCGGGCCAACATCTGGGCGTTGAAGTCCGTCGGCGTGCGCAGGATCATCAGCGTCTCGGCCGTCGGCAGTCTGGTGGAGGAGATCCGCCCGGGCGAACTGGCCCTGCCGTCGCAATATCTGGATTATACGAAGGGCATCCGTGCCCATACGTTCTTCGGCCAGGGGATCGTGGCGCATATCTCTTCGGCCGAGCCGGTGTGCCGGGGCCTTCGCAACGCGCTGGCGCAGATCGGGACAGAGCAGAACGTTCCGCTGCACCGCGACGTCGTCTACGCTTGCGTCGAAGGCCCCCGGCTGGGGAATCGGGCCGAGAGCTTCTTTCTGCGAGGCGTGGGCGCGCGATTGGTGGGCATGACCAACGTCCCGGAGGTCTATCTCGCACGGGAGGCCCAGATGTGCTATTGCGCGATCGCGGTCGTCACCGACTACGATTGCTGGATGGAGGATGAGGCCCAGCACGGCACGGTGGACCAGATCCTGCAGCTGTACCGCGAGAGCCTTGGTCGCGTTCAGGCGCTCCTGTCGGGTGCGATCGCCGCCGTGGAGGACGATCGGGACTGCCCCTGCCGACACGCTCTCGATCAGGCGGTTGTGACGCCGGACACCGCCCTGAACGAACAGCAGAAGGAACGTCTTGCGTTCCTCCGGAGCTGAAGTGGGGACACGGGTTGGGCCGGGGATGGCACATGACGGACAGGCGTCCGCGATCGCGCGTCGCGACGCGGATGTGGAAGGAGAAGAGCGATGTTATTCATGCTTGCCGCCGTGGTGGTGGCGCAGGGACCGGCCGTGACGGCGGATCAGCCTCCGGCGGTGGAGATCACCGGACCCTGGAGCATACGGGTCTCACCCGGCGTCGTCCGGGTCGGCGATCGAGACGTGCGGATCGAGGATCCCGTCGATCTGCCGGTGATGCCCTCCGCCCGGGTCAAGTCGCGCGCTGAGAAGTACGAGAACCTCCCGCTCTACGATCCGGCGGCGGCCCCGTGGACCCGGGGCGCCCGGCTGCTGGGCGTGATCACATCGGAAACCACCGCGCCCGACATCCTGGAGCCCGACAGCGTCGTAGTCCGGTCGGAGCCCGACGGAGCGCCGCTGGCCCGGGGCAAGGACTACGATATGGAGTTGCAGTGGGGCACGTTTGGCCGGCTGGCGGGCGGCCTTCCCGACAACGCCACGGTCTACGTCGACTATGAGATCGGCCTGCATCGTCTCGATAGCATCGTCGTCGACGGGGACGGTACCGTCCGGATTCTGCCGGGACAACCCCACAATGCGACACCGCTGCCGCCGCCGGCGCCCAGGGGCGCGGTTGCCATCTGCAACCTGTGGATACCGGCTCGGCTGAAAGCCCTGGATGCCGATAGCCTGTTTCCCATTACGGAGCCGGTCTATGTTCCGCCGCGCCGCACCGAGCCGCAGGCGAAGTCGCTGCTGCCGAAGACATGGCGCAAGCTCATCGGCGGAGCGCCGCTGCACGTGCTCGCCTGGGGGGACAGCGTCACGGCGGGCGGCGAGGCGAGCAGCGTCGATAAGCGCTGGCAGAACCGTTTCGTGGCGCTCCTGCGCGAGCGTTTTCCCGATGCGCGGATTCGCCTGACCACCGCCGGCTGGGGCGGTCGCAACAGCGACAGCTTCCTCAACGAGCCGCCCGACGCGGAGTTCAACTTCGATCGAGCCGTGATTCAGCCCAAGCCCGACCTCGTGGTGATGGAGTTCGTCAACGATGCGGGCCTGACGCCGGAGATGGTGGAGGAGAAGTACTCCTATCTTCTGAAGCGGTTTCAGGACGCCGGCGCCGAGTGGGCCATCCTGACCCCGCACATGGTCTGGCCACCGTGGATGGGGAAGACAACGAGCAAGATTGAGGACGATCCCAGACCCTACGTTGCGGGGCTCCGAGCGTTTGCGGCCAAACACCACGTTGCGCTGGCCGATGCCTCGAAACGGTACGGTCACCTCGTCAAAGAGGGCATCCCGTACATTACGCTGATGGTCAACTCCCTGAACCACCCGGACGACCGGGGGCATGAGATATTCGCCCGCGCCCTGATGGAGTTGTTCGAGTAGAGAGCCCCGCTGCGGGAGGTTACCGGATCCCGGACGCCATCGCCTGAAGCCGCGCGATCCGCTCCGCCGTATGCGGATGGGTGCGGAAGAGCCCGCTGAGGCTCCGCAGCACATCGCCGCCCAGAGGGTTGATGATGTACATCTGGCTCGAGGCCGGGTTCACATCCATCGGCGCACGCTGGGCGACGTGTTCGATCTTCTGCAGTGCGGATGCCAGCGCGAGGGGCTGACCGGTGATCCTCGCGGCTCCCTCGTCGGCTCCGAACTCCCTCGAGCGGGAGATGGCGAGCTGGATGAGCATCGCGGCGATCGGGGCGACGATGAAGACGAGCAGGAGCCCGAGAGGGCTGCGGCCATCCCGGTCGTCGCCGCGGCTGAAGAACGCGAGGTACTGCAGCATCGAGATCGCCCCGGCGACCGTGGCCGCGATGCTGCTGATCAGGATGTCCCGGTTCTTGACATGGGCGATCTCGTGCGCGATGACGCCTTCGATCTCCGCGTCGTTGAGCATCTCCATCAGGCCGGCGGTCACCGCGACCGGCGCATGGCCGGGCCCGCGCCCGGTCGCAAAGGCGTTGGGCTGCGCCACGGGGATCAGGTGGACGCTCGGCTTCGGGATGCCGGCGCGCTGGGCGCAGTGCGCGACGATCGCGTGCAGCCGGGGGTTCTCCATCTCGCTGACGGCCTGGGCGCCGCTGGACATCAGGGCGATCTTATCGCTGAACCAATAGGCCCCCATATTCGTGATCAGGGCGAACAGGAAGCCCATCACCATGCCGTTCGTGCCGCCGATGGCCTGCCCTGCGACCATAAAGAGGCCAAAGAGCGCCGCCATCAATACCGTTGTCTTCATCGAGTTCATCATCGCCTCCTGATGGATCCTTCAACGTCCTATACGGTATCTGCGGATGGAAGGTTTACGCCGCGGCAGCACATCGTCCGCGCAGCCGATACCGCACACGGGGTCGCCCAATCGGACGACCGGATGCCATCACCGGGGAATCGGGGCCGCACGTCCGATCGCTCGGCTCGCAGCTGACGCGCGGGTTCAAAAAGGCATCGGCCCGATGCGATCGCATCGGGCCGACGGAACTTACTTGCGGTACTCCGCACCGGGAGCGGCCCCCGGAGGGGGCGCCGCCGGCGCCATGGGCGCACCGGTCTGTATCTGAGGGCCGGCGCCGGCCTGCCCGGCTGGGGCAGCCCCGGGCTGGAGCGGCGCTCC
>JABWBA010000102.1 GCA_013360745.1 Chthonomonadales bacterium | reverse complement strand
GTCCGAAACCCGAAGGAACTCGATGCGCTCCAGCACGAAATCGAGGCTCTGGGCCGCCGCGAGGATGCGCTGAATACCAACGTATATGAGTTGATGGAGGTCGTCGAACGTCTGACGGACCGCGAAGCTCAACTCTCAACAGCGATTACTGAAGCCGAAGCTGCATATGCGGATCGAGCGCACGCGTACACGCTGGCGGTTCGTAAGCTAAAGGCACAGGCCGATACCTTGCAGACGGACCGCGCCGAGCGCGTAGGGGCTGTACCCGCTGATTTGCTCCGCCGGTATGACAGTCTGCGCGCAGGGAAACATGGTATCGGTATTGCGCGGGTTGACAGTCGACGATGTTCCGCCTGCTCAACGACGCTGCCGCAGAATACGCTGACCGCAGTGAAGGAGACCGATCAAATCGCGACGTGTGACGCGTGCGGTCGTATGCTTTGTATGGTAAGCGACGCAGGTTAGGAGCGATCATACCGATTACCTGTGGGTTATCCGGTCCTATGCGGAGATGCCGGGACGGTATGGGTCGAGGCCATCGCCAAATGGCGGAGTCGACAGCATTAGCGACCGAACGGTTCACTACGAAGGAGCGCCGTCGACATGAGTGAATGGGAGCAACGCCTGGCAAACGGGATCACGCATAAGGCGGCTGGAGCGTACGATCTCGCAATGGTCGAACTCCTTGCCGTTCTCGATCATGACAATACCTGCGCTGAAGCCCATCGGCAGCTGGGCCTGGTCTATGGTTTTACGGGCGAGTTCGATTCAGCCGTCGAGCATCTGCGCCGAGCCGCCGATATCGATCCTGGTTCGACCGAGATCCGGACGGATCTCGCCTTGACCTACGCAATGATCGGGATGGAGGCCGAAGCCAAACAGGAGTTCGAAGCTGCGCTCGCGCTGGACCCGAACAATGCCGTAGCTCGGAAGAACCTTGCCTATTTTTAAGCCGCTTCCGTCGACAATCGTCTGTCCGTGGTGCGGCGGTGGCGGGTAATCGCTTCAAGCGGGCTCTTGGTGCGCTGCTGTTCTATCTTGCCGTAACTACAGCGCTTCTCTGGCGTCCGCTGTTCCGAGGTGAGGCGCTCGTCCCCGTCGATCACCTATCGTATGCAGCGCCCTGGTCAGCCCACACCGCTCGGGACGATCGTCCCCGATGGAATCCTCTCCATTACGATGCAGTGGCACAATACTGGGTATTCCGTCAGTTCGCCACCGAGGAGATCCGCGCGGGCCGCCTTCCTCTCTGGAACCCGTACCAGTTCTGCGGCGCTCCCTTCATCGCCAATAACCTGTCCGCCGTATATTATCCGCCTAACCTGATGTGCCTCTTGTTTGGCGTGGACCGTTCCGTCGGCCTGATTGCGGCGTTCCATCTGCTGCTCGCCGCCGTCTTTACCTGCGCCTTCCTGCGCACCCTCGGTTATGGCGCTCCGGCTGCCACGTTCGGCGGACTTGTCTATGCCTTCTCTACATGGCAGATATCATGGCTGGAGCTGGCTCCGTTCATCGCAGCCTCCTGCTGGCTCCCGGCGGCCCTTCTATTGCTCTATCGGTTGAGACGGCGGCCGGTCGCCGTCGATACCGCCCTCTTGATGGGCGTCCTGGCTCTTGTCCTGCTGGCGGGTCATGCCCAGATCGCCCTCTACACCCTGCTGACTAGCGGCGCCTTTGCCGTTTACCTCGCGGCGCACCGCAAGTGCGAGAAGAACGTGCGCTGGCGCTTCATGGGGTCCATCATCGCGGCCTTCCTCGGTGCAGCGTGCATCGCCGCCCCCCAGAGCCTGCCGACGGCCGAGCTGATGGCCGGCTCGCACCGAACAGGCGGCGCGTCGTACGAAGGCTATGCGGCATATGCGGCGTACGCGGCTCATCCGAGCGCGCTGGTCACCCTCTTTATGCCCGACTTCTATGGCAACCCCTCAACAGGACCTGCGCCCTACATCGGCTTCTCCAAGGGCGGCATGTACTTTAACTATGCCGAAGGGGCGATGTATGTCGGTCTGTTACCACTGATCCTTGTGCTCCTGGGGACACAGGCCGCATTGCATCGGCGACCAGAGGCGAGGTTCGCGGTCGGCCTTGCCTCCGCGGCGCTCCTGATCGCCATTGGAACGCCGTTGGCCGCCGTGCTGTATTTCGGTATCCCGGGCTTTTCCGGGTCTGGGAGTCCGGCGCGGATCCTTGTTGTATGGGCTGTTGCGGCCGGATGGCTCGCAGCTGCGGGCTTCAACGAAGTGGCGAACGGAACGGCGACAGCCGGGGTTCGCTGCAAGACCGCGGGAGCGTGGCTTGTCTCCGGCGCGGTCACGATCGCATGCGCACTTGCCGTCTCCAGGAGTCTCCTCGGCGGTACGCCCGACATCTCCCCTGGCCTCAGCATGCAACTTGCGATAGCGGCGCTATCGGTACTCTGGGTAATCGGCTCCGGCTCACCGCGACTATCGAACCGTTCGGCGATTCCGATCGCGCTCGCTGTGGCGGCCGTCGATCTACTGGCCCATGGTGTCGGGTACAACCAGACAGGGCGCCCGTCCGACCTAATGAACGCTGGACATTCCCTGACAACCGTGCTGCGATCGGCTGAACATGATCGCATCGCCCCGATCAATAGCAGCTGGTCCTTCGCCGGACCATCCTCCGTGCTGCCGCCGAATCTCGCAACCGCCCTGAGGATAAGAGATGTACAGGGTTACGATTCCCTCTTTCCGGGGCAATACAAGCTCTGGCTGCGTGATCGGACCATGACAGACCCGAGCCCTCCGGAGGTCGGCAATATGGTATTCGTCAAGCGGCCTGACCTGCGGCTTCTGAACGACGCTGGCGTGGCAATCGTTCTTGCCGAACGGCCCCTGAGTCTGCCGAACACTTCGGTGGCGAACGTGGATGGCGTCTGGGTCCATCGCCGATTGGCTCCCGTATCGCGCGCTAGACTGACGCCCGACCATGCGGCCAAGGGCTCAGTAGCCTGGCTTACGGACGAGCCGACGCGACTCCGGCTGAGAGTTACAACCAATACGCCGACCCAGCTTGAGATCGCCGATCAGTACTGGCCTGGTTGGATTGCATCGATCGATGACGATACCGTAGCCATCGATCGATCGAGCCAGGTGTTTCGTCGGGTTTCGGTTCCATCAGGGAAACACGTGGTCGTGATGCGGTACCGTCCATCGACGACCTACATCGGGCTATTCCTGATGTCAATCGGCTGCGGGGCTTTGGTCGCGATTCTGATCGGCGCGCGGATGACGCGGCGAAACCGGGCTAGCGAAGCCGGCTAACTCGATCGTTGCTCCGAAGGTCCTTGCCCCGCAGCAGATCGTGCACCGTAGCGCATAACCAGCGCTCGTTATCGATCGTGAAGTCGACGCGCAATCGAGCCTTGTCGCCGGAACCCGGTGGGTTGAGCCGCACTGCATCACCCTCGTTCAGAACCATAACACAGTCCTGCTCTTCGGTACCTTCAGGCTGCCAGTAAAACTGCCCGTTCGTCTGGCGATCCCATTTCAATGCGAGTCGACCCGCAAGGCCCACCTCACAGACGGGAAGACTGAAGAGCTGCTGGCGCGGTGCGACTTTATAGTATCGGGTTTCGAATCCCTGCGTCGTCGGATAGGCAGTCCCCCGCTTGATAAGCAACTCGTACTGTGGAGCGTTCGCCCGTTCATTGAAGACGCGGATCGCATAATCATGATGGATGATCTGGTCGACATGGTAACCCGCGCCATAGATGGCCGCCCCTTCGACAACCGCTTCGAACGGTTTCCAATAGTGGACCCGCTCGGCCCCAAATCGTCTCTCAAAGTGATCCCGGACACCGGGCAGCAGCGTTGAACCGCCGACCAGCAGCACCGCGTCGAGATCCGCAGCGCTCAAGCGGTGCCGCGCGTCGGCGAGCACGGCATCCGTTATGGTATCGAGAATCGTATAGAGCCCTCTGGCCGACAGCTCATCGAGAAACCTCTGCCGAGGCAACTCAACCGATTCGCCGCCCGGGAGGGTGAATAGCGCATAATCTGAGGCGAGGACCTTGCCGGAGAGCTCCTTTTTCACCGCCTCCGCTTGACTCCGAATGATCGGCCTCAGCCTGTCCGCGTGGGCCGTCAGCTCTCGACAAGCCAGATCGGAGATCCAATCGTCGATGGTCTCTCCGCCGATCTCGAGACCCCGGGCCGCGATGACCTCGGCTTTTCGATGTCCTGGCGCCCTCGAGCGTGCCCCTGGCGATTGGGCCAGGGTCGTCCGCACGATCGCGAGGTCGAGCGTTCCCCCGCCGAAATCCACGACAAACAGATTCCGATCATCGGTCAGATCAATGCCATATCCCAACGCGGCAGCAACGGGTTCGTCAATGATGCGCACCTGGGTTGTCCCGAGCTTTCGGGCAATGCCTTGAAGCTCCATACGGTAGGCCTCAAAGCTCTCGATAGGGGCCGTCATGGTTAGATCGGAGATCGGGCCTTTCCTCCGCAGCCAGGCGAACACCCGCCGAACGAGATTCCATTGCGGGATTGCAGCATCGCCGAGCAGCCCCTCACATTCGCCGATCTCGCTGACGATTCCACGCAGGAAGACCGTGGCGCACTGGCGTGCCGATACGGCCTGGCCGTCGATCTCAGCGACTGCCTGTCTGCTATCCCGTGCAAGGACCTTCTTGAAGCATCGAGCGAGAGGCGTCAGACGCCCCGCGTAGGTCGCGCGAAGGACCTCATCGGCCACGAGCGCCTGTGCGCCAATATAGCCACGATTCTCATCCTGCAGGCAGACGACCGTGGGGATAAGCGGAGTATTCCAGGTCGGATCCACGCTGCAGATGCTATCGAGACGCACTGTTTCGGCATGGGTGCCGACCCAGCGCGCAGCCAGACTGTTCGTGGTTCCAAGCTCAATGGCCCAGCAGGTTCGCGGCATATGCGTATAGGTTACTCGGAAAACGCCGCGCTGGCTTCATCTGCGCGGTCCGGGCCCCATTCGACACCCAGATCGTCATTCGTACCCTCGTGAGACACGCGCACGGACCAGACAACGGTCCTTTCGGAACAAGGATCCCCATTTTCATGGGAACCCCCTTGCGCCTGAGCATCAGTTTCCCCTATAATAGACGAAGCCTTCTCAATCCCAACACAAGGGGGGTGTCTTCGTTATGGTGGAAAAGAACCCATCTGACCGCCAGGCGTACACTCGAACGGCAGGGCCGTTGCTCGCAGGTTTACTCCTGCTGGCGGGTACCTGCCTGACTGTCACAGCCCGATCTGACGAAAGTCGTATACCGGGCCAGCTGCTCCAAAACGGAGGAGCTCCATTCACCGACACCGTGCGGCAGATGGCGCTAAGGGACGAACAGTTCCGACGCGAGGTCATCGCGGGTATCCGACCAGCGGCCGACCAATCCTTCGGTGTGACGAGATATCGCTGGCGCAACAAAGGGACGCAGCCGGACGGTGCAGTGTTCCAGCCCACATCGCGATCGGCTTCGAGCGCCGATCGCGGGGCTCTGGGTTCCCCAGGAGGGAACGCACCTCAGAGCATGGGGACGAACTTCGCCGGCATCGGACAACAGGACCAGATCGATGCCTTTGGTGGTTCCGGATCGTACCCACCGGACACCATGGGAGCGGTCGGACCGAATCACTTCGTCGAATTGCTCCGGGGTTCCGTCGCGATCTACGATAAGACGGGCACCCGACTAAGCCACGTTACCCTCAACAGCTTCTTCACCACCGGCAGCTATCCTCGAGGCAACGCCTACAGTCCGCGCGTACTCTACGATCGACGAAGCAGCCGATGGTTCGCCATCGCGCTCGAGACCAACGGCGGCACACAGAACCATGTCATCCTCGCCGTTTCGGCTAACACCGATCCGACGGGCACCTGGCGTAAGTACGCCATCACCATCGGCGAAGCCTCTACAACCACAGACGAGGCGATGCTCGGGACCGACGATAACGGCGTCTACATCGGCGCTTCCATGATCCCGACAAGCGGCTCTGCGTTTGGCAAGATCGCTGCGACCAAGAAGGCCTCTCTCCTGGCCGCTTCACCATCTCTTGGCACGGTATACTCGTGGCGGCTCATTACCGATATGATGGCCACACCGGTCCCGGTACACAACCAGGACGCCGCGGCGACGGACGCCTACGCATACTTCCTCAGCTCTTCGACTCTTGTCTATGGCAACGTCGAGTACCGATCCCTGCAGTGGGCGCTCTCAGGCGTTCCAACACTCTCGCTTACCGCAGAAGTACTGACCTCCGGCTACGGCGCGCCTCTGGACGCACCGGCCAAGGATAGTGCGACCGATATCGACGTCGCCGATGACCGGGTTCTCATGGCCGTCCAGCGAAACGGCTCGATATGGGGTACCCGAAACGTAGGGGTCACCTCATCAGGCGGGACGGGCACGATTGATCGAACCGCAGCCGAGTGGTTCGAGCTCAGTACCGCCTCAGCGCCATCGCTGGGCCTGAACCAGCAGGGGCGAGTCTACGACAGCGCAGCGGTAGACCCGATATTCTACTATTATCCATCGATCGTGGTTAGCGGCCAGGGGCACGCTGCCATGGGATTCTCGGGTTCCAATGCGGCGTCCTATGTCGGCGCATACACAGCGGGCCGCCTCGCCACCGATGGTGCGGGCACGATGCAATCCGTCCTGTCGATCAAAGCTGGAGAAGCCTCGTATGAACGGCTCCTGTCAGGCCGCAATCGATGGGGCAACTATAGCGCGACCAGCCTGGACCCCAACGACGATATGTCGATCTGGACGGTTCAGGAGTACGCTGCGAGTACCGTCGCGAATCCAACCAACGTATGGGGCACCTGGATCGCTCGCCTTCTCGCTCCTGCTCCACTCATCACGAACGCGGCCGGCAGCGCGGTTCAGGGCGTGTCCGATGTCGTCCTGAACGTTACGGGTTCGCGATTCTATGATCCCGGTACCGGCTATCCAAACCACATCAATGTCAC
>JABWBA010000002.1 GCA_013360745.1 Chthonomonadales bacterium | reverse complement strand
GCTGGCGTTCGCCCGACGCGGGCATGATCGGATCGGCGAAGCGATGATTCGCGCCTTTGGAGCGTCAGGACGGACCGCTCGATCGTGGACCCTCTCGGCCACCGTCGGCGGCCTTCATGTCCGCATTACGTAGGCAGTCGGTTGCGATGGCGAGACCGGGAACCGGCCTGACGCCGGAACTCATCTGCCGGGCTTACGCCGAGGGGTACTTCCCCATGGCAGGACGCCGCGGCCGGATCTACTGGTATCGTCCGGATCCTCGGACGGTCATCCCCCTTCGGTCGGGACTGCTTGCCGCAGAGCGTATGATCGGAGCGAGGGCGGATGCCACATTTGGCGGATTGCATGTCTCCCGCTCGCTTCGAAAGACGTTGCGGCGGAGGGCTTTCGAGATCCGTATCGATACCGCGTTCGAAGAGGTCATGCGATCCTGCGCCGATCGCGCTGAGGGGAGCTGGATCAGCGAGGAGTTCGTTGAAGTCTATACTGCGCTGCATCGTCTCGGCGCAGCCCACAGCGTCGAGGTCTGGCTTGGCGATGCGCTGGTTGGCGGCCTCTACGGCGTGGCCCTTGGCGGGGCGTTCATGGCCGAGAGCATGTATCATCGTGTAACTGACGCCTCCAAAGTCGCTCTCGCGGCCACGGTCCGCAGGCTCATCGATCGCGGCTTTACGGTGCTCGACACTCAGTACCTGACCAGCCATCTCCAGTCGCTCGGCGCCGTCGAAATACCCGCCTACGTCTACGACGCGGCGCTGATCGAGGCGCTTGCCCTTGGGCCGCGCTTTTACGATGCCGCGCGCGAAGGTCCTTCTGCCGGATACGCCGACACCCTTCTGCTATAATGCGCTCATGACCGAATCGACGCGTCCGATCGGATCCGCACGAACGATCCGGGGGCAAAAGGACAGGGCTCGAGATCGGCGAAGGCGGGCAATGAAGCGAAAGCAGACAACGGACCAGCGTGGCCCTGAACGGAGCCGTCGCTACTACGATATCGTGGGCCTCTCGCTCACAGGCACTGGTATCGCGTGTCTGGTCTGGCTCGTGCTTCGCCAGCACGCTCCCGTCCCGGGCATACTCATCTCCGGTCTGCGATGGTTCGCGGGTGTGGGGGCGTTCGCGGCGCCTCTGCTCATGGTGTTCGTCGGAGTCATGCTCCTGTTCGGGTATAAGCGCTTCTCGTTTTCCCATGCGACGTATGGTTCTATCCTCGCGTTCCTGACGTTCGTCACCTGGAGGCATCTACAGGGCGATCCCGGCGCTTTGCCCCCCGATGTGCGCCTCGACGGCCCGCTGGGCGCGATGGTCACCGATCCCCGATGGTCTCAGCCCTACGTCGAGAACGCGGGCGGCTATCTCGGCGCCATCCTCGGCTGGGCGCTTTCGAGCCTCTTCGGTTCGCCGGCGAGCGGCATCTTCCTTGCCATGTTCGCGCTGATCTCTCTCGTGCTGATCGTCGATAGACCGTTTGCCGAGATGATTCGATCGCTGGGCAAACCCGCGCAAGCCGGAGTCGACGCTGCGCGCAAGGGGGTAGTAGCCATTCGCGAGCGTAAGGAGAACGGTCGGGTACAGGGCGACGTTCTCGATGCGAATGAGGACGTCATCCAGCAGGATGCAGAAGGTCGATCAGGCCTGATCCGTCGTCTGACGCGTCGGGAGGTCCTGGACCCGGACGACGGCAACGAGACCGATCCGGCGCCGCCGCGTCGCACCCGGCCGTCCCGTGTCGTGCCGTTACCACCAGCGGCTGAGGAAGGAGCAGCGGAACCGGAGGCTATCGGTCCCGGCCCGCGTTCCGATCCGATGTATGCGCTCCCTCCAACCAGCATTCTCCGAGATGCGCCGACCGTGGTGAACCGTCGGGCGCAGCAGGAGCATGCCGAGCGGATCAAGATCCTCGAAAAGACGCTGGACGAGTTCGGCATCGGGGCTAACGTGGTGGAGATCGCCCATGGCCCGACGGTCACCCGGTACGAGGTGCAGCTGGCTCCGGGGATCAATGTGGCGCGTATTTCCGCCCTCGCCGGTAATATCGCGATGGCCCTGGCCGCGCATAACGTGCGCGTCGAGGCGCCGATCCCGGGCAAGGCAGCGATCGGCATCGAGGTGCCCAACTCGACGAAGGCCGTCGTGAGTTTCAAGGAATGTGTCGAAAGCGCCCCATTTCGCGATCCCGACTCGCGGCTCCTGTTCGCGCTCGGGAAGGACGTCAGCGGCCAGATACGCGTGGCGGACCTGGCGACGATGCCGCATCTGCTCATCGGCGGTGCGACGAACTCCGGCAAATCGGTCTGCCTCAATGCGCTGATCGCGTCGATCGTGTATCGCGCCCGGCCTGACGAAGTCAAGTTCATCATGGTCGATCCGAAGCGGGTCGAACTCTCTCTCTGGGATGGGATCCCGCACCTGATCCATCCGGTAGTCACGGATGTGAAACAGGCGTCGGGCATATTCCGCGCGGTGATTCGGGAGATGGACCGACGCTACGACAGGCTGGCCGCACAGAACGCACGCAACATCGCGAGCTATAACGCCAAGGCGCCCGAAGGGGAGCGTCTCCCGTTTCTCATCGTGGTGGTCGATGAGCTGGCCGAGCTCATGGCTCAGGCCGCTGCCGAAATCGAGACCTCCATTGAGCGCCTGGCCCACCTCGCCAGAGCGACCGGTATCCACCTCGTAATTGCTACCCAGCGCCCGTCCGTCGATGTCATCACCGGCCGCATCAAAGCGAATATCCCGTCCCGAATCGCCTTCGCGTGCATTCAGGCCGTGGATAGCCGCACCATTCTGGATCGGGTGGGCGCCGAGCGTCTGATCGGTCGCGGCGACATGCTGTTCTTGCCGATCGACGCCCAGGGCGCTGCGCGAATCCAGGGCTGTTACCTGTCGGAGGAAGAGACCGAGGAGATCGTCCAGTATCTCCGCACTCAGGATACGCCGGACTATACGATGCGGCCCATTGAGGCGACCCCCGATGGCGCCGTCGTCGATGGCGTCGATGCGGACGATGAGCTGTTTGAGAAGGCCGTGCGGCTTGTCGTATCCACGGGCCATGCCTCAGCCTCGCTGCTGCAGCGGCGGATGCGCATCGGCTATGCCCGTTCGTCCCGTCTCGTCGATATGATGGAGCAGCAGGGGATCGTCGGACCGCAGGACGGAGCGAAGCTTCGAGAGGTTCTCATCACGCGCGACGACGTCGATCGGATGTTCGGTCCGCCTGCGTAGGATCGCTGTATCGATTCGGGTCCTACATATTCGTGATCACGCCGATGACGCAGCCGAGGATGATGAGGATCGCCGGGTTGACGTTGTACCGGAGCATCGCCGCCAGCGCGATGATGCCGACGACGATCGGGAGAGGGGACAGGGGCACGGTCTTGCCGATGTCGAGCGCGGCGGCGAGGAGCAGCCCGATGATCACCGGCGGGAGAACGCTCATCACCGCTCGAACCGGCTCCATCTCCCGCATGCGATCGTAGAGTTTCGTCAGGCCGATCATCAGCACGAACGCAGGTGTGAATACACTCATCGTCGCGAAGACCGCACCGAGAGTCCCTCCGCGCGCGTAGCCGCAGAACGTCGCAAGGATTGCGACCGGGCCGGGCGTCAGCTGGCTCATGGCGACGCCGTCCACGAACTCCCGGGGGCTGAGCCAGCCAAGGTGGACCACCAGTTCCCGATGCAGGGTCGGTATGAGGAGGAAGCCCCCTCCGAAGAAGACGAAACCGACCTTGAAGAACACCCATGTGAGATGGGCGAGGCCGGAGACGCCGAGGCCGTGGACCAGACCCTTCATCTTATTAGCCGGCCCTGCGAGACATGCGGAACCGGTACCGAATCACGCCATAGAACACGAAGATCGCGATGATTGCGAGGACGGGCAGCGACAGGAGTGCAAGCAGCACGAACGCGATCGCGGCAATGCCCGTTTCGTGCCAACCCCACGCGGCGCCCTTCGCCATTCGCCTCGACGCCGCTAGCAGAAGGGCGACGACTACCGGACCGAGCCCGTGAAGCGCGTGCTGCAGGGCCGGCACCTGTCTGTACTGAAAATAGAGCGCCGAGAGGATGATGATCGCGGCGACACCCGGGGTCAGGAACGCCGAGGCCGCCACGAAGCCGCCGAGAGTCCCGCGCAGTCTCGCGCCGACGAAGACGACCGTATTGACGGCGAATGCGCCGAGGAACTGGCCCATCGCCACACCGTGGGCGAACTCCTCATCCGTCAGCCAGCGCCGGTCGTCAACCGTGATCCTCTGGATCATCGCCACGATCGCCATACCGCCGCCGAACCCGGTCAGTCCGATGATGAAGAAGACCCGGGCGAGTTCGCTCAGCCGTACCTGAGGCGGGACGGCCCAGTCGGCTGCGGTTTCGACGCCGGCAACCGGCACGGAGGCGTCGTTCAACGGTCAATGTCCCCGGCATCGCACCAGGAAAAGGCGGAGCCAGTGGGTGTCCGATGATGTGTGTGTGGAGCCAAACCGATTCAGTGTATCCCATGCGCGATGCTCTCGCGGATCAAGCGTTCGGAATCGGCATCCAGGGAGGATAGCGGCGATTCGCCGCTATCGCCTAACCGGGGACAGCGGTCGACGAGCTCGTCCCAGGTTACCAGCTCCAGATCGCCGTTCCATCGCTCGACGATCGCCGAACAGTGCGAAACCCAGTCTCCGGTATTCGCATAGACCGCGCCCGTTTCATGTCGGGCAAGAGCCGGGCCGTGGATATGACCGCACACAACCCCCGCATATCCCAGCCGGAAGGCATCGACGGTGATACGCTCTTCGAAGTTGGAGATGTACTTGACGAGGTTCTTGACCCGCCGTTTGGCACGGTCCGCGAGGTTGCCCCGCACCTGCGGCCTGCGGGTCTGGAGTACGCTGAGCCAGGCTCCGATGATGGTCAGCGCTTCGTAGCACCACGCGCCGACCCAGGCAAGCGGCTTAAGTGTATAGACGATGCGATCGTATAGATCGCCATGGACCACAAGGAGCCGTCGGCCGTCGGCGGTCGTGTGGACGAACTGATGGTCCACGAACAGCTGGCCGAGCTCGGCGCCGCACAGCTTCCGAAATAGCGCATCGTGGTTCCCCGGACAATACCAGACGGTGGCGCCGGCGTGCGCCTTGCTGAGGATGGTCCGCAGGATGTTCGTGTGCGCCTGAGTCCATTTGCCCGAGTGAGTGCCGACCCATATATCGATGATATCGCCGACGAGATAGAGGTTCTCGCATTCCACCGCCTCGAGGAATCGCCGAAGCCGATCGGTGTGGCATGCCGCCGATCCGAGATGGAGATCGGAGATAAACACGCTGCGATAGGAGAGTGCGTCGCTCATCGGCACGCAGGCGGGAGCAGACCCTCCCGAAGGAGGATGGCGGAGAAACCGCGCCGGCGCCCAATCGGTTCGCGCATCGTAGCGCCCCGCGCTATCCGTTTGCGCTGGCGCAGGACGCGAACCCGCGCGGCGTCATCCGAACAGGCCGATTCGACGGATCATCGGTGGGGCGATGGCCTTGCGCACGGTGAATCGGAGTTCGGTGATCGCAATGGGCTCGATACGGTCCAGCTTCTTATGTCCGATCGTCGTTCCCTGCGCCAGGGGCGCCCAGCCCGCCGAGGTTCGACCTTCGATGGCGTACTCCTCTACTCGCTGTCCAAAGGCGATCGCTTCCTGAGAGAGAATAAGGCCGAGCGTTTTCGGGCCATCGAGGACAAGATGGACCGTACCCGTCGTCTTCTCAGCGGGGGGCGACCAGTACGTCGACGGCCGCGAATCGATGACGCGCGCCGGATGCGCCCCGTCCCCGAGCGCGCGCGAACCATGTGCGAGGTCCTGTTGAAATGTCGCATCGATCTGCGTGCGCCACTCGCGCAATCGCTCGGCATCGGGTCGGGCGATGAGCCCATCCTTGTTTGGAGGAACATTCAACAGGAGGACACTGTTGCGGCCGATGGACTTATAGTAGATGTCCATCAGATGCTCGAGCGACTTTACCTTCTCGTCTTCAGCCCGATGCCAGAACCAGCCGGGGCGGATGGAAACATCGCATTCCGCCGGATACCAGGCCCAACCGTCCACCGGTTGGAGGGCGCCCGCCGGAGCCTGCTGCACACTCCACTCTGTTTCTCGTGCGAATCCGTCTTCGTTGCCCACCCATCGGATATCCGGTCCGCAGATAGCGATCAGCGCTTTCGGCTGTAAGCGACGGATCACCTCGCAGTAGCGTTCCCAATCGTATTCCTGGCGCTTGCCGTTGGGGCCTTCGCCGCATGCCCCGTCGAACCATACCTCGGCCACCTCTCCGTAGTCCGTCAGCAGCTCGGTCAACTGCTGGGTGAAATGCCGATTGTAGGCCGGAGAATCCCCGTAGGTTCGTTCGTGCCGATCCCAGGGGGATAGGTAGAGGCCCAGCTTCAGCTTTGCTCGGTGAACCGCCCGGGCGAACTCACGGACGACATCGCCCTTACCATTGCGCCATGGGGCGGCTTTGACCGAATGCTCGGTATATCGGCTCGGCCACAGGCAGAAGCCGTCATGGTGCTTCGCCGTAAGGATCAGATAGCGAAATCCAGCCCGGCGCGCGATATCGACCCATTGATCGGCATCCAGCTTCTCCGGATTGAAGATGCGGGGATCTTCGGTCCCTTCGCCCCACTCCCGGTCCGTAAACGTGTTCACACCGAAGTGGAGGAACATGCTCAGCTCCGCCTCTTGCCAGGCGAGCTGCTGCGGTGTCGGGCGGACTCGAGCGCGGGGGTCCAGCGGGCTCATGGCTGCTCCTGATAGGGCAGCGCCTGCCGCCGCGGCGGCGCCGGCGAACATTGTCCTTCGCGTCAGGCCCTTGCCGATATGATCCATGGATCGTAACCCTGAAGCGTCGCGCTGTCGTACGATGACATCGACGCGCCGCTAACGATAGGCGACCCTACCGTGCCATCATGCTCCGGAAGAACGGATCGAAGACCTGCACCTTCGCTCTCTTCTGGAAGGCAGCGTACTCGCTGGCGATGCGACGGCCGTTCTTCGGTATACCCTTGTCCATCAACGCCCACATTCGCGCACGTACTTTGACCCGATCGTAGGGCAGGATCTTCTCCGGCGCCTTTTCGCGGCATTGGATGATCCACCAGCCTTCGCCGAACTTCACCGGACCAATGCGCTGCCCTGGTTCGAGGGCGAAAATCGTCGTATCCATACCGGGGATCATCGCGCTCATGGTTCGTCCCCGGGCAAACGGCGGCAGCACGCCACCCTGAAATGCGCTGACATCGAGGCTGTACGAGCGCGCAGCCTCCTCCCAGGGCACGCCCTGCTTGAGATCATCCAGGGCAGCCTGGGCCGACTCCCGCGAGCGAGTGCCGATGACCGCGACCTGAATGGTTTCCGGGACATAGAACCGAGCCTGCACGTTCTTCTTGTCGATGTTCCGCTCGTAATACTTGCGGACTTCCGCCTCGGTAATCGTCTGCCCGGCGCTCATCAGGTTCGCCTGAGCCATCTCATCTCGGAGCGCCGTGCGATATTGATCAAGGGTCAGACCGGCTGCGGCGATCGACTTCGCGAGGTTCGGGTCCTTCTGGTCCTCGGCGAGCCGTGCCTCGAGCTCCTTTTCGCTTGGCAACGCCTTCTTGGCTTTTGCGAACTGCAGCCGCAGGTTCTCCTCGATGATGTCGTGCATGACCTGCCGTCCGCTGAGCTTCTCCAGTCGATCTTGAAACGCGCTGCGTCGGACGCTGGCTTCGTTGACGGAGAAGACGACCGCGTTTTGGAAGACCAGCCGGCGCCAGCGCAGGAAGTACATGCCGAGGAGCGAGCCGAGGAACATGCAGATCAGGCCGAACGCGAGAACGAATCGGACCGTGTGTTTGCGAACAAGCACGTTGATGCGGCGACTGATGGAGCGGATTCGCCCTCGGATACCCTTGTTCTCATTATCCTTGTCCGTTTGCCTTCGAACGAACAGCGTCCAGCGCTGGAGGAGCGTCAGCTTCTTGCCGCCACGAGCCGAACGGAGCGCCGCGCTCTGCTGCGCTGCGAAATGCTTGCGAGCCCTACGATCTTCGGCCCATCTCTGGAGGAAGGTCCGCTTCTTGCCGCTGCGCTTACTCTTGCCGCGGCCGAAGAGGCTCTGCAAGAACGAGGGGGGGCGTTCATTCTGATCGTAGTACGCCTTGACCCTGGTCCATCGGTCCGTGAGGTCCCGCGCGCCGGCCTTGGCCGCTTCAGGTGAAGCGCGATATCGAGCGGCTCGTTCCTCCCATGCCCATTCCTCGCTCCAGCTTTGCCATTGAGCGATACCCTCGTCGTATCCGGCGCCGAGCGCACGGAGGCAAGCTTGCTCCACGGTACTGCCTTGGGATAGATCGCGGAAGACGAGGAAGGCCGCATAGGCCTGTTCATCCTCCTCCGGCTGACGATGCCAGATCGAGTCGGCGTCCAGATCTTGAATGGGCATGCTATTGTTCCCTCAGTGACTGGTTGGCGGTGCGAGACAGTGGCGTCGGCAAGGATCTACCGCACCTGAGATGCCGTCGAGATCATCTCGTTGATCGGTCGGGCAATCGCGTCGACAAACGCCTGGACATCCTTCAGAGCTCCAGGGGTATCGGGCGCGATCACCCTCGCCATCATGGAGCTCGAGAGGTCGGCAAGCGTATCCGGCCGATAGGTGCCGGGCGCCGTCAACCGCCATCGGTATAGCATGCGAACCAGCGGTTGTTTCGGCTCCACGAATGGTACGGAAGGATACCAGTACCAGACGTGGAAGCGGCTATCCCGTATGCTCATCACTCGTGCCGTAATGCGGAATCCCGCACGCTCAACGAGGTTGTCCGTGTCGGTTCGCCATCCGGAGCCGGGAAGGCAGACAGAGGGACTATGGATGTCACGGATCTCACTGGCCGATAATAGCAGAAAGCTTACCGTACGACCCTCACTGTTCCGATAGTCCCGATCGACGATTACGGCCGTCGGCAGCGCCTTCTGCACATCGTCTGCAACCTTACGGTCGGTGACGGCGGTCCAATCGCCGATCTGTCGGGGCAGCTTCTTGACCGGCATCAAGCGCGGTTTGGGCAGCTGCAGTCTCGGCCCGGCATAGGTAACTAGGCCGGCGATGACGAGCAGCATGAAGATTATAGTTGTTCTGGCAGTCGACATCCCAGAGCCTTTCCAAACGCGATAAAGAGAACGAAGGCTACGCCGAGCGCCACCATCTCGGCCGGATCATGGGCGCGCGCCAGCCCCTCGGAGCCGCTCGCCCCGGTAATGAGGACCAGAGCAGCGACTCGGCCGACATTGGCGAGCACCGCGATCGGAATCGCCGATAGGCAGAGCACAACTCTGCGAAACGGCGTCGTCGTCATGACGTGTCCATACAGGAACGCGAACGCGAGGAGCGCCACTGTTTTCTTGTAACCGCTGCAGATGTCGGCCACTTCGACGACATGGCCCGGCACTTCGATGCGGTTCCCTTCGCGCATCACGGCAAAGCCCAGAAACGCCATGAAATCCGCAGCGCCGGCCGCGCTGATCGATTGGACTTTCAAGTTGATGGGCTCGATCAGTCGGTTGGGCCATGTGCCTGCAAAGAGAAGGAACAGCGTAGAGAACCGGGCAACGCGCCATGCCGCTCGCCCGTACAGCGCAAGGATCATCCCGTAGAGCACGAGGACGAGCGACCACATGCCGACATGGGGGAACTGCAGATACCAGGCGCCAAGATGGGCGATCAGCCCCAGCAATACGAGCGCCAGGGCCAGGCTGGATCCCGCACCCATCGCGGCAATGAACCGATCTCGACGCATATAGAGCAGGCCGGCCGAAATCGGGATGATCAGCCATCCATGCGAGTACCGTTCATCGATCATCCATTCATGGGCATACTCGATGATGACCGGTGCATAGACGATGGCCACCGCAAGCCAGGCGAGCTTCTCAATGAGGGGGAAACGTCTCCGTTCGACCTCTGAGCTGGTCGCGGAATCGACGGTTGTGCCGGACACAGTCGCCACCGTATCCGTTTCGATTGGCCTGTCGGGCGCTTCGTCCATCGTGCCTCGTTGAGGTAAAAAGATCAGGAGTCGGAAGAACCGCCCACGCCTGCCAACACGAGAAGATCGTTCGTGTGCCGACGCGAGATATATCCTTCCGGTCCGATCATTCGTTTCCTTGCCGCAGGATACCTCATAGGATATCAGTACGGACTTCATCGGGTAGATTGATCCGTTCTGGCACGATGGACATGCACCCGATCCTGGAAGTCAAACACCTCACCACGAGCTTCTCCGTCGATGGACGGAGCGTCGCCGCCGTGCGAGATATCAGCTTCACGCTGCACCGGAGCGAAGCGGTCGGTCTGGTCGGCGAATCGGGTTGCGGCAAATCGATCACCGCGCTCTCCATCATGCGACTTCTGCCCGAGCCAGTCGCGCGTCAGACGGCCGGATCCATCATCCTCGATGGCGTTGACCTGGGCAGCCTTCCCGATCGGCAAATGCGGGCGGTTCGGGGCGGGCGCCTGGCCATGGTCTTCCAGGATCCCTTCACAAGCCTGAACCCTACGATGCGGTTGGGCGATCAGGTCGCCGAGGCGATCCGAGCTCATGCCCCGATGACAGGACGTGAGGCCCGGGACAGGGCGCTCGAGCTGCTTCGGTCGGTTCAGATTCCCTCGCCGGAGACGAGGATGCGCCAGTATCCCCATCAGATTAGCGGCGGGCAGCGTCAGCGGGTGATGATCGCGATCGCCTTCGCAGGCAGCCCTGAGGCGCTGATCGCCGATGAGCCGACGACGGCCCTCGACGTGACCGTGCAGGCGCAGGTCCTGTCGTTGATGACGGATCTCCGGACTCGTACAGGCGCCGCCTCGCTCCTGATTACCCACGATATGGGGATCGTGGCGGAGACCTGCGAACGCTTGCTGGTGATGTACGCCGGCAGGATCGTGGAACAGGGGCCCGTCGCTGCTGTGCTACGCCAACCGCGCCACCCCTATACCGAAGGGCTCCTGGCGTCGTTGCCGAGTATTGATGGACCTCGCGTGGGGCGTCTGCAATCGATACCGGGCCAGCCTCCGCCGCTCACCGCAGTATATCGCGGCTGTGCGTTCGCGGACCGCTGTCCACGGGTGATGGACCGGTGCCGCACCGAAGAGCCGCCGACGGTCGTGACGGGCGCCGGAGCGTCCGCCAGCTGTCATCTGCTCGCCTGAGCGGGACACAGTGGATACCCGACGCCAGCGCGAGGTCGATATCGTAGAGTGCCCATCCGGCCAGCGCGTCGAGGATCCGAACGATCGGGCAGAGACGCCGACCGGAGAGCTCCAACGGATAGGGACCCTCAGCACGCGTCATCCGCTGATAGCAGGTACTCTCTGTCGGGAGATGTGATACGGAGGATCTCGGGTCCGACAATCGGACGACGAATCGCGGCATCCCGGGGCTGATCGAGTTCCTTGGCCTCAGGCGGAGCATCGTTGGCCTTCTGTCCATGGCGACGCTTGTGGGCATGGGCGAGCACATGGCGGAGCAGTTCCTACCCCTCTATCTCCTCACCCTCGGCGGCGGCTTCCTCTCGGTAGGGTTCCTCAACGGCATGGATAACCTGCTCGGCGCTCTCTACGCTTTTCCGGGGGGCTATCTGTCGGACCGTCTCGGCACAAAGCGGGCTCTGTTCCTTTTCAATCTGATCTCGATGCTCGGCTATCTCCTCGTCATTCTGATCCCCTCCTGGCCCGTCGTACTCGCCGCATCGGCCCTGTTCCTATCCTGGACCGCCGTCTCGTTGCCAGCGACCATGAGCCTCGTTGCCCGTTCTCTGCCGAAGCACAAGCGCGCCATGGGCGTATCGATCCACTCACTCGTCCGACGCGGGCCGATGGCGCTCGGTCCGCTGCTGGGTGGAGCGTGCATCGGAGCGTTCGGCGTGCAGCAGGGCGTTCGCCTGGCGTTCGCGATCGCGCTCGTCCTCGCCGTTGCAGGCGCCCTCCTGCAGCAGCGGCTCATTCAGGACGATGGAGGGGAAGGGGAGAGGCAGAGTCCGGAGGTCAATCCGTTGAAGCTGTGGCCTGCGATGAGCCCGCAGCTCCGCAGTTTGCTCGTCAGCGATATCCTGATCCGTTTTTGCGAGCAGATCCCCTATGCGTTCGTCGTCGTATGGGCGGTCGGTGTGCCGGCGCACCCCGGGCCTGTCAGCGCAGTCCAGTACGGTGTGCTCCGAACGGTGGAGATGGCGACCGCGATCGTGATCTACATCCCTGTCGCATGGTTGGCGGACCGGGGCCGCAAGAAGCCCTTTGTCGCGATGACCTTCGTCTTTTTCACGCTCTTCCCTGCGGCTCTCTACTGGTCGCGGTCCTTCTGGGCGCTCGTGGGCGCGTTCGTGCTTCGCGGCCTGAAGGAGTTTGGGGAACCGACGCGAAAGGCTCTGATCATGGATCTCGCACCGGAGGGCAACAAGGCCGGGATGTTCGGCCTCTACTATCTCATCCGCGACGTCGTGGTGTCGATCGCTGCGTTCGGCGGTGCGCTGCTCTGGGCGCATAGCCCGGAGACCAATCTTCTCGCTGCGTTCCTCTGCGGCGTCATAGGAACCTTGTGGTTTCTCATGAAGGGGTCCGATCTCGGCGTATCCGAAATCAGGTGATCGGGGCGATCTCTCGGGGAGACGATGAATGGGTGAAGTAAACTACCGGAGTATCCTCTTTCTACTCGGTATCAGCACGTTGCTGACGGGCCTGATCGGGCTGAGCGAGACCCTGATGCCGTCGAAGACCGCGCTCGATGCCGGTACGACGGTGATACGGTTCTTCGGCCCGGTACTCATCGGTCTCGGGGTCGTGTTGATCGGCCTTGGCCGGAAGGTCTCGAAAAAGGCGAGGCCGTCGCCCCGAGCGCTTCTGTTGAGCGGTCTCATCTCCATGGCGTCGCCCGGCATGATCTGGTTCGCCGGATCGAAGCTCGCATCGATCGACAGCGCGTTATGGGCGCCCATGGTCGCCGCAGCCACCCTGCTCCTCGCGCTGCCGGGCGTTGGCCTCACGCTGGGCGGCCTCCGGAGGATCGGGCAAACCCGCCCAGCCGAGCCGCCTCCTCTTCCCGCGCCGAAGGTCAGGCGCCGCCGGTAGGCCGCCGGTCGGTCCTGCACCAACCCGTCAGCCGCCGTCCTCCCGGATCATCCGCTCGACGAGGTCCTCCACTTTCAGCCGAATCTCGTCGCGGATTCGGCGGACCGCCACGTCGGGCTGTCCGGCCGGATCCACGAGCGCCCAGTCCTCGGCAAGCGCGGCTACAGCCGGACACGCCTCGGCATCCACCTCGCAGCCCATGCCGATGATCCGATCGGCGGCTGCGGCCATCTCCGGGGTGAGCTGCTTCGGGCGCCGTCCCACCATAGTGATGCCGGCCTCCTCCATGACTCGGATAACGGCCGGGTTCAGTGCGTCGGCCGCCTGGGCGCCTGCCGACATGGCCCGGATCGGCAGTCTCCGCTCCGTCGCTATCCGGTCCAGCATGGCCTCGGCCATCTGCGAACGTCCGGCATTGTGGACGCAGATGAACAGGACCGTCTTCACGCGGCAGGCTTCACCGCGCGGATGAACGCGCTCATCAGCGCTCCATCGAGCTCTTCGGCCATGCCTCCGCAGCAGCCGCCCGATCCGCAGGCGCTTTCCACCGCAGCCTCGGCATCCTCCCGCGTATAGACCCGAGTCGGTTCGATGGAGACCCCGGCGAACCCCGTCCGCAGGAGCCGGTCCCGGTAGTCGCCCTCCAGCAGGGCGCCGGCGACACATCCGGCCCATAGCTCCACGTTCCCTCGGATGGCCTCGGGAATGGGTCGACGCCAGACGACGTCCGACACGGCAAAGCGTCCGCCCGGACGGAGCACACGGAACGCCTCCCGAAGGACGGCGTCCTTGTCCGCCGAGAGGTTGATCACGCAGTTGGAGATGATCACGTCGACGGAGCCGTCGGGAAGCGGAATGTCCTCGATGCGCCCCTTCAGGAACCGTACGTTGTCGACGCCTGCCTCGGCCCGGTTCCGCTCGGCCAGATCGAGCATCTCATCAGTCATGTCCAGGCCATATGCGAAGCCCGTCGGCCCGACACGCCGGGCAGACAATAGAACGTCCACGCCGCCTCCGCTGCCCAGATCGAGGACCGTCTGCCCGGGCTGAAGCGATGCCAGCGCCGTGGGATTGCCGCATCCAAGCGACGCCGCCAGAGCCGCCGTGGGAACCGATGCAGCCTCATCGCTCGAGTAGAGATCGCGGGTGATAGGATCGGCGTTCGCCGGCTGGCCGTCGCCGTCGAGGCCGCTGCAGCAGCCTGCTGCCCCGTCTACTCTGCCGAGCACAGCCGAAGCCGCCCGTCCGTATCGTTGCCGTACTGCGTCGTGCACATCCTGATCGGTCTTGCTCGGTGAACCATCAGTCATCGTCTGTTCTCCTTTCGCTGCACTCGATCGATTCGCGTCTGCAAAGAAGCCGGCCAGCTGCTGCGCTGCTGAAGGGATGACGGAGCACGCTATGCGCCTCCCCCGCCGTTCCATGGCGATCAGGCCTGCCTCCCGAAGCCGTCGGAGGTGGAAGGACAGCGTCGACGTGATCCGCTCGACGCCGGCGACCGTGCAGCATACTTCGCCAACGGTGGGGCCATCGAGGGGCCGGACCGACCCGTCGGCTCCAAGCTCCACCGGGCAGGAGCACGACAGGAGGAAGCGATAGATGCGCATGCGGGTCGGATCACCCAGGGCTCTGCACATGGCAGAGACCGAATCGATGTCGGGACCGCCTGCCCGATCGGCAACCTCCGGGGGAGCGTAGGAACCGCCATGAGCCCCAGCGTCATTTCGATACATATCGAACTATTGTGGCGCAGCGAACCGGGCCGTGTCAACAGATGCGCCTAAAGAACGGACGGGGGTTTCAGCCGTTCGGCAGGTAGTCGCGGGCCCAGGCGCCGCCCGATCGTCCGCCGTCGGTCCAGAGCCGAATGGCGCGGTCGTCGGCCCCTGCGTCTCGAAGGTGCTCGTCAAGGAGATCTCGCATCTCCCGGACGACCTCCGGGTTCGCCGATCCGATGTCGTGTGAGGCAAGGGGATCAGCATGGAGATCGTAGAGCTCTTCCCCTCCCGTCGCCCCGATGGGCGCGTAACCCCAGCGCTCGGTGATCACAAATGGGGTCGAACACCGTGCCGGTGCGGCGCCGTCGGGCGAATCGGCGTAACAGCCCGAAACGGCGCAGGGACGATGGGATTCTCGGCCTCCTCGGAGCGCATCAGCGAACGATCGGCCATGGAACGGCTCCGGCGGAGCCGCCTCCACACCGGCCAGATCGAGCAGGGTCGGGAGCGCGTCGACAGGCTGGGCGAGGAGGTTGAGACCGGAGCCGCCGGCCACCCCGGGCGCCGCCACGAGGAACGGGATGTGGCTGATCTCCGGATAGATCGGCCACCATCGCCTGTCCGCTTCCGTTATGTTGCTCTTGCCGGTCCGGTTGTGCTCCCCGAGGGATATCCCGTGGTCGCTCGTGACGACGACCACCGTCTCGTCCCACAGCCCCAGATCGTCCACCTTCTGGAGGGTTCGCCCGATACCGCGATCGACCAGCTCGGCCTCGGCGGCGTAATGGGCGCGCAGGTTGCGGAGCTCGGCGCCGGTGTATACCGATGAGGGCCCGTAGTTGGGATGGACCATGGGCGGCCCGTCATAATCCGGATCGTAGCGCCGCACGAGGTACTCGGGCGGATCCCACGGCTCGTGGGGATCGAAGAAGTCGATCCAGAGGAAGAAGGGGCCAGCCTTGTGGTTCTCCTCAAGCCATCGGACCGCCGTGTCGGCGGTGCGGATCGGAAACATCTCGGCCTCATAGCGAGGCGAGCGGTTGGTCCAGGCATGGAGATCGGCCAGCGTATGGCCCCGGCGCATCGGGGCGATGCGGGTCTTCTCGTGGGGCATGACCAGCGGTATCGGGTCGTTCAGGTGGAGGATCGGAGTGTCGCCCTCCTGACCCCGGAGGTGGTAGGCCGCTTCGAAGCCCTGGTCAAATCGAGACGGGAAGAGGTGGGGGCAATCGCACAGGAGCTGGGTGGCGTAGCCGGCGCCCCGCAGGATCGAGGCGATGTGGTTGCGGCCGCTCTGATCGACCGGCTGCCAGCCGTAGTGCGGCCAGCCCACACGGCCGGTGGCGAGATCGGTTCGCTGGGGGATCGTCGGGAAGCTGCCCGTGTAGAACCCGTGCACATCCGTGGCCCGGTCTGCTGCGAAGGCGTCGAGGCACGGTGTCCGAACCGGCATCGCGGCGCACCGATCGCCGAGGTTGTCGTACCGGAATGTGTCCGTGATGATGAGGATGATGTTGCGCATGGAGACCCTCCCCGCGGCCCGCTCCGCCGATGGTCCCTGGTTCTCCGGCTCCGCCACTCGATCCTGCATAGATCGAGGGTTCGGGGCGGGCGATCGGCTGCGTGTCCAACCGCTCGCCCCTGCGTCCGGTCCGTGCGCCGGTCGAGTCAGGCGTAGCTGCCGCCCTGCTTTTCGCCCCGGGCCGCTCGGGCGGCCGACCGATCGCGGGCTGCCCGCTCGGCATAACCCGACTCCCGATGGGCCTGGATTGGATCCGTCGGAACGCCCTTCGCCCTTCGCCATTCGGCTAGGAGCGGCCGCACGTCCGTCTGATACGCCTCGACCAGACAACGTTCTGCCATCACGATGTCGCCGCTCGCCTGATGCTCGGCCAGGGCCTTCCGGTCCACCAGCTGCGCCTTGGCGAAGAGCGTCTGCGCCGCGTCGACCGTCTGGAGCATCGCCTCGATCTTCGGCTTGAGGTTGTGACTCTGATCGACCATATAGGCGATCTCGGGCCGAACTCCGGTATCGAACTCGTGCTGGGCGATCACGTTGAAGATCCGGAATACCGCATAGGGGTCGATCGTGCCGAGCTCGAGGTCGTCATCGGCGTACTTCTTGTCGTTGAAGTGGAAGCCGCCGAGCATCCCCTCGTCGAGGAGGTAGGCGACGATGTGCTCGATATTGGCATTGGGCAGGTGGTGGCCCGTATCGACGAGCACCCGCGCATGGGGGCCCGCGTGTCGGGCGAGAACATAGGCCATGCCCCAATCGGCGATGTCCGTATGGTAGAAGCCCGGCTCAAAGGGCTTGTACTCGACAAGGAGCGTCATGCCGGGCGGCATCGCGTCGTGGATCGTCTTGAAGGCGGCCTCGAGATCCCGCTTCCGGCGGACGATGTTGTCCTGGCCGGGGTAGTTCGTGCCGTCGGCGAGCCACATCGAAAGGAGCGTCGACCCCACAGCCCTGCCGATCTCAATGCTCTCCAACGTGTGGTCCAGCGCCATCTTTCGTGCGCTCGGATCGGGCGAACAGAACGAACCCAGCTTGTAGACCTGATCCTGAAAGACGTTCGGATTGATGGCGCCGATCCGCACGCCGTATTTCGCCGCCACGGCAGATGTCGACGTCGGGTCCTCGCCTGCGGTGAAATCCCAGAGGACATGGACCGCCACCGACGGGCATGCGGCCGTGAGACGATGGACCTCGCCGGCATCGGCCAGCTTCTCTTCGAGAGTCGAGGCGGCGGCAGCCTGATAGAACTTCCCGAACCGGGTGCCCGTGTCCGCAAAGCCCCAACTCGGCAGCTCGATCATGAAGCCGTCGAGAGCCTCCAGAACCCGGGTTTCCTGCGCATGTGTCATGGGACATCTCCTCCTTGCTGACATCGCCACTATTGTACCGGTCGCGGTCCCGCCTCCAACAGCCCTGAACCATCTCCGCACGACGTACCGATGTCGCACCGTTGTCAGGCAAGAGGCAAGAGCTGAGGGCTGAGAGCTGAGAGCTGAGAGATACATCGTCGTAGGGGCCATTCATGAATCGCCCGTACCAGCCCGGTGGCTGAGCCTGTCGAAGCCACGAGCTGAGAGCTAAGAGGCAAGGGGCGAGAGGCGAGAGGCAAGAGGCAAGAGCTGAGGGCTGAGAGCTGAGAGCTGAGAGATACATCGTCGTAGGGGCAATTCATGAATTGCCCGTACCACCCCGGTGGCTGAGCCTGTCGAAGCCAGGAGCTGAGAGCTAAGAGGCAAGGGGCGAGAGGCGAGAGGCGAGAGGCGAGAGGCGAGAGGCGAGAGGCGAGAGGCAAGAGGCAAGAGCTGAGGGCTGAGAGCTGAGAGCTGAGAGATACATCGTCGTAGGGGCCATTCATGAATCGCCCTCAGCTCTCAGCTCTCAGCTCTGTTGCGGGATCTTGATCGATCCGGATGGGATTTATCTTGACAGTTCGATAAAACATGGCGCATACTCCTGTTTGAGCGCCGAATATCGGGGTGTGGCTCAGCTTGGTAGAGCGCGCGGTTCGGGACTGCGAGGTCGGCGGTTCAAGTCCGCCCACCCCGATTTATCCGACTCACAGGCGGAACGGCCGGACTCGTCGGTTCCGCACTGATGATGAGTCCTATCGATATGCTTGACAGACGGAATACCCGATGATATCATTGTCGCTTATCGGGGCCGATTGGGTAGTGCGAGCTTGGAGGGCGCACGTAATGCGGCTAGTCCCCTGGCGGTTAGGGCTAGGTTGGGTTGTTTGCTCGATGCTGTGTCTGTCGACTTCAGGCATGGCTGACGAAAACGCGCGCCTTCTCGATCAATCCGCGACGCTCACCGGTCTGACGGGTCTGATCCGAGTTCCCAACGCCTACGTCATAGGCTACGATCGCGGCCGTATTCAGTACACACCGCCCATGGGCATGGGATATACCTCCATCGGCGCCCGGAGCAGCATCGCCGCTGCGTTCAGCCCGCTCCCCCATTTCGAGGGGGCGTTCTCACTGGGCACCAAGTCCGTGGATTATGATCTTGCGATTCACGGTAAGTACCTTGTTCGGAGTGCGCAGGGCTGGATGCCGGCCGTCTCCATCGGCGTCGTCGATGTGGGACGAAATGGTCCTCTCGGCTCCGGCGGCTTCGTCGTCGCGACGTGGCCCCTCCTCTCCAATCGGGCAGCGCTAACACTGGGCGGATCGTTCAGCGCCAACAAAGGGCTGCTGGCCGGGCTCCAGATCGGTCTGCTGCCGTGCGTCGAGCTGCAGGGTGAGTTCGATACGGAGCGGTTCAACTACGGCATCGTGGGCAAGCTGGGAGATCGGGCGTTTGTACGGGCGGCGAACCTCAATACGGGCAACGAGCTGACCGTCGGCTATACCGTCCCTCTGGACCACTATGCGCCCCGTCCGGTCATCGCGCCCGACCCGCCCAAAGTCGCCGATCAAGCCGTCACCGAGGCCATGGAGAAGGTCAAGGAAGCTCTGGTCCGATCCGGCCTCGAAGACGTCCAGGTTACGGTGACGCACCTGACCGATGCCAAAGAGATGTCGGCAGCCTATGACGATCGCATGCATACCGTCAACCAGCTTGACGGATTGCCGAACGTCCTCAAGACGATGGCCGAGAACGCTCCTGAGGGTACGGTAGCGCTGGTCGTTAAGCTCCGACGCCGGTCTCTCGTGATGGCCGAGTATCGGGTGCCGCTGGAGACGTACCGGCGATATGCCACGGGCCAGGCGACGAAAGCCGAGCTTGCGGAGGCCACCGAGGTGACCATGGCGCCCAGGACCGGTGAGATGCGTGGCCCGCAGCAGGAGACATCCGTCGAGAACTCATCGTTTCGGCATGTGGATCTGGTCGTCAGCCCGGGCATCAACACCATCGTCGGTACGGAGACGGGCATCTTCAAGATCGGCGCTCATGCCCGGGTCGAAGCGGTGGCGCCTCTTGGCAGGGGCCTGCAGGCCCAGGCCCGGGTCGTCTATCCGATCGGCGGTGAACTGGTGGCGTATGAACCCAGACGATGGCGCAACGATCGCTGGATGCTCTCCTACGCCTGGTCGCCTTATGCCCGATGGCTGACCCAGGTGATCGTGGGCAAGTTCCCCGGTACGACGAGCGGTGTGGTCGTCGAGGCGCTCCGGCCCATCGATGCGCGCAGCCTTGTCTATCTCGTTGCCGGACAGACGCGGAATACGCGTCTCGACAATAAGCTATACTGGCTCGCAGAGTACTGGCGCTTCATACCGGAATGGAAGGTGCAGCTGCGAGTTCTTGGAGGGCGGTTCCTATCGGCGGATACGGGAATCGGCCTGGACCTGATCCGGCAATACGGCGCCTTCGAGCTCTCTGTGGGTATCCGTGAAACCTCTGCGAGCCGGCTTGTGCGGCTCGGCGTGAGTCTGCCCCTTGGCCCGAGAACACAGCCGCAGCAGCCATCGGCCATACGAGTTCGGGTCGACGATTACCTGGAACAGCAGTTGCGAAGTATCATAGTCGGTACCAACTATCTGTATCTCGAGGATATTACGGCTCGGGAACTGTCGCTCGGGCCGGATCTGCGTACTACATATTTGAACCGCTATCGGTATATGCCGAATAGCGGCTGGTGGCCCGGTGATTAAACTGGGTAGGGAGCATAGGAGGTCTGATCAGATGAGGAAATGCAATATCTCGCTGGCGCTTATCTCCGCCGTGACGACCGTTGCGCTGGCCGGTTGCGGCGGCGCTGGCCAGACTCGGAAGGCGGCGCTCATGGGCCGGGTCGCCGATGCGTCTGGTCTGCCGGTCGCTGGCGTCACCGTTAGCCTGGCATCCAACCCTGCGGTCCATACGACGACGAACTCTCAGGGCGTGTATCGATTGAGCGGCGTCCCGTCCGGAGATCATGACTTTGTTGTGAACTACAGCAAAGGCTCCTACGCTACCACGCAGGCCGTTGCGAAGGTGGCCAACGGGCGCGAGTCGACGGTCGATGCCTATATGCTTAAGGAAGGTCGGACGATCGTTCTCGACGGCACCATCGAGAATGTGGTGCAGGACAATCGGCCGGACGGCAAGAACGTGAAGATCACGTTCCCTGCGAATAGCATCGTCAACGCGGCTGGAGCGCCGATCGCTGCGCCGATCGTAACCATTACATCGTCGTCACCCTCGGATTCCCGGTTCAACTACACCTTCCCGGGTCTCTTTGTCGGCCAAAATGGCGGCAACGAGGTGCCCCTCATCAATCACGGCCTCGTCAACGTCAAGTTGACCGACGGCTCGGGCGCTGCAGCGAAGCTTGATCCTGCCAAGCCCGCCACCGTCGAAGTGCCTGTTCCCGAAGGCAGCTTCGATCCCGGTCTGCCGGCCGTGCCGATCTGGTCGCTGAATCCGGCAACCGGCAAATGGACCCCCGAAGCGCTGGCTACCAGGGACACCACGGTGACGCCCGCCGTCTATCGCGCTCAGGTAACCCACTTCTCGTGGTGGGCGATCAACACCTATCCGACCACGGTGCACTACATCCTCGTCAAGGTGGTGCAGGATCCCACCATCCTGCCCTATGCGCCGGTGATCGGCGCGGATGTCCGGGTGCGTGCCGATCGCGGCTCGTGGCAGGCGCGTGGCGTGACGGATATCAGCGGCTCGATCAGCTTCACCGTCCCGCCGCCGGGTCCCTACTGGGTTGAAGCGAAGCTGGCGTATTACGAGGACAAGGGCATCTACTCTCAGTCCACCACCGGGCCTCTCACGACGGTCATCTACTGGCTGAAGCCGAGCCTTACCGGAGCTCCTGGGGGATGTCCCGACTGCTAGGGGTTCGGTCTTCATAACCCCGGCACGATTGTATGACGCCGTATGCAGGGTCGTCGATAGCCGTCGCTATCGGCGGCCCTGCATTGCGCTTCACTTGAGGCGATCGATACGGTCATGCCGCGACGCTCGCATCTGCTCGCCGTTCTGCTACTCCTCGGGGCTCCCGTGATGGCGAAGGCGAATGATATGCCCGAGGAATGGCCTGACAGTATCCGCGTCGTTCTGGATAACACCGCCCCGCTAAAGGCGTCCCGCGGCCGACGGCTCCCGCTCTACCTGTGGCCGGCGGCGGTCGAGGAGACCCTCACCGACAGCCGTGCCGAGGCTCTCGTGCGGGAACTCCAGCGGCGGGGTATCGGCTTGATCAGCCGTTGGGATCATTCCGATATGGCCGCGAGCCTGGCACGGGCGCTTCCCGTCGCACGTGCGCAGAAGAAGCTCGGCGAACCGATCAGCATCGACGCCAGCCGATGTCTGTACTCCTTCTTCGATGGAGACCGGAACACCGCACATATCGATGAGGCCGGGACGCCCTTCTGGGACACCTCGTTCGGCAAGCCCGATATGGGATGTCCCTTCGCCCTGCACCATCGCCGTGAACCGATTCGCCAGCGGATCGACGCGTTCGCCGAGGCGTACGCGAAGGAGGGCTTGAGCCCGGGCTTCGTCTTCGCTGATTGGGAGATCGACGGCCCCATTCCGTGGAACGAGGCATGGTCGGCATCCAAGCGGTGTCGCCGATGTCGGCAGCAGATCCCGGATATCGATAACTTCCTCGCGTTCCAGAAGACCCTCGTCGACCTCAGGGCTGATCTGCAGCGGGACGTTTACGCGGAGCCGCTGCGGCGCCGATTTCCGAACGTGCTCGTGGGCAACTACGGCGTCTATCCCGGCGACGGCTTTCGCTATTGGTACGACTATTTCGAACGGGAGGAGCCCTGGTATCCCGGCATACGGGATCAGCGCGCCCTCTATCGACACTGGGCGGACGAGTTCACCCGGTCGGGCTATACCTTCGCGATGCCCGTCGTCTACACGTGGTCCCGGATGTGGCGCTGGTACGAGTACGCCAACGACGACTTCCGCTGGTTCAGGCCCATGCTTCTGGCAGCGACCAACGCCGCTCAGCATACGCCGGCCAGTGCGCCCGTGATCGCGTTCGTCCACTGGCATACGACCGCTCCTCCTGACCCGCCGGATCCGGAGGTCAAGCAGATGAGCGCCCGGGCCTATCAGGAGCTCCTATGGCATATGCTGCTGCGCGGTGTCGATACCTTCTTCCTGTGGTGCCCTGCCGAGGAGAGCCCGCAGGAGATTCGTCTGCTCCACGCCGTCTGGGCTGAGGCTCAGCGCTATGGGGACTTCCTGGACCGGGGCGTGCCGGTCTCGTATGATGTGCCGGACAAGCCGGGGACGGTGATCTCCGGCCTGTTATGGAATCAGCGGCTCTTGATCAGACGCACCGATTTCACAGGCGAGGCCGCTCCTGTGACGCTTCGGATCCATGGTGCCGAGATCACCGTCCATCGCGCGGATGGATGTCAGGAGCTCACACTGACCGGAGACCGCCCATCCCAACCCGGAGAACTACGATGATCCATCTTCTCGCCGTTCTATGCGCCCTATCGCCGGCAGCCCCGGCCCATCGAGTTCTGATCGTTGCCGATGAGATGCCGGCTATGCGAGTCCTGGCCGAGCGCCTGGAGGCGCTCGAGGCGGTCGATTCGCAGATCGTCGCTCAGTCCGAGATGCCGGCCGATCTACGCGCCTATTCGGCGGTGATCGTCTATATTCACGGGAACCTCGACGATCAAGTGGAGTCCCGCCTGCTGGAGTACGCGGACGACGGCGGCAAGTTGATCCTCCTGCACCACTCCATCAGCTCGGGCAAGCGGCGCAACCGTTTCTGGCTGCCGAGGATCGGCGTCGAGCTCAGGCAGGGTGATGCCGCATCGGGCGGCTACAAATGGATCGAAGGGGTCCGACTCGGTCTTGTCAACCTCGCGCCCCGCCACTTCATCACCCGTAACAAGGTCACCTATGCGGAGCGGTTGGAGTTCGCGGGCGACGGGCACAGGAGAGCCGTTCGGCCTGGATTTACGCTCGGACACTCCGAGGTGTACCTGAACCATCACCTGAGCGGCCAACGGACGATCTTGCTCGGCCTGGTATATAATGATCCGCACACCGGCGTCACCTGGATGCAGGGTACGGCCGGCTGGGTGATGCCTCTGGGCAAGGGACGGGTGGTCTACCTGATGCCCGGTCACTCCCCTGAAGAGTTCCAGCATCCGGCCTACGGTCGGCTCATAGCGAACGCCGTGATCTGGAAGCCCTGATCACCGGCGGGGCTAAGTCTCCAGCCTTTCCAGCCTCCGAATGGCCATCGCAACGGGCAAGGCGAGAGCCAGTGCTGATATTCCGAGGATGACCGCGGTTGCCGTTCCATACGCAAGCGGAGCCGGGATTTGGAACCGTTCGACAGCGACCCATGAGAGCGCTGCGGGGAGCGCGATCCCGACACCGTAGACCCCCTGAATCCCTACAGCGAGAAGCCGCGATACGCCGGAAAGTCCGCCTCGAGAGGCATCGGGGGATACCTCCATGAACCGGCCTCCGATTCCGACAGCGATCCCGCTCATCGCCGTTACCGCGATCCCCATGGAGCCTGCGGCAGCCGTCCACTCCGCGAGCGTCATGGGCTGAAACGCGCCGAAAACAAGGAGCGTCATCAGCGACAGCGGCATCGTGAGTAAGATCGTATAGAACAGCTTGCCCAGCAGGATCGCTCTGGGCCCGTTCGGGGAGGTAAGCGGGAGCCAGAGGGCGCTGCCTTCACCGATAAACGCCGACGCCGCGATGCGGAGCGCGATCATCCCGACGAGCGGGAGCAGAGTCAGGCTCACAAGAGCGTGGGGCACGGTTTCCAGCGCCGAAACGGCGTTCAGGTTGAGCAGATAGACGACGACGACGGCGATCGGCATCAAGAGAAGCGAAAGCTGTCGAACGTCTCGGGCGATGCTCCGGATGTCCTTCAGGACGAAGGCGCGCACCGGAGGGGAGAGCGCCCCGAGCGCCGCTTCCCAACCACCGGGAGCGGCGCCGGCAGGTCGTGATCGGGGGGTCGCCTCCTGCGCGGCGGTCCAACCCTGGAGATAAAGAGCTTCGGCCGCCGCAGAGCCGAAGCCAACCGCCAGAATCGCGGTGACGATCAGGAGGAACAGTTTGATATAGGGCTCGGGGTAACCCGAGGCTGTCGAAACGACTTCACCCGCCCACGCCCACGGGGTGAAACCCTCCGCAGTCGGGCGCGCGATGCGGACCAGATGATCGGCGGCCCCAATCGCAAGGGACGGGTCACGCATACGGTGGAGGGCAACATTCACGGCGATGTAGCCGCCCGCAAGCGCAACCAAACCTGCCGCAGCCATCGCCTCGCGCAGCCGATGGGCAGGGAGAAGACGCATCGCGAACATGCCGAGCAAGGCGCCGATGGCGGTCGGGATGGCGCAGAAGACCCCGAGGGCGAGCAGGCCACGAAGCGCATACTCAGCCGAGAGGAATCCTCGGGCCGCGCCGTACGCGGCGACCAGCGGGACGCCCATCAAGCCGAACATGGCGCCATTGGCCGCCGTCATATCGAGGAACTTCGCGATGAAGACGCCTCGCGCTGTGATGGGCGCCGCAAGAAGCAGGCCGATCTCCCGTCCTGTATAGAGACTGCCGATCCCGACGCTGATCCCCGAGATCAGGAGGATCCAGAAAGAGGCCGCGAGCCCGAGCGCAGGAAGACTATCGGCGATGGCCGCAGCGGCAGGCGTCGGCGATTCGAACAGCAGCTTGAAGATGCCGTAGGCGAACAGACCGACCCCGCTGCCGATCACCACCGATGCGATGAGGGGAACCCATGCCTTGATCCGTTCCGAGCCCCGCGTCCGAACAAGCGCGTTGCGAAACGACCGGATCCGAACGCGAACGAGTGGGGCAATCATCGACCGGCGATGGTTACCGAGAAGAGCGGAGCGTGGTCAGGATCTCGCCGGGACTCGGGCCGCAGGTCTGCAGGGTCAGCGCTCCCGTCGGCCAATCCGGCTCAGGCAGCAAGCTCCGGAGCTCCGTCCCGTATCCGATGAGGGTCACGCGAGCCGGGGCGACCAGCGCCGTCGCCGATGCCATTGCGCCAAGCCGCACGAGGCCCGGCACGTACTGGTCGTCCACCGCGTCGGCTGAGGCGGCGAAAGGGCGGATGCCTTCGACCGCGATCGACCCCGTGGATGAGCTGATCGCCCGCCCGATCAAGGCAGCGGGTCCAGCCGGGCCCAGGCCGACCACGTTCACACGCCTGTACGTGCCTTCTAGATCCTCGATTGCGCCGGCCACAGACGCCGCAGCCAGTGCGAAGGGGGTGGCGTTGTAACACGACCGATACTCCGCCCACCATTCGTTCGGCTTGATCACTGTGGAGTCGAGCTTCAGGCGGCGCACCTGCACCCCGTTGCCGCAGGCGAGCGTGAGCGCCTCTGCCCGGTCATGATCGGAGTCGCCGACCGTTACGATCAGGATCGCCTCTCCGCTTCGCTTCGACTCAGGACGGGAGACGCTGGCGGTCATGCCGAGGAGCGAACGGAATGCCGGCGCCACTCGCTCGCGAAACCGTCTGAGCCCCCGTCGGTCGGCTGGCCATATGCCGCGCAGGGCGTCCCGGCCCTGCCGTTCCAGCGCCGCCGTGAGCGCTTCGGCGCCGGATATGCCCGCAGGGCGGGGCCGGGCAGAGGTCCACACCCTCAGACTGCCCGCGTCGAGTGAGAACGGCGTCTCATGCGCACCCGAGACGGCCTTGCCCAGCCAGCGTTCGAACCATGCGTACATCGCCTCGCGGCTCTCGATATTGTAGTTATGGTCGTAGTTGAACTGGGCGCAGGCCGTACGATCGCCCGCGCCGTACAGCTCGTAGACGGCTCGGATCGCCGGCCATTCCTCGGTCGGATTGGCCCGGGTCCAATCCCCGGTTGCCGCGATCAGCAGTTGCGGGCGGGGGGCGGCGAGGGCGGCGATCTCGACGTTGTCGGAGCCGAGACGCAATCCCGGGCCGTTCTCGCACAGGCAGCCGCCCTGCATGGATGCCGATACCATATTGACCGGCACGGAGACCTTGATCCGGTCGTCGACGGCGGCGAGCAGGAACGTCTGCGTGCCCCCGCCGGATGCGCCGGTGCAGCCGATACGAGCCGGATCGACCCCCTTGAGGCTCGAGACGTAGTCCACAGCGCGGATGCTGTTCCACAGCTGCAGACCGAGCAGACTCACCCCTCGATACCAGTGCGGTAGGTCGCCCGCGAAGCCGTGACTCACCTGCGTTGTGTCGTTGTAGCCGACCATATCGTAGGCGAAGACGACGAAACCCCGTCGCGCAAGGTTCACGCCGATGGCGGTCAGGTTCGCGCGACCCGCACCCCGCTTGCCCGGGGGAGGCGGTGCGATCGGCACGTCCTCCTGCATCTCGAGACGGCCGTTGGACCAATGACCGTGCGGATTGACGATGGCGGGAAAGGGACCCTTGCCCCGGGTTGGGCGGTACAGGTTGCCGCACAGGTAGAAGCCGGGGAGGGTCTCGATAGCGACGTTCTCGACGGTGAAATCCTCCCGCTCAATGCGTCCTGTCACTCTGGCGTTCAGGGGTCCGCGCGCTGGCATCGGGATCAGGCCAGCGCTCGCCAGAATCTGAGTGCGGAGCTGCGTCGCTCGCTGCTTCCATTGCGTGAGGGAGCCGGGCGGGGTGAGACAATGGTGCGTATTGAGATCACGAACGGCCCCGGCATCCCCAGCGGATGTCTCCGGCGCAGCCGCCATGAGCAGGATCCCTGCGGCGGCCATGGTCCATAGAACGGTCATCGAACCCACCCTTCATGCAATCGGGGCCAGCAACGTGGCTGCCGGCCCCGTGGATCCATCGGAATGACCCTGGACGACTAGACCCCGGACTTCACCTGTTTGGCTCGTGGAATCGCAAAGCCCTTATGCTCCCGGGCGTAGGCCGCCGGATCGGCTTTGAACGAGGCCGCACAGCCATCGCATGCGAAGTAGTAGCGCTTATTCTTGTAATCGACGAACCGTTTCGCTTTCGTCGCCGCTTTGATATTGATCACCCGGGCGCCGGTTTCGCACTGTAGGACAACGGTGCCGGGTTTGGCCTTCGCTGCGGCGGTCTTGGATGCGGCATGGGATGCGCCGGCGCATTCCGCGTGCATCTCGGCGCTGGGGCAGTCGGCGCACTTGGCGGACTTAGCCATCGGACAGGCGTCGCCCTTGGCCTGAGCGGAGTTCATCGGGCACGAAGCCTTCGATTTCGTTTGCTTGGGTGCGGGGCCGGCAACGGCAAGTGCGGCCAGAAGCGCGGCGATGGCTGCTGCTGGAGCCAGAAAACGCATCGTTGTGCATCTCCTTATGAAGGTGCGCCTGGACCTCGGATCTGCGGCATCCCGTCCAGACGACATCGTGTGCCCGCTCACGGGAGCAGGCCGGGGCTATGATAGCCGAAGGCGTGTGTATAATGCAATCTCATCAGGCACGGTGCCGGTCCGATTTCGGATGGGCTAGCCGGATCGGGAGGCGAGGTATGCGCGCAGAGGTAGTATCCGTCGGCACCGAGTTGCTCCTCGGTCAGATTGTCGACACCAACGCGGCCTATCTGGGGCGCGCGCTTTCCGAGGTCGGAGTCGCTGTGTACCATCGGACCACGGTGGGCGATAATCGGGCGCGACTCGTCGCGGCGCTCCGAGAAGCTCTGGACGCGGCCGATGTCGTGTTCACCATCGGCGGCCTGGGACCCACTCAGGACGACATCACCCGAGACGCCCTTTCGGAGGCCACCGGCATTCCGCTTGCTCTGAACGAAGGAATCGCCAGAGAACTGCAGGAGTTCCTTCGGGCCCGTGGGGCTGAGATCCTCAACAGTCAGCTCCGCCAGGCCTATGTTCCGGTTCGAGGCTGGCATCTGCCGAATCCGAACGGCACCGCTCCCGGGCTCGTCTTCGAACTCCCCTCCAAACTCGCGATCGCGTTGCCCGGGCCGCCCGGCGAGTTCATCCCCATGCTCGAGCATGCGGCGCTGCCGATCCTCCGCCAGCGGACCGGCACGGCGACGATCCGATCCCGGGTCCTTCGGGTCTGCGGTATGGGCGAGGCGGCCGTGGAGGATCGCGTTCTCGACCTCATGGCGAGCGATAACCCCACGGTGGCGCCCTATGCCAAGACCGGCGAGGTTCACCTGCGGGTGACCGCGCGAGGGGACAACGGCGAGGAGGCCGACGCCCTCGCGGCCCCGATCATCGCCGAGATACAGAGGCGGCTGGGCGATCATCTCTACGCCTATGACGACGAACCGCTCGAAGCGGCGGTCGTGCGCGCGCTGATCGAGAGGCGTCAGACCGTGGCGACGGCTGAGTCGTGCACTGGCGGGATGCTGGCAGGACGCATCACCGACGTACCCGGCTCGTCAGCCGCTTTCCCGGGCGGCGTGGTGGCCTATAGCAACGGGCTGAAGGTCGCTATGCTCGGGGTGCGAGATGAGACGCTTCGGAGCCATGGCGCCGTCAGTCGGGAGGTCGCAATGGCCATGGCGTCCGGGGTTCGAGAGCGTGTCGGCGCCGATTACGGGATCGGCATCACCGGCGTGGCCGGTCCGGACGGCGGTTCCGAGGATAAGCCGGTGGGACTGGTCTACATCGCGCTCGCCGATCCGGATGCCGTCGATGTGACGGAGAACCGGTACCGCGGCATTCGATCGGATGTCCGCCTGCGCGCCACTCAAACCGCACTGACAATGCTCCGGGACCGCCTGCTCCTTTCTGCCTGAACCCGACATGGCGGAGATGGTCATCGGCTGGCACGCGTCGGTCGCACCCGTGCGCCCCCTGTCATCGATCCGATCCGATACCATGCACCTATCCGTAGGACTGGCGGGGGATAGCATCCTCCGCGCTCCTACATCAGCCCGGCGCTGGCGCCGATAGCGACCAACCCCGCCGTCCGCGTACCATCCAAAGCAGATATCGGGACAGATGAGCGATGTGAGATCGGTGCGGCAGCAACACGGCAGAGGTCACGGGACCGGCGCGGGTCTACGCATGGTTCCCGGGATTGCGGATGCGTGCTCCCTGTTGGCTCGGGACCCCACCCTGCATGATGTCCGCTACGCCTCCCACCAATGCCGGGCAGCCTTGCTCAGGGCTGCGGGCTGTGAGATCTCCTATGAGGCGATTCTGGTTCTATCAGGCCATGCTACATCCTTCGCCTATCATCCACAGCGCTACGGGGCGCTCTTCGTCACACCGGATCCCTCGGACGTCACTGATAGGCGGATCGGCAACGCCTGTGGGTATACATGGGAACGGCTCGGACAGGCCGATGGCGGCCTGGCGGCATGGGAGATCGTGCGGGCGTCGATCGATGCACACCGCCCATTGCAGGGAGTGTGGATCGATGACATCGTCATCGGCGGTTACGATGATCCGGTCGACGGTGCGCGTCGGATCTGGGTCGCAGGAGGTTGGGATGTACCCGGATGGTGGGATTGGGAGCGGTTTGATAAGTGGTCCGCTGAGTTCGGTCAGCTGGAACGGGTCGGCGAGCCCTGCGCGACCATAGAGCCGTTGGAGAGCCTTCGTGAGGTAGTCGCGTGTATGGTTCGCTGCGCCGACGATGACCCGAGAAAGCGCGTTCCGGCCCTGGCCCATGCGTCCTATGGGCTCGAGGGCGTCCTCATGTTCGCAGAGGATGTGGGCAATATGGCGCACGAGCCAGACTACTGGTATCCGGGCTGGATGGGCGGTTATTGTGTGTACAAACAGATCGAGGGGCGGGGCATCGCAGCAGCCTATCTGGAGGCGTCCGCCAGTCTGGGCGGTCCCACGCCACGCGTCCATCTGATGGACGCCGCGGCCCATTTCCGGCAAGCGCGAGACGCCTGGAGGGCATGGGGAAGCGCACTCGGCGCCGAGACCGGCGCGGCCGATCCGGAAGAACTCAGGGTGCGCTGGTGGAAACCTGCCTGCCGCCGGGATGCCGCACTTCGCATCAGGGAAGCCTACCGATGGGAGGCGGAAGCGGCTCGATCGTTACGCCTCGCGCTGGCCTCCATGGGCCCCAACCCCGGTTCGGTGGGACCTCGTCGTCGATGAACGGAGGCTGACGCTCGGCTTCCCGGTCGTGTGAGAAGCGTCCCCTCTGCGTGGGAGGAGGTTCCGGCGGCATCGTCGAATCCATCCCTGAAGGGGTACGCCATGTTTCGGTTTGTCCATGCATCAGATCTCCATCTGGGCGCGGCGTTCGGATCCGCTATGGGCGGATTTCCCGAAGACGCTGTCAAAACCATGCGTCAGTCCCCATATCGAGCGTTCGACAGGGTCATCGATGCGGCGATCGATTCGGAAGCGGCCTTCGTTGTCCTGGCAGGCGACCTCTGCAACCGCGCGGACGGCGGCATTAAGCCGGAACTCGCGCTCCGAACCGGGGCTCGCCGACTCGCCGATGCCGGGATCCGGACCTTCGCCGTCTATGGCAACCATGACTATCTCGCTCCCGGTCGCCCGGATCTGGACTGGCCCGACCGGGCGCATGTGTTTCCCGTCAGCGAAGCCGAACCGGTCGTCGTCCAGATCGACGGTGAGGACCGCGCGTACCTCTTCGGCTTGAGCTACGGCCGCGCCGATGAGCGGACCAACCTCGCGGCCCGCTACCCCGTACCTCCTGCGGAGTTATTCTCCGTCGGAATCCTGCACGCGGCGTGCGGGCCCGTGAGCGGCCACGCGACCTATGCGCCCTGCACGCCCGAGGATCTCGCCTCACGAGGCTACGACTACTGGGCGCTGGGGCACGTCCATTCCGAGCAGGTCCTCCGCGACTTCGAACCGATGATCGCCTACGCCGGCAACACCCAGTCCCTGAACCCCAACGAAACCGGGCCGCGGGGCTGTCGGATCGTTACGGTGGCGGATGACGGCTCGATTTCGGCCGAGTTCCGTGAGACCGATGTGGTGCGCCGGTTCCTCGTCACCGTGGATATCGGTCCGCTCCAACGGGAACAGGACCTGCTCGACACCCTGGAACAAAAGATGAAGGAGAGCGCTCGGGATCGAGGGTCCGCTGAGGCGTGTGTCCTCCGCTTCCGTTTGGCAGGGCGCGGACCGCTGCACCGTTTCCTTGCCCAGCCCGACCATGTTCGGGACCTGCGGGAGCATCTCGGGGAGGCCGGTACGTCGTACACCACCCCGGTCTGGATCGAAGCGATCAAGGTGGAGACGCGTCCCGATATTGATCTCGACGCCCGGCGCGGGGCGGAGGATTTCCTCGGCGAGTTCCTCCGGCTGGCGAACGCCGTCGCGAGCGATCCCGAAGGGCTGGCGAATGCCCGGAAGATGCTGACGGATCAAATGAAGCCGGAACACGCCCGACTCCTCGCGCAGCTCGGCCCGGGGCTGGTCTCCGAGGACGCGCTCCACCGCTACCTGCAAGCCGCTGAGGTTCTCGGCGCCGATCATCTCCTGAGCGCGGACGACTGACATGCGGATATCCGGCTTCCATATCGACGGTTTCGGCGTCTTCCATGACGTCGGGATCGAAGTCATGGACAAGAGCCTGACGGTCATTCTCGGCGACAACGGCGCCGGCAAGAGCACGCTGCTGGAGTTCTTCCGTGCGGCGCTGTTCGGATTTCGCGGCCGGCGTACGTCGGGGCCTCCCGGCTACAAACCGCTCCGAGGCGGTCAGCACGGCGGTCATCTCACGGTCCGTATGTCCGATGGAACCTCGTATCGGATCATCCGCAGCGCGAGCGACAAGGTAGCGGGCGCCGTTTCGATCGTCGGGCTGGACAACGCGTCGCCGGCCCGCGAGCTTTCGACTCTGCTTGGCGGAGCCTCTCGGGACATCTTCGAGAACGTTTTCGCCTTCAGTCTGGGGGAGCTCCAGGATGTCGCCACGCTCGATCGGGAGGAACTACGGGATCGACTGTACGCCGCCGGGTCCGGCGCGGGCGCCCGGGGCGCTCCAGGCGTCCGCGCTGCGTTAGAGAAGGGCGCCGCAGCGCTGTACAAAAAGCAGGGCGGATCGAAGCTGCACCTTCTTCTCACTCAGCTTGAAGCGGCGGAACGGCGGCGGCAGGACCTGAGCGGCGAGGCCGAGCGTTACGCCCAACTGACGCAGGAATACGACCGGATTCGCGCCGAGATTGCCCAGCTGGAGCGTCGAGAGCGGGACGCAGAGAGCTCCCTCGCGCAGATCCGTCGCTTACTCGATGCGTGGCCCGACTGGCTGGAGCTGCAGGAGCAAGAGAGACTGCTCGCCGAGATCGGGGATGTGCGAGCCCTGCCGGAGCAGGCCGAGAAACGATACGCCGAAGCGAAACGGACCGAGGAGGAACGGACGCGTCAGCTGACCGATGCGACGGCGCGGGCAGAGGACTCCCAGAAGGAGGTGGACGCGGCCTGCGCTGCCCTTGGCGATATGTGGACCGCGGCGCGGGTCGCGACGTTCGATACGGGCGAGGCGCCCCGCAGCAAGGCTGCAGAGTGCGATCGGAAGCTGGAGGAGACGCGCAATGCGTCGGCCCTTGCTGCGGGCAGTGTCCAGCACGCGCGCGATGCCGCGAACCAGACGACGCAAGCGCGCGAGGCGCTGGAAGCCGAGCAGTCCACCAACTGGCCGAAGCCGCCTCGGATCCTCGCTGATGTCGAGAACGATCTCGCCACGATCCACAGGGCCCGCGCCGAGTCGGCGAGCCTCAGCGAGGAGCGTGGCCGGCGGAGCGAGATGGAGGGGCGCAAGGCCGCCGCCGAGAGCGATGTTCGGAGGTTGACGGAAGCGAAGGAGAGCATCGCCGCGCCCGCCCGGCTCCCGCTTGTCGTCACCTTCGGCCTGCTCGTCGCAGCGTCCATCCTCTGGCAGCTCAATCTGACGGCTTCGGCGATCGCCTTCGGGCTGTTCCTGGCGGCGTTCTATTTCGCGGTGCGGCAGCATCGACAGGCCCGCTCGATCGTTCGGGCGGAACGCGCGGAGCGCATCCGCGAGGCCGAAGGGCGCGTCAAGGACCTTGAGGATAAGATCGCCGCGGCAGACGAACACATCGGACGGCGGCAGGCCGAACTGAACACGATCGGCGCTCAGTTCGGCATACCGATCGTGAGCAGCGTGAGCGATCTCGACCCTGCCAATACCCGTCTGCAGGCCGAGGCAGAGGCCGCCCGGGCCTATACGGACCTCAACAACCGCCTTCGCGACGCGCGCAAAGCCGAAGCGACCGCTGCCGACGCACTGGAAGCGGCAGAACGGGGTCTCAACGAGGCAACGCTCAACCACGAAACGGAACTCGGAGAGTGGAAGCGCTGGATCACTCCTCTGAGCCTCCGCGATGACCTAACGCCCCAGGCGTTTCTCCAACTGCTGACTCGGATCGCCTCCGTTCAGGCTCTGCTTCATCAGCTCGACGGACGGAGGCGGGAGGTCCTCAACGCGCAACAGGGTCTGCAGAAGGCCAGCGCCGAGGTCATGGATATCCTCAGGGAAGCGGGCGATGCCGATGAGACCGCCTTCAAGGCGCACCTTGCGACCGTTGCCCGGCTGAATGAGGTGCGGACCCGCATCCAGTCCTATGGCGATAAACTCGTCGTGCGCGCGGGCGGCGCAGAACGCTGGTCGGCGATGCGCGACGAGCTGGCCTCCACGACACAGGAGGCGCTCGACGTCGCTCTGCAGGCTGGGTCCGCAAGCGTCACGGAGGTGCGGCGCCTCCGGACGGAGGCTCAGACACGCCTTGGTGAGCGAACCAGTGAGATGAAGCGCCTCGAGACCGGGGATGAGCTCGAGGCCGTTACATCCGAGATCGAATCGCTGCGAGCGCAAGCTTCGGACGTCTACGACGAATGGATCGTCCACCGGCTCGGCGCGTGGTTGATCGAGATGGCTCAGGCCAGCTTCGAACGCAATCGGCAGCCAGAGATCATACGCCGCGCCGGTGCAGCGCTGGCACAGATCACCGGCGGCGCCTACAGCAGGCTGATCCGCCGGCTGGACAGCGGTGATCTCGAAGCGGAAAGCCACGGTGGGGCGCTCAAGGAGCGGAAGGCGTGGAACCGAGGCTTGCTGGAGCAGATCTACCTTTCCATGCGTCTGGGATTCATCGAGGACTACTGCCGCACGTCCGAGCCTCTGCCGGTCATCATGGACGATGTCTTCGCCAACTTCGATCCTGATCACGCCGAGCGAGCGATACAGACCCTGGTCGACTTCGCCGAGGAATATCAAACCATCTATCTCACATGCCATCCTGATATCGCCCAGCGGTTCCGGGCGCAGGCGGGGGCATCGGCCTCGTATTACACTCTATCGGATTACCGACTGGAGGTCGGACTACCCTGACGCGGCGTCGACGTCGCGAGTAATGGAGAGAACGTTGGGACGATTGAAGCTTCCACAGCGGAACGGCGGGTTCACGCTGATCGAACTGCTGGTGGTCATCGCCATCATCGCCATCCTAGCGGCGATCCTATTCCCAGTATTCGCTCAGGCACGGGAGCGGGCCCGGCAGATCGCCTGCGTGTCGAACTCCCGCCAGCTCGGCCTCGCGAACTACATGTACGCGGAGGATTGGTCGGAAACGTTCCTTCCCTCGACGAACTACGATACGCCTGCGAGCGATCCCATGCGGATCTGGCCGGCGATGATCGCGCCCTATGTCCGCAATACCGGTGTGTTCCTCTGCCCCAGCGCGACGGGCGCGGGCTACGCGGCCGATTGGTCGGTCCGCGGCATCGCGCCGATCGGCTACAACTCACGGGCGGGCTATGATCCCGAAGGCCTCGAGGCGCCCACCACAACCGCGCCGCTGGCATCCATGGACGAGCCCTCCCGAACGGTTCTCATGGCCGATACGCCGTCGGGACCCACCTCTCAGAAATACCGCGGCTACGTCTTCGATCCCATGAATGGCCTGCAGAACGCGACGGATCCCAGACTGTCGACTCCGCTGGTGGCGGATATCGACCTGGTTGCGGGCAGCCCGCTCAGACCGTCCCAGCTCAAACCGGTCCTGTGCCGTCACTTCGCGACCGGTTCCAACCAGGGCTTCGCGAGCGTGATCTTCGCCGACGGCCACGCCAAGGCCTACTCCGCCGCGTCGATCCTGGCTCAGGAGCGGGGCGCGAACCTCATCTGGCTGTTCCGCTAAGGCAATCGACAGACCTCGGCCCACGGCGGAGCGATCCGGCGTGGTGGCTGCCACATCGCCCCGGCGCCTGCGGTCACGATACAGCTTCGGCATGGATCGTGATCGCGACCGCCGGTGCAGTTGACCGTCGCGGTCCGACCGAAGTCGCCCATCCACAGCACCGTGGTCGTTTGGAGCAGGTCCCGCTGATGCAGATCTCGCAGGAGGGCAGCCATAGCGGGATCGAGGACGGCGAGGAGCTCCGCCGTCCGGGGGCGAGCGTCGCTGTGGCAATCCCATCCGTCCAGCTCGACTTCTACGAACCGGACCCCATGTTCGACTAGACGCCGCGCTGTCAGGCATTCCTGTCCGAACCGGCTCCTCCCGTAGGCGTCACGCAGGCTTGCGGGTTCGGAACGAAGGTCAAACGCCTCGGGCACGATGCGCCGCAGCCGCTCCAGCACGGGCTCCAGTCGGCGGGGAGCCGGAGACGTCCGGCGGGCCGCCTGGCCGGTATGGAGGCGATGCCAGGCTCGGTGGTGCTGGTCCTCGGGTATCCGCACGTGAGTGGCCACCGACAGAAGGTCCGCAAGATCGGCCAGCTGGGTCAGGCCCTCGGAGAACGCCTGACCGGGCGCTCGGGTTGGGATGGGCCGAAACAGTCTGCCCGATTGCGGCGTATCGTCGATCCCGAAGGTGTCGTCGGCGGCGGGGCCCCCGTTCATCCACAGAAGGATCACCGAGCGCGCACGAGAACGCTCGCCCCGGATCGGCGCCAGGGTCAGAACGCCCGCAGCGCCCGCGGCCAGGAACTCCCGTCGCGTGCCGTTCATTCGCGAGGTCCGGACGGCCATGCCTTGCCTACCATGGACCTGCGGTCACCTTCAGCCCTGCAGGGCCAACCCAGTAGGCGATCCGGGGGTATTTCGCCGCGAGGTACTCGGTGAAATCCTCGACCCGCGCCTGGTTGCCGGGAAACATATCGTAGTGCATCGGCACGGCGAGGTGCGGCTGAACGGTTCCGACGAGGTCCACGGCCTCTTGAAACGTGAAGTTGCCGAGGATGTTGCGCCGGTAACGAGGTCCGTCCCGCCCGTTGATGGGGATGAAGATAATGTCCGGTCGGAAATCGATCAGCCTCGCGCAGAGACCCTCCCACGGAATGCCGTCGCCGGCGTGGAAGAAGCGGACGCCGTTCATCTCGATACCAAAACCCAGATGCGGGTACCCGAGGAGCGGGTCCTGATCGAAGAACTCATGGGACGCTTTGATGGCTGTGATGCGGACGCCCTGGATCTCGACGGTCTCGCCGTCATCGAGTCCGACCATGCGTCGTGCGGCATAGCCTTCGCTCTGAAGCCGAGCGGAGGTGACCTTCGACACGACAAGCTGTGAGCGGTGCGAGGCGGTCAGTACGCCTGGGAGGGCGGTTCGGTCCACGTGATCGCCATGGTCGTGAGTGCCGAGGACCAGATCGGCGACGGTGACCTCTTCGGGCGCGAAGGGGCGGGGCGTCGCTCGGCGAGGATCCTCCTTCAGGTACAGGTCGATGAAGATCCGCGCCCCGCCGCCAGCCGCGACGATGCCGTTCTGCCCCAACCACCAGAAGTCGATCGAGCCTTCAGACGGCTCGGCGGCGCCGATCTCCCGGATCAGCTCCGCGCCCTGTCGAATGAGATCAGCCAACGCTCCAGCCCCCTTCCCCGATGTATCTTGCGTACGTTCAGGTTCGTGGCGCCGCGGCCTTCTCCTGCCCATCCGGAAGCCGAAAGATCGCCACTCGATCCACGACAAAGGCGACCGCACCGTGCGTCCAGACCCTCGTCTCCATGAGATCGGGTAGGCCCTGCCACGAGAACCGAACGAAACGCCAGGTCCAATCAGGCGGCAGTGCATCGGCGGTGATAACCGTTGCGCCCCGGACGCCTCCCGTTGCGGCATATCCGCCCGCAGCCACGTCCAGGGTAACCGCCTTCGCGTTCGCGTCGGCAGGCGGATCGCCTAGACGCTTGAGACGGAACGCTGCCACATATTCGCCGGCTGCCATGTCCGTATAGGGGCCGCTGACACCGCACTGGTAGACGCCGTCGACCGCGCCGATCTGCCAGGCGACTCCGCGCAGGGCGCCGGGATCCGCCGCTGCCGTACCGATGGGATGGCCGAGGTAATCGGACCCATAGACGCCGACGCAGGTGGCCTCGGCGATTCCGGAGCCTGGTATGCGGACAATATCCGCGGCAATCCGTTCCTGATGGCCTGCGGCGGCGACGGTAACCCATGACGGCAGCTCCATCGGATCCGGCCCGACGGTAATCACATCGACATCTCGACGTTCATGCCCACGGAGGGTGACCGATTGCTGCGGCGAACGCCCCATCTCCGTTCGGATCGTAACGCGCGTGGATGTTCGACGCCCGTTGGTGAGACGCAGGGGCAGATGGGTCCGTCCGCCCTCGAGGGTGGCCCAGGCCAGCCGTTCGTTGACGCTCTCGGAACCCACCATGACACGATCGGACGCCCAGGCTCGAAGGCCTGCCATAGCCTCGTCGAGGCGAGCCGGCTTGAACCGATTGGGATCGAGCGCGGCAGCCACCTCCCGGTAGAGGCTGGCATGACGGGCATAGGAATGGAGGTCGCCGTAGACGAGAATGACGAACGGCGGGCGCACCCGGCCGGCGATCCGCTCGATCCGCTGCTTGAGCCGCTCAACCGCTGCGGCTCGGACGACAGGATCGTCGAATGCCCGAGCCCAGTGGGCGCTTTCCAGCCGGTAGGTCTGCCAGTAGCCGAGTTCATGATGGACGACGGGCGTGCCATCGGACAGAAACCATAGCCGCGCGGGGGAGGTGTAGGTGGTCAATCCGAGCGGTCGGGAGGATCTCCCGTAGCGTTCCAGGACATCGGGCCTTCCGGCTCCCCAGAGGTCGATGCACCCGATATCGGCCATGCGGCCGTACTGCCCGGTATGTTTGGCAAAGGGGACCGCATCGGGCATGACATCCGGATAGGCATAACCGGCTCCGGACGGTCCGGCGAAGAAGCCGTCTGCCGGGGTGGCCGTCGCATAGAAGTACTCGAGCATCGCGGGGAAGAGCCGCGCCATCAGCGGATTGACGCCCCAGTTGACCGGCACGCTCCCCCGCGCGGGATCGAACCAGCTATCGTAAAAGAACGGGAGAGGCCCTTTCATGGTGTCCCCCTCGCTCGTCATGAAACAGACGTAGTACCGATCGGTCTCCGGCTGGACGGTCTGCGGGGAGGGGCGGACGCTCTGACGCAGGCCGCGCTTGCCGGTGGGGACCTTGCTGTGGAAGCTCCAGTTGTGGAAGGCATGGAACGAGTAGTGGCCGTGACGGCTCAGGAGCAGGCACCAGTATTCCTCCGGATCGCCGTATCCGTTGATCTGGGCCGGGGCTTTCAGCGCCTTGAGGATCCGCTCGTACAGATCCGCCTGCGCCGCACTCCCGCCAACCTCCGCGCCGTAGCTCACCATCGTCTTCGCCTGTGCGCCGAGATTGAAGACAAAACCGCGGTGCATCACCTGCCAGTCGAAGCCGGACATCGGTCCGCAGACGCCCGTCGGGATGCCGTCCGCCATTCCGCCATCGACGGCATGGGCGAGCGTTCGGCTGCAGCGGGGCATGAGCTCCTTGAGCGCCCACTCTGCGGCCTCGACGCTGGAATGGAATCGGCCTCGAAGGTCGTGCACGACCGGCCAGCCGCTGTCGGCAAGGGACGCGTGCGCGCCGCCCGTTTCCATGGCCGGCGAACGTCCGGTGAGCGTCTCTTCGGAGACCGGCAGGAGGTCCTCGATACCGGCCATGGTGATCGCGGCGTACCGGCTGCCGTCGACGGCGGCGTCATAGACGACGAGCCCGCGGAAGTCGTTTCTGAACCTCGCGAAGAGCTCCGGCAGTGTCGAGACCGTTTCATAGCGGAAACCGGCTCGTTCCCGATAGATGTCCATCCAGCGTCGGTCGGCGTCGGCGCCGTGCAGCAGCAGGAGCCGCGGTCCCCTGCGATTCACCAGGCCCTGCAGCGACTCGGCTGAGCATAGCTCGTCCCATCCGAGTCGCGAGACATCCATGACGGCCACTGGCGACGAGGCCGAGGGATCGCCCATCACGCAGACCGATCCTGCCATCAGCATCGCGGCCGACAGGGCGGTCAGGTTCGCCAGAAGGCGAACCCGTACCGCTAAGGTTCGCCCTGTCGGCCCGATCCTCCCCACCCTCAGGGCAGGGTCAGGACGGCGCCGGTATCCGCGCTCGTCACCATGCGGCTGTACCGTCCGAGCCATCCGGCATTGATCTTCGGAGGCGGGGGCGTCCAGTTCTGACGGCGCCGTTCGAGCTCCGCGTCGTCAACGAGCAGCTGGATGCTCCGGTTCGGGATGTCGATGCGGATTCGGTCGCCCGGTTCCACCAGAGCGATGGGACCGCCGGCGGCCGCCTCCGGGCTGATGTGGCCGACGCAGGTGCCCGCCGTGCCTCCGCTGAACCGGCCGTCGGTGATCAGCGCCACCTGTTCGCCCAGCCGTTGCCCCTTGATCATCGAGGTCGGCGAGAGCATCTCCGGCATGCCGGGGCCGCCGCGAGGGCCTTCGTAGCGGATCACGACCACATCGCCGGCTTTGACCTCCCTGCGCGCCAGAGCTCGGATGCATTCGTCCTGGGAATCGAAGATCACCGCCTTGCCCTCGAACACAAAACACTCGGGGGCGACGCCGGCGCTCTTGATGATTGAGCCGCGGGGAGCGAGATTGCCCATGAGGACCGCCAGGCCTCCGTCTTCGGTAAAGGGGGATTCGACCGAACGGATGATGTCCCCGTCGATATCGGGCGCGCCCGCGATGTTCTCCCCCAGAGTCTTGCCCGTCACGGTGATGCAATCCAGGTTCAACGTGCCGGGTTTGCGCGCGAGGGCCTTGAGGATCGTCGACATGCCGCCGAGCCGATGGATGTCCTCGACATGGATCTCCGAACGGGACGGCGATACCTTGCAGATGCACGGCGTGCGCGCGGAGACCTCGTTGATTCGTTCCAGCGGATAGTCGATGCCCCCTTCGCGCGCGAGGGCGATCGTATGGAGAATCGTATTGGTTGAACCGCCCATCGCCATATCCAGCGCGAAGGCGTTGTCCAGCGATCGGAGGTTTACGATATCGCGGGGCTTCAGGCCCATCTCGACCACTTCGAGGATGCGCCGTCCCGCCAACCGCGCGAGCTCGTTGCGGTCCTCGCTGTCGGCGAGCGCCGTGCCATTGCCGGGCAGGGCGAGCCCGAGGACCTCGGACAGGCAGTTCATGGAGTTCGCCGTGAACATGCCGGAGCACGATCCGCAGCCGGGACAGGCGACGTCTTCGATCGCTTTGAGCTGCGCCTCAGAGATCTCCCCGGCCTGAACCTGACCGACCCCTTCGAAGATGTCGATGAGGTCCGCCGGCGATCCGTCGGCTAGCCGACCGGCCCGCATGGCGCCGCCGGAAACGAACACCGTCGGGATGTTGATCCGCATCGCCGCAAGCAGCATGCCCGGCGTGATCTTGTCGCAGTTGGGAATGCAGACCAGACCGTCGAACCAGTGGGCCTGCACGACGGTCTCCACCGCATCCGCGATGAGCTCGCGGCTGGGCAGTGAGTAGCGCATACCGATATGGCCCATGGCGATGCCGTCGTCCACGCCGATGGTGTTGAACTCGAAGGGTATTCCGCCGGCATCCCGAATCGCTTGTTTGACGATCATGGCAAATCGGTTCAGATGGATATGGCCCGGAACGATGTCCGTATAGGAGTTGGCGACGCCGATAAAGGGCTTGCCCATATCGGCATCGGTCAGGCCGCATGCCTTGAGCAGACCTCGATGGGGCGCACGATCAAGGCCCCGTTTGATAGTATCCGAACGCAAAAGGCGCTCCTCTCGGGCCGACGGCCGGATCGCCATCAGGGCGTCGACCGACGACAGACGTTACTGTCCTTATGGTATCACAAGCGTAGAGCTCCAGCGCTGTGATCGAGCCCCAGGAAGTCGCCGCACGACGCGCGGCGCAGGAAGGAATGCGCGTTGAAACTCGAACGCTACGCCGGTAATCCCATCCTATCCCCGACGGCAGGAAGCGACTGGGAGGGGCTCGTCACCTGCAATCCCGGGGCATGGTACGAGCCGGACGAAGGGCTTGTCTATGTACTCTATCGCGCGGCCGGCGAAGACCCGGCCCATCGGATCCACTTCGGGCTGGCCGTGAGCTCGGACGGGCTCCGGTTCGAGCGCGCATCCGACCGGCCCGTGTTCTCGCCGAGCGCCGACAACTGGGATGGGGGGTGCGTCGAGGACCCGCGGATCGTCAAGTTCGGCGCATGGTACTTCGTCACGTATGCCTCCCGGCCCTTCCCGCCGGGCCAATACTGGCGGCCCGACGATGCGGGCGCTCGTCTGCCCGAGGGGATGGCGCCCGAGTTCCCGTGGCTGCTTCGGGAGAACGCCACGTCGACAGGGCTGGCGATGACGAAGGATTTCCGATCGTGGATACGGGCCGGACGGATCACCGACCCGAGGGTAGATGATCGCGATGTCATCCTGTTCCCGGAAAAGATCGACGGACGATTCGCCATGCTCCATAGACCGATGAACTGGACCGGGCCGGAGTACGGCACGGAATACCCGGCGATCTGGATCGCCTTCTCCGATGACCTCCTCGACTGGTCCGACAGCCGGCTCCTGGTGCGGGCGGATCTTGCATGGGAGAACAACAAGATCGGCGGCAACACCCCGCCCATCAAGACGAAGTACGGATGGTTGACCCTGTACCATGCGGTCGGGGCGGATCGCCACTATCGGATCGGCGCTCTGGTGCTGGATCTGGACGATCCCACGCGCGTCCTGGGCCGCACGATCCACTGGATCTTGCAGCCTGAGGAATGGTATGAGACGTCCGGTTTCTATCCGGGTTGCGTCTTCCCCTGCGGTACGGTCGTCATCGGCGACACGCTCTACGTCTACTATGGCGGCGCGGACAAATATATCGGCGTGGCGACGTGCTCTGTTGAGAAGCTGGTGCGGACCGCACTCATGTGCGGCATGGCGGACCCAGACGGCTAAACGACGCTCCGTGCGGCGGTATGTATCAGAGTGGGTGGCTGCGCGCCTCTAATGTTCACGGGCGATTCGCATCAGTCGCCGCCCGCACTCGTCCATCAATAGCGGAGTGAGGCTGCGCCGTTCCGCTTGCTCCGTTCGATGCCATGGAGGGACCTTTCGATGGGCGCGCTCGGTCCAATCGGTGATGACGGTGCAGGTAACCGGTGGTACGGCGCGCGCCGCCGTCCGGCAATGCTCCGAGACGAGAGCGCTGGCGCGTGGTCGGTCGACGGTGTACTGCGCATCCTGTTCGATCCTTGCGGATACTATCAGCGGTTGGAGAGGGTTTGTTCGGTATCGGCCGCCGGATCCTTTGCTACGATTCACGCCGGGATCACGATCGGCGTTGCCTACTCGGCTCTGGCGCTCACCGCGCCTCAGCGGGCGTTTTCGTGGACCGGTCCGGAGATCGTTCGTCTCCTGGGACAGGGGGCGATGGTAGGCGGTATCGGGGCCCTCATGGCGCTGATGACCGCACTGGTCGTCGCGGTTGCGCTCCATCTCGTCGCGCTCGCCCTCCGGGGGAACGGCGGCTTTGCCGCGACCTTTGCCGCTGGCGCATATGCGATAACGCCAGTCACGCTTCTAGGCGCCGGCGGGCTTTCGCTATGCGCTGCTGTACCGGAGGTTCGTGCGCTGGAGCCCTGGGTTCTGTTGTCGGGTGGCCTCTGGTCCTGCGGACTCCTCGGCTACGGCTTTCGCCGACTGCATCGCGTGCCTGGGGCGGGGGCTTTCGGGCTCGCCTTGATCACGGCTGCGCTCTGTGTCGTCTGGGCGCGCGGTTCCTGCGACCGCGGCCGGAGTGGGCAGTGGTTGAGTCCCCGATGTTCGTTTCGGGTCATCCCGATGGAAATCGGGAAACTGACCGAGCGCGCAGCTGGCTCCCGGCTGATATGGCGGTCTGATCCAGGGTAGCACGACCGCCCACATGGCCATCCGCGAACAGGCGCCAATCAGCGGGGCATATGCTGATGGTCCGCACCGTCCGGGCGGCTACACGTGTTCGTACACATCCCAGCCGAGATAGGTGCCGAACGCTTCCACGACGGAGCCCCCGACCTCAGCGTGGGTGGCGGCCACGTGGTGCTCGAATCCCGTCTCGCAGATGTACTTCAGCAGATCCTGCAGGTTCGGAATCTGCGCCACCCCGGCGCCGCCGAAGGTATCGAGCGGGTCATCGGTAAAGGTCCCCTCGCCGACGTAGGCCCTCATGGATCCGCTATCGTCATCCGTCGAGACCCGGCAGAAGGTGAACGGCCCCGACTTGATCCGACCGACGATGGTGCCGTAGGTGTTCTCAATACCGACGGTGCCGCCGATGATGTCCTGCACGCTCATCCGTGCGCAGCTCATGCAGCCCGTTGGGATGTTGGAGCAATGGAAGAGCACGCACTTATCTGGATCGTCTCCGTAGTTGTTGTTCCAGTCGAGAAGCGCAGCCGGTTCGCCAGCCGCAAGCGTCAGGGCGTACATCGCCACCGCGCCGGTGACGTCCACCTCACAGGCGCTGGGGAGGAGAATGTTGCTCAACATGCTCATGACCGCGCAGGGCACGACGCCGTAGAACTCCTCCATGGCGGTCCAGCATTGCACCGCGGTCGCGGTCAGGCCGTTCTCCTCGGACCACTGGTCGATCACGACGGCGAGCTGCGCCATCTTCGTCAGCGATTCCGCCGGCGTCGCACCGACATCCACGTAGGCGTGGATCGCATCGATCTTGGCCTTCACTTCGGGCGCGGAGTCGGTCAGTTTTCGGGCCTTGCTGATCACTTCGAACAGGTCGATCGGGACGACGCTGATGCCGTGCTGCTCCAGGATTTTCTCGCTGTACCGGACGGTATTGAAGGCCGCGGGCCGAGCGCCGACTGCGCCGATGCGCGCTCGCGGAACTCCTCGGGTTACGCGGCAGGTGGCGGCGAAGTTGTGAAGGTCCGATCGGAACGACGATGAGGACGGAGCGACGGTGTGCAGCGTCGTCAGCGTATAGGGGATGCCGTACTGTGAGAGGTTATTGCATACCGACATCTTGCCGCAGAAACTGTCCCTGCGGTCCCTGATGGTCATCCTATCCGCGGTGTCCGGAAAGGCGTGCACGAGGACGGGTACGCCGAGGTTGGCCATACGGAGGGTCTCGGCCACACCCCGCTCGTCTCCGAAGTTCGGCAGCGTGACGAGGACGCCGTCGATATCATCGGCGTGTCGACGGAACAGGTCTGCGCACTTCGCCGCCTGCGCCCTCGTTTCCACCGAACCGAACGGAGTCTCGTCGAGGCCGAGGGCGACGACGCCGAAGCCCTCCGCTTCGAGCGTGTCCATTATCTCCTGACGGCCCCTCTCGCAGAGGTGATCGGGGAAAAACCCCCGGTTGCCGACGATGATGCCCAGGGTTGTCTTTTTGCTCATGGTCTCTTTCTCACGAGTCCGAAGAGGACATCGGTGGTGTGCCGGTGTGATCCGGCGGGGAATCTGGCTTCTGGCCATAGTAGGCATGGGCGCCGTGTTTTCGGAGGAAGTGCCGGTCCAGAAGTTCCGGTGGGATCGGCTCCATCTCCGGCCGGCGCTGTTCCGTCAAGACCGCCATACGGGCCACTTCCTCAAGGATGACGCTGTTTTCCACCGCTTCTGCGACCGTCCTGCCCCACGTAAATGGGCCGTGATGGGCGACGAGGGCTGCCGGCATCTCCGTCGGCGGACGGCCCTCCATGGACCGCAGGATGGCCAGGCCCGTTTCCAGTTCGTAGTCCCCGGCGATTTGCTCGGGCGTGAGCGGCTCGGTGATGGGCACCGCTCCTCGGAACGTGTCGGCGTGCGTTGTCCCGTAGCACGGCAGGCGCCGGCACGCCTGAGCCCAGGCCGTCGCATGGGTGGAATGCGTGTGGGCGATACCCCCGATCTCGGGCCATGCACGGTAGAGGGCGAGGTGCGATGGCGTGTCCGAGGACGGCCGATAGGCGCCTTCGACCACCGTACCGTCGAGGTCGACGACGACCATATGCTCCGGAAGCATGTCGTCGTAGGCGACGCCGCTCGGTTTGATGACGATATGGCCCGTATCCGGATCGCGAGCGCTCGCATTGCCCCATGTGAGGATGACCAGGCCCGCGTCCCGGAGCGCGAGGTTCGCTTCGCACACGCTGATCTTCACTCGATGGATCACGGCGTACCGATCCGTTCTCTCTCTTATCGCCGATCAGGCGGCCTGCTGCTGGATCTCCAGCAGACGCTTCATAACGTCGGCCAGGCAATCCGAATGGCCGGCCACGCCAAAGCTGTCGTGGAGGCGTTTGTACAGTCCGTAGAGCTGACGATAGACCGGCGCATTGGCCGTGTTCGGGTGGTAGGTGCACGAAACTCCGCTGGCCATCGCCTTCTGCGCCGTCTCCGTGTCGGGGTATCCGCCTTCGTCGGGGCCCGCAGCGACCGCTCCGAAGATCGCCGCGCCGAGCGCGCAGGTCTGGGAGGAGCGCGTGACGCTGATCGGTTGGCCGTCGACATCGGCATAGATCTGCATGAGCATCGGGTTTTTCTCGGCGATGCCCCCGCAGGCGACCACGCGATCCACCGTGACTCCGTACTCCCGCATCCGATTGAGGATCGTGTGCGACCCGAAGGCGGTGGCCTCGATGAGCGCTCGATAGACCTCCGCCTGGGATGTCCGCAGCGTCTGCCCGACGAGCAGGCCGGTAAGCCGAGCATCGACGAGCACGGTCCGGTTGCCGTTATTCCAGTCGAGCGCGAGGAGGCCGCTTTCGCCCGGTTGGAGCGCGTCGGCCTGCGAGGTTAACGTCGCATGGAACGAGGCGTTGCCGCCGCAGATCTGCGTGACGAACCAGTTGAAGATATCGCCGACCGCCGATTGGCCTGCCTCCACGCCCCAGTACCCCGGCAGCACCGAGCCCCGGACGACGCCGCACACGCCCGGGATGTCCCCGGCGGCGCTGTCGGGAGCCGCGACGGTGATATCGCAGCTCGACGTGCCGATAATCTTGACCAGCGTCCCCAGCCCCACGCCTGCGCCGACGGCACCCATGTGCGCATCGAAGGCGCCCACTGAGACGCCGATGCCGGGCCGCAAGCCCAGACGCTCGGCCCAGTCCCGACAGAGCGTACCCGCCCGGAGGCCGGCAGGATAGGCCCGCTCGAACAGCCGCGGCCTGAGCGCCCCGAGGGCCGGATTGAGGGCGTTGAGGAACTCGCGGTCCGGAAGGCCGCCCCAGTCGTCGGCGTACATGGCCTTGTGTCCGGCGGCGCACACGCTCCGTTGGATCCGATCGGGCCGGAGATCGCCGACGAGCAGCGCGGGGATGTAGTCGCAGAACTCGACCCAGCTATGCGCTGCCTCGAACACCTCACGGTCGATCGTCAGGCAGCGCCAGAGTTTTGAGAAGAACCACTCCGACGAATAGACACCGCCGCACCGTTGGAGATAGTGCGGGCGCATCTCCGCGGCTGCGGCCGTGATCGCTTCGGCCTCCGCCATGCTGGAATGGTCCTTCCAGAGCCACGCGAGCGCGTTCGGATTGCCCTCGAACTCGGGTCTCATACAGAGAGGCACGCCCTCGGAATCGACCGGGATGGGCGTGCTGCCCGTCGTGTCGACGCCGATCCCGATGATCTGCGCGGCAGAGAACCCGGGCGCACCGGAGGCGGCCTGCACCGCCCCATTCACCGCTGCCTCGAGCCCTTCGTGGTAGTCGGCTACATGCTGACGGGCGACGTGGGGGTTGTCGGGATCCGACAGGACGCCCTGATCGCCGCGGGTGTATTCGTGCACCGCGGTGGCGATCTCCTCGCCGGTGGTGACGTCTACGATCAAGGCGCGAACCGAGTTCGTGCCGTAATCCAGTCCTAACGCATAGCGGCGCTCTGCCATCCGGGCTCCCCTCCTATCGTCCCCTGCGCCCGCCGAAATCGCCTGGCGGTCTCCGAACAGGTTCGCCAAAAGAGGCGGGATTCCTGCCCGCTGCCGGACAGGGCATCGGGGAGAACCGAACGTCCCGAAGGCTCAGGGTGTCGGCTGAGGAGCGGGGTAACCCTCCGGCAGGAGGAACTTGCTCGGGTTCGGCATCTTGTAGTCCGGCAGGTCCTCGTCGGTGTTCGCGATGTAGACCCACCAGTTGTTGTAGCCGTAGATGGTGTGGCCGGGGAACTTGGGCACCCGTTCCAGCAGCCACTTCATATAACCGAAATGGCTGTTGCCCCATTCCGCGGCGCCGATCTCTCTGGTCCTCTCTCGCAGGTCGGGATAGCGCCGCCAGGCGTCGGCCCACGAGGCGACCCGCCTCGGATTGTTGTAGTCATAGCCCGCCTGGCCGTTGGGCGGGACATGGCAGTTGCCGACCATGGACGGCGTGCCCGGGGTGTCCATCTCGAGCCATGAGAAGACATTCCAGGGGTCCCGCTTGCTCTTTGGAGCCCAGACGCCATCGGCCATGGACAGCGCGGCCATGCTCTCGATGCGATGGGCGTAGCTGTGGATCATGTTGTCGGGACCGACTTCGTAGTTGAAGCCCATCACCCACATGGTATGGCCGATCTCGGGCGGAATGTCGTACGGGCGGTAGAGCCACGGGTTGTCGGTCGGACCGAATCGGGCGTAGCGATTGGGGATGTACATGGCGAACTCATCGAAATGGAAGCCGGGCGCGCCCCAGACCCACAGCTCGGTGATCTTCTCCCGTCGGCATCGCTCGAGCAGACCGTTGTCTTCGAAAAAGCCCCGATAGGAGGCCGTGATCGGGAACCACTTCTGCGTACGGTGCGCTTCCAGATAGGACGCCTCGTCGTAGCGGCTTCCGTCCAACCGGGTCGGAAACCGATCGACGGTGATCGTATCGACGATCTCATAGTTGATATAGCCCCAGCTGGCCTGCCGGACGACGTCCGCGAGGATATGGGAGTACTGCACCGGATCGTTCCATTTGAAGTGCTCGGTGAGCCGTTTGCCCCCCTCACCCTTCAGGATGGGATCATAGATCAGCACGATGACCCGGGCGAGTTTGCGCCCCGTGGCGGCCCGGCGGTCATAGACGAACTTCGGGCGCTTCCAGAGCGCCTCATTCCGGTTTGTCACCGTGTAGCAGCCCTGGACCTGCAGCTCGCCCGTGGGTTGGACCTCGGGCAGCGACTTCCAGGCGGGCGGGCGGGCCGCAGCTGCTGCGGCCAGGCCGAGGAGGATCAGAGGTGCATAGATCGAGCGCATGGGCGTCTCCTATCGGTTCGATGTCCGGATGAGCCACACCTCGCACAGGCGGGACTGGACGCGCCAGTTCAGGTCGGGTTCAAAAGTGGGATCGAACGTGATCGTCAGCATACCATCGGTATAGAGACCCCGGGGTACGGGGAACTCCTTGACGGCGCCCAGCTCCTTGCCGTAGAGCGTGGGCGTCAGCCGAACGCCGTTGGCCCGAACGAAGCAATCGCCGTATCCGGTGGTCCGGACGGTGTAATCGGCGTTCGGATCGAGCCCGGCGTACCGGAGCCCCTTCGGCCAGTCCATGCTGGTGATCCATGATTGGCGCGCGCGGGCGTGCTCGTGCTTGCCTACCCACCACATGGCCCCCGGGAGCGCCATATGGTCCATATCGAGGATGGGGCGTTCGAGACGCTCGTGGCGGATCTCGTGCGGGGATCGGCCGACATTCCCGATATCGTCGTAGAAGCCTCCCGGGCCCGGATCCTCCCACCGGGCGATTTGCCCCAGTCTGCCGACTCGTTCCCCTTCCGTGCTGAGCGTGAGGGCCCTCGCCATCTCATCCTCGAGCCACCACCGATTGTTCAGCGGGTAATCGAGAAAGTCGAGCGTCGCGCCCCGCTCGGCGCCGATGGCCCCGTACTTCGCAACGCTGGTCTGGAGCCCGATGGATCGATACAGCGCGTCGCAGAGGGCGGTAACCTCCCGGGCCAGGTTCTGCTCGATTGGTGGCGCATCGAGTATCTCTCTCGCCCTCGCAACCGCCTGCTCGGATCCCGAGGTCGGCGCATCGAGGAGAGCGGCGTTCGCCCTCAGCTCAAGGTCTCGCTCATGGATCAACCGTTTGCGCGTGTAGAGATCGTAGGCAGCGCGCAGGGCGTACATCTGGGCTCGCCAGCTGTCTCGAAGATCGCTGTGTTCGCGCTGGAGCCGCTGCCAGAGGGCATAGGTTCCGTCCACCGTTCCGTTGTCGATCAGCGAGCCGATCCAGTTGCGCTCGAGCGCGAAGAGCCCGGCCGCGGCGTCTTCGGCGACATCCGCGCCCAGGAATACCCGGGCGTACTCCGTAACCACCGTACGGAGATCGCCCTTCGGGTCCCAGCCCAGAGCGCTCCATACGCATTTGTTCAGGTCGTCGTGGACGCCGTCGGAATAGGTGATGAAGCCATCGGTGAACATCGCCGTGTCGTGATGGATATCGGCGTAGAACGACGGACGAGGGTTGACCGGTTCCCTCCCGAGCGTGAAGGCGAAGGCCGGATCCCAGTAGGGGACCGGGAACTGGGCGCGCACGCAATGCGTGATGTCCGGATAGTCCCGGAGTTTGTAGCCTTTCGGAAGCCGCGCGCGGACGACGTGCAGCGGCGCGCTGGACGGGCCGCCGACCAGCCCCGCAAGCCACGCGGGCCGGTTCTCCTCGATCCAGCGATACACGTAGTCCTCTTGAAACCGGTTGAAGCCCTGCATCGACATCCAGATGCGGGCCTCCGGGTGGCTCTGCTTGAGTGCGTCCCAGAGGTCCACGAGACAGGGGAGGACCTGCTCGGGATCGTTGCTCCCGGGATCGCCGCCCGGCACGAACACACCGGCCAGATGCGGCAGGTCGCGGAAGAGTTTGCGATGATAGGCGAGCCACTCCGCGCGGCGGGCGACGTCCGTAAGGTCGAACTCGATGGGAGTCCATAGCCAGTGATCGAGGCCGTAGCGGCCGCAGATCCGGCTGATTTCGACGTTCATCGTCTCGCGAGGGACACGGGAGATGATCGGCCGTTCGTCCTGCAGCGGGATGTTCTCGATCGCATTCGTACCGAAGAAGGTGAGCTCGCGGATGTATCGATCGTACTGCTCCGGCTTCCAGGCATCGTACGAGTTGGCCGTGGCGCGATAGCCGAGCTGATGGCCCCGAATCGGATAGGCCGGCGCGGTCCGCAGACTCAGCGGTTCAGGAAGCAGAACCTTGCCCTTGCGGCATTCGAGCCGCCGCAGAAGGCGGCCGACCCCAAAGAGCGCCCCGCGAGGATCATGGCCGACGACCCAGAGCGTGGCCGTTTGCGGTTCGGCGTGGATGGCGTACGCGTCCGCGACGTCGGGTGCGTCGATCGGCCGGATCCGTCCGTGGAGCGCCCGGTCGGGGCCCGCGACAAGCGCGATCGTCCAGCCCTGGGCGGGCCAGGCGGTGACCCCTGGCCAGCGCAGGCCGGAGCGAAGTTCGACCTCTTCCGAGAGGACCTGGGCGGCCGTCCGCTCGACTTCCGGAGCTCCATCCCCCCGAACCACGATGACGGCTCGGGACAGGTCGATCGGACCGGGACCCGGCATCAGGCTCATCGCGATCGGGACCAGACTGTAGGCGAGCATAACCGTTCTCCGTGAGGGCGGGTTGCAGGCAGGCGGCGCCGACCGCATCGTAGACCATAAAAGGCGCACGGGCGATCGACAATGGGAGTTGCGAGGGGCATGGCTTCGTGAACTTCGTCGGACCGAGGCGCGATTCCTCCAGCAGCTCGGCACGCGCCGCGGGTATATCGCCTGCGCCCGCCTGCGGTACAATCGGTGATACGGCACAATGAGACAACTGAAGATCGGTACCTCGGGTGTGCGGGGAGTCGTCGGCGATGCGATGACCCCCGAACTGGTCGTCGATTTCGCGGCGGCGTTTGGCACCTATTGCGGCGGCGAAACCGTGGTGATTGGCAGGGATACGAGGCCGAGCTCGACCCTGTTCCATTCGGCGGTCCTCGCCGCGCTCATCTCGACCGGCGCCGATACGATCGATCTCGGGATCTGCACCACGCCGATGGTCTCCCATGCGGTGCGGCGTCTCGGCGCTGCCGGCGGCATCTCGATCACGGGCAGCCATAACGACGGACGTTGGAACGCCCTGAAGTTCCTTGGCCCCGATGGAGGGCTGTTGAACTCGGCCAACACCGAGGAGCTCCTCGATATCTACCACGCGTCGGCGTTCCTTCTGGCGCCGTGGCATGGCCTGAGGGGCGTTCGGTCGGCTCCGACCATGATCGACGACTACGTCGATACCCTCTGCGATGCGCTGGACATCGGGGCCATCCGCGGACGGAAGTTCCGGGTGGCTCTGGATTTCTGCAACGGCGCCGCAACCGACGCCGGTCGGGCGTTTCTGGAGCGAGCCGGTTGTACGCTGATCGGGCTTAACGATGACGCCTCGGGGCAGTTTGCCCATCCGCCTGCCCCGTCCCCCGCGAATATGCGGCAGCTGGCGGCGTTGATGAGAAGCGTGGATGCCGACCTCGGGGCTGCGCTCAACATCGACGGCGATCGGCTGGGCCTTGTCCTCGGGTCCGGACAAGCCCTGTCGGAGGAGGCGACCCTCCCGCTCGCGGTTCGAGCAGCCCTGATCCGGAAGGTCGGGTCGGTGGTGATCAATCAGTCGACATCCCGGATGACCGAGGCGCTCGCGGCGGAATGCGGGTGTCCGTGTTATCGGACGTCGGTAGGCGAGGGGCACGTCATGGAGCGGGCGCTCAATGAGGCCGCCGTGATCGCCGGCGAGGGCAACGGAGGCGTCGCCCTCCTCCCGACCGCCCATACCTTCGATGCGCTCCTGACGCTCGGCCTTCTGCTGGAACACAGCGCCCTGCACGACGTTCCCCTCGAGATCAGCGCGAGCTCGCTGCCCGAATACCACATGCGGAAGGGTGAGCTGCGCTGCCCTCCCGAACAGGTCTACAGGCTCCTCGAAGGGATCCGTGAGCGGTTTGCCGATACCCGACCGGACCTGTCCGACGGGATTCGGTTCGATTGGCCGGATGCGTGGCTGCACATCCGCGCATCGAATACCGAGCCGCTGCTCCGGGTGATCGTTGAGGCTGAGACCGAGGGCCGGGCCGAGGAGCTGTTCAGCAGCACGATGGCCCTCACGCGCCGGGCGGCGTGGGCGTACGGAGGCCGCTGAGATGAGCAAACAGCTCGCCCTGAAGATCAGCATATCGGGGGTTCGCGGTGTCGTAGGCAATGCCCTGACGCCGCAGCTCGTCACCTCGTTCGCGGCGGCGTTCGGCACCTATGCGGGGGCCGGGCCCATCGTGGTGGGAACCGACAGCCGGCCGTCCCGGGACATGGTGAAGCATGCCGTATTTGCGGGTCTCTTGAGCGTCGGCTGCGCGCCGGTGGACGTCGGGATCCTGCCGGTCCCGTCGCTGCAGCTGCACCTTCGCGAAACCGGAGCGTTCGGCGGCGTCTGCCTGACCGCAAGCCATAATCCCATCGAGTGGAATGCGCTGAAGTTCTTCGGAGCCGACGGCATCCTGCTCCGTCCCCATGAAGCCGCCGAGCTGACGGACCTGTACCATCAGGGGGCCTATCCCCGAGTCGACGGCATGTCCGTCGAGCCGATCCGTACCGACGACACGGCCATCGAGCGGCACCGCAGCGCCGTCCTGGCCGCGCTGGATACAGGGGCGATTCGGGCGGCTCACATTCACGTGGCGGTAGATTGCTGCAACGGCGCGGCCTCGCATGCGACGCCCGAGTTTCTTCGGGCGCTCGGCTGTCGCGTGACCGCGATCCATACGGACCCGAACCGGCCGTTCCCGCATGATCCCGAGCCGATTCCCGAGCATATGGGGGACCTCACGCGGGCCGTTAGGGAATGCGGCGCGGACATCGGGTTCATTCAGGACGCCGATGCGGACCGTCTCGCCATCGCCGATTCGGACGGCAGGCCTCTCGGCGAAGAGCTGACGCTCGCGCTGGCCGTACGGCAGGTGACCTCGGTTCGTCCGGGCCCGGTGGTGGTCAACGTATCGACGAGCAGGATGATCGATGATATCTGCGCGGAGACCGGCTCGACGCTCTACCGAACGAGGGTGGGCGAAGTAAACGTCGTGGAGCGGATGCTCGAGGTTGGGGCCGAGATCGGCGGTGAAGGCAACGGCGGGGTCATCGCGCCGCAGATCAACCCGTGTCGGGACAGCTTCGTCGCCATGGGGCGCGTTCTCGAAGCGATGGCGGTGACCGGACGATCGATCCACGAGCTCCGGGGTGCGATACCCTCGTACGCGATGCTGAAGACCCGGATCGCGACTCGTCCGAGGGACGTCCCGGTCGCCCTCCGAAGACTGCGGGAGGCCTTCGCCGATGGTCGGCTGGATGAGATCGACGGCGTCAAGATCCTGTGGTCCGATCGGTGGCTGCAGGCGAGAGCCAGCAACACCGAACCGATCATCCGCGTCATCGCGGAGGCCCCCACAGAACGGGACGCTCGTGATATGATCCAGCGCGCCCAATCGGCGCTCGAAGCCGCGGCATGATCTTGCGCATCCGTGTATCATGATCGTCGAGTCAGGAAAGGAGTCCTTACCATGCGTATCCTAGCCTCCATCGTATTGATCGCCTCCATCGGCGGGTTCGCCCTCGCCCAGGCCCCGCAGGCCCAGCGTCCGCGCCGTGCGGGCATGCAGCTCTCGTGCCAGGCGTGGACCTTCCGCGAGCTGACCGTCCTGGACACCATCGACACGGTCAACAGCCTCGGCATCCGGAATGTCGAGTTCTTCCCCGGTCAGAAGCTGTCCAAGGACAACCCGATCGGCTTCGATCACAACGCCTCGCCCGAGGTGATCGCCGAGGTCAAGGCCCGTCTCCAGGCCAAACAGGTGCGGGCCGTCGCCTATGGAGTCGTCGGTCTCGGTGAGAACGAAGAAGAGAATCGGAAGGTCTTCGAGTTCGCCAAGACCATGGGGATCGGCGTGATCAACTCCGAGCCGCCGGAAGCTGCCCTGTCGATGATCGGCAAACTCTGCCGGGAGTACAACATCAAGGTCGGCATCCATAACCACCCGAAACCCTCGCACTACTGGAGCCCCGAGACGGTTCTGAAGGCCGTCGACGGGATCGATTCGTTCGTGGGAGCCTGCGCCGACACCGGACACTGGTACCGCTCGGGTATCAATCCCGTCGACGCGTTGAAGCAGCTCAAAGGCCGGATCACCTCTCTGCACTTCAAGGACCTGAACACCGAGAAAGAGGACGTCCCCTTCGGAACGGGAGCCGGCGATGTCAAGGCCCAGCTGCAGGAGCTCGTCGCGCAGGGCTTCAGGGGGCCGATCTCCATCGAGTATGAGCGAACATCGGGCGCCGAACTCCTCGAGAACGTCCGCAAGTGCGTCCAGTGGTACCGGGCGACCATGCGGGAGATCAGACCGGCGGTGCGACCGCGCCCCTAGTTCTCGCCCCAGCGTCCCGGATGAACCAGCGGGCGGTCCGTCGCGGCCGCCCGCCCCATTCTCGGGGAATGGGCGAGACGCACGCAAACGACCAGGGCCATCGAAACGTATGGATATCCGTTAGTTCGATGCAGCCCGTTACCCAGGGAGCGTTCATGCCGTTCCGTCTCAATAAAGTCCTGCGCCAACCATTCAGCGGGCTGTCCCACGGCTTCGCCGCGATCCTCTCCGTTGTCGGCCTCGTCTATCTGCTCATCGCCGCCCACGGGCGCGCATGGCATACCGTAAGCTTCGCGATCTACGGCGCGACGCTCATCATTCTCTATACGGCCAGCGCCCTGTACCATTCGCTGCGCGTAGGCCCGAAGGCCATCCGCTGGCTCAATAAGCTCGACCACATGAGCATCTTCCTGTTGATCGCCGGCACCTATACGCCTCTCTGTCTGGTCGCCCTGCGGGGCGGATGGGGCTGGAGCATTTTCGGCGCGGTCTGGGGGCTGGCCGTTGCGGGGATCCTGGCGATGGTCCTGTGGCGCACCTGCCCCCACTGGGTTCGGGTCACCCTGTATATTCTCATGGGGTGGCTGGCGATCATCGCCCTCGGCCCCATCCGCGCTGCGCTGCCTCCTGCGGCCCTGTGGTGGCTTGTCGGCGGCGGCCTTGCCTATACCGGCGGCGTGGTGTTCTACGCCACGGAATGGCCCCGCCGCTGGCCGAATGTGTTTGATGGGCACGACCTATGGCATCTCTTCGTCATGGCCGGCAGCGGCTGCCACTACGTCCTCGTGCTCCGCTTCATCGGCGCCGTGGCGTAGCCCTCCACCGCCACACGAAGCGGCCCAACGGGGCCGCATCGCCGTTCAGGTAGAAGTCCATGATGTCGCCGGGCTTCTGCACGTTGTCCGCCCACTTGAAGGCGAGATCGATCGGATCCTCCCGCTTCAGGCCGAGGAGCTTGCGCGGGATGGCGACCTCGAGCCGGTTCCCCCGGACGGCATAGCGGACCTTCCCCACGCGCTTCCAGTTCCACCCGCCGGCGCAGATCTCGAGTACGCCCGGCTCGGTGCGGTTGAGGAGGAAATGGAAGCCTTCCCAGCTAGGCAAGGGGCCAGAGGCAAGAGGCAAGGGGGCTGAGGGCTGAGAGCCGAGAGCTGAGGGCTGAGGGCTGAGAGCTGAGGGCTGAGAGCCGAGAGCTGAGAGCGAGGGACGAATCTGGATTAGCAGCCACATCCAGTTCGCGTCGGTGGCCGGGGTGATCGGGGCGGCGCATTCGACCATGAAATAGACGTTGGACCGGTCGCGAGTCACTCGGGCGCTGACGATGTCGTTTCGGCCTGTCGCACTCTTGTACGTGGTGGATCCGTACCCACGGGCGTCGCGGGGTTTGGTGTTGCCGGGCCAGCTCCGGTATTCGGGGGTTACGTCGTCCCACTGGGCCGCCGGGCCGCCGATGCGGATGGTCTTCGGGGCCGAGGCGGTTGGCTGCGCACGCACGCCTTTGAAACGGCGTATCCGGTCGACCATCTGGTAGTAGTAGTTGTCCCCGTGACCGCCCTTCATCGGTTCGATGTCGCGGCTGTGCTCGGTGTCGTACTGATCGGGGAAGGCGTTGTCCTTGAGGCCCCAGTGCTTGTGCCGCCCGGCGACCCATTCGTTCCATCCGGTGATGAAGATGAACTCGGGGTCGAGTTCGAACGCCCGGTCCCATTGCTCGGCGAAGTTCAGTCCGTACATATGCGCGTCGGGCCGTCGGTCATGCCCCTGCCGTTTGGTGTAGCTTCGGCCGTAGCTGTCGGGCAGGTTGAACGCGGAGCAGTGGCCTCCGCTGATGTCGCCGGCGTTCTGGGCCACACCGACGGTGACCTGTTCGAATCCGCCTCCCGGGAGCTTGACATAGCCGTGCTGGGGGTAGTTCTCGAGCCATCCCCACTGGTCGTCGCGCCGCGGGCCGTCGACGTAGTCGGGCTGGCCCGGGCGGAAGGTGAAGAAGGCCCGGATCTCCCGTCGGAGCTCCGTTTCAGCCGGGTCGTCGGGCACATCGACGAGGGTATCGGGATAGGCCATGATGAGCGGCTTGCCCTTCCACAGGAACCAGAGGTCGCGCCATCGCCCCGGTTTGTAGAGGTCGGCATAGAGGTGTTTCAGGCTGGTCAGGCTGTCTGGGCTCGGGCCGAAGGGGAGCATGAACGCGATGCGGGGGGTCTGGACGCCGTCCTTGCGCGCCGCAGTCCAGACCTCGCAGAGGGTCTTGTACTGCTCGTCCCAGGTAAACGTGCCGTTCGTGCAGTCGAAGAAGACCGCATCCACCTGGGCCGCGGCGAGCATCTCGGCATGCTTGCGCAGGACCCATCGGTCCGTGCCTCTGTAGAAGCCGAAGAGCGGTTCGTTCCAGTGATGCGGGGCGAACCACGGTCCCCAGGCCGGATGCGCGTAGTTGGTGATGGCGTCGGGATGCTCGGTAATGATCTTCGTGACGTTATAGGGCTCGCCGTCGCCGACGTGCCACGTCCAGTAGAAGATCCCGACGAACTTACCGGGCCGGGGCGCAGGGGCGTCTTCCCGCATGGCGACCGGGCGTCCGAGGGCGTCCACGGCCTCCCACGTATCGGGCATGGCGTCCGGCGCCGCAGCCAGCGAGGCCGTGACCGCCACGCAGAGAGCGGCTAGAATGGCGATGAGATGGGACATCGGCGGGGGTCTCCTGTTGCGGGATGCTCAACCGGAGGATACCTGATCGCGCCAAGTCGACGCCCCGGTGGCTGAGCCTGGCGAAGCCGAGAGCTGAGAGCTGAGAGCTGAGAGCTGAGAGCTGAGAGCTGAGAGCTGAGAGCTGAGAGGCAAGAGGCATGGGGTTGCGGTACGCTTTCGTAGGGGCAATTCATGAATTGCCCGTACCGCCCCGGTGGCTGAGCCTGGCGAAGCCGAGCCTGCCATCGTCGACTGCCTGAAGGTATGCGCCGGCCTTGGATGCGCAGGGCGAATGGCGCAGCCCGGGCCGGACACAGCGGGATTACGGATTCCGTTCAGTGGCTGATGAGCCATGACTGGCCCGTGTCGCGGTTGAGCAGCCATCCATAGCGCCCATTGATGCTGGTGGCGACAATAGCCCAGGGGTCGGTCGGCGTGAGGCGTTCGCCGTCCCACACATAGGCCGCCGGCGGTCTCGGGGCCATCTTGGGTTGGAAGTACGCGATGAAGTAGGTTCGGCCCATCCATCGCGCCCTTGAGAGAGGCACGAAGTCATATTCCGGGTGGAGACGTCTGATCTGGTTTAGTTCGGTGCGGCGCTCGGCTCGGCAGGCCTGGGCCGCCCTCACCGTTTTCGAATCCGGCCGGCGGGTCTCCAGAGTCCGGCCGTGAACCTCCAGATACGAGGGGCGTCCCTTCATCTGCACTTCCAGCAGATACCAATCGGCCCTGACGCCGACCACCGAGATGTTCCCGATCTCATCCCGCATCATAATCCGCCGAGTCTGGTTGGGGTGCGGGCCTCGCTGTCGGTCGTCTACGATCGCCAGGAGTAGACTGCGCTGCGGCATCCTGCTCAATTCCCATATGGAGGGCACGCCGTTGGCGCAGAGGGTGCGGTACCTGTCCAAAAGCATGAGCGGCATGAGAGGGACAGAGGACTCCCAGAGGTTCCGCCCGATATACGTCTCCTGGCTCACGTTGTAGGCGACCCTCCCTTTGTCCGTGACCAGCATCCGGTACTTATCCCAGGCCGTTAGCAGGCCCGGCGGGTCCGCCCCGAGCTTGTCTACCGTGCCGACTTGTATCGCGACGGCCTTCGCGTCCTCGGCCACGAACGCTCTGTCGCAACCGTCGCGGACGTACCGCACCATCCGCTCAGCGACTTGCCTCGTATCGGGCCCGAGGGGCTCCAACTGCAGGATAGGGTGAGCGGAAGCTATGGCAAACCGGGCACGGATGTCCTGATCCAGGTCGGCGTACGACAAAGCGGTCAGGCAGGTGCAGAGCCCGATCGCAGGTAACATTGGTCGGATCATTCGCTATGTCTCCGGGGGCTCCGTCAGCTGGTACGCGATTCCGCGCAGGATTAGATTGAACGGCGTGCTCGCGGCGCCCGCAACCGCAGCGCCGATCCTACAGGCGATTGTTTGACCGTTCGGAATGATGACCGGCGTTTCGTTCGTACCATCTGAGGTCGTCAGGCGGACAAAATCGCCCGGCTGCGGGCTGGGTCCGTCACACCGCATTCGCGTGATGCCAAGCTTGGGAAAGATGCCGGGAGACAGGATGCTCACCGGCCCGTAATAGCCCAGTCCCGGGAGGTTGCGTCCCTGGGCGTATGCGAAGAGGGGGTAACCCTGCGTCCCGGAGTTCGTAACCTCGAAATCGTAACGCAGGTCGGCGCCGTATCAGCCCCGATTGCCGCGCTCAGTTCCATATGTGTCACCCGGATATTGCGCAAAGGCCGCGATCTCCGGGCCGCCATCCGCGGCAACCTGGATTGTCCTGATCGGTGGATCGCCTTGAAGCGCCTTCACATCAATGGTTCCGCCCGGCATCGTCAACTGACGGAACGGCCAATAGCCGCGGACATGTTGGCCAGGATCCACGGCTGGTATCTGATCCCATGGACCCGGTGCCCCGCTCCCCGAGGCGACAGTCGTGCGCAAGTAGAGCGTGGCCGTCGCCGTCAGTACGACGTCGAACTCCATGACGGCGGCGACGAGCTGGTTGTCCGATACCTGGGCTTGTTGCCAGATGGCCGACTCCGTCGCGCCGAGGGACACATCCGAGAGGGCCGCGTCCCATTGACTCCACAGGTGGACCTTGGCCAGGCACAAACCGGTGGCGGCGTAGTTGCCGCCGTAGCTGCGCATACTGATCACCCGCCGGTCCGTGATCTGACAGGAGCCGCTGGAAACCCGGGCGAACAGGCTGAAGACCCGCGGCGCTCCCAGCTTGTTCACGTGCCAGACGAACACTCGTACTCTGGTCGTGCCCGCGGCCAGCTCGATTTCACATCGATACAGGGTGTTCGTCGAGCTCCCGTTCTCGTCTTTCATTGTTTCCGGAGACGCGGTTTCCGGGCAGTTGCTGACGATCAGCCTCGGGCCGCCCGTGGAAGGATTACCCGGTGCATCGGCGGTGGTTCCGCAGACTCCGATCCAGCACTTATAGTTTCAGGGAGAGCATCCCATAACCCTTCATACGGATGCGGAGCCGCGATTCGTGGCTGGTCCCATGGGGACCGCCAAGCTGTACCGATGCGCCTCGCTCCAGACCTCGGAGAGGGTCTTGTACCGCACGTCCCAGGTAAACGTGTCGTTCGTGCAGTAGAAGATGACCTCCTCAACCTGCGCGTTGGCTGAGCTTGTCGAAGCCCCGGTGGCTGAGAGCTGAGAGCTGAGAGCTGAGAGCTGAGAGGCAAGAGGCGAGAGGCGAGAGGCGAGAGGCGAGAGGCATGGGGTTGCGGTACGCGTTCGTAGGGGCAATTCATGAATTGCCCGTACCAGCCCGGTGGCTGAGCTTGTCGAAGCCAAGAGGCAAGAGGCAAGAGGCTAGAGGCGAGAGCCCCGTCGTCGTAGGGGCAATTCATGAATTGCCCGTACCACCCCGGTGGCTGAGCTTGTCGAAGCGGGTTCCCGTCGGACCGGTTTGGTGGTACGATCTTCGTATGGCAACGCATGCGCTTGTGTTCGCCTTGATGGCGCTGGCCGTGGGGCAGACTCCGGAGGCCGGCATTGCAGCCCGATATCCGGGCGATCGGGGGATCGCGCGGGATGCCCGGGTGCTCCTGCACGAGGACTTCGAGTCCGGATCGATGGCCGATGTAACGCGGCGCTGGACCGCGGTGAGCAACGAAGGGGGCAGGGCGCTGGAGCTGGTTTCCGGAGGACCCGGTTCGGCTTCGGCGGGGCGCTGCCTCCGCGCCACGGCGACGCTCGGTTCGAATACGGGAGGACATCTGTACAAACGGCTCCCGCGTGAGGTCGACACCCTCTACGCCCGGTTCTACGTTCGTTTCGCCGCCGATGCGCCCTACATCCACCATTTCGTTCACATCGGCGGTTATCGACCGGCGACCGACTGGCCGCAGGGCGGCGCCGGCGAGCGCCCGGCCGGCGACGAACGGATCACCGTCGGCATCGAACCCCATGGCGTGGGCGGCGCCTACCCGGCGCCGGGCGTCTGGACCTTCTACGCCTACTGGCACGAGATGAAGATCTCGGCGGACGGCAAGTACTGGGGCAACGCCATGCGGCCCGCGCGACCGGCCCTCGTGCCGAAGGATCGCTGGCAATGCGTCGAGGTGATGCTGAAGCTCAACTCGTCACCGGACGCTGCCGACGGCGAGCTGGCCCTGTGGCTCGACGGGAAACAGGCCTACCACATCCGAAAGGGTACGCCCATCGGCCCATGGACCGGACTGGGCTTCGATACCCGACCGGACGGCAAGCCGTTCGATGGATTTCGATGGCGAACGAGCTCCGACCTCAAGCTCAACTTCTTCTGGCTCCTCCACTATGTGACGGAGAGCGCGGCCCAACAGAACAACGTGGCGAATCCGGCCAGGGTGAACCGGGTCTGGTTCGACGATATCGTCGTCGCGACGGAGTACATCGGCCCGAGGCGCACCCCGTAGGCTTCCGGACGGCTCGATCCGCCCCGATCGGCCAGCGGTGAGGTCGCGATGACGATCCTGCCCCCGCATGGTTTGGATCCAGATGGTCAGCCTGAAACGCCGGGCTGCCCGATGGAGTACAATGCCGCAATGGCGTCAACGGCGCCCTCGCGGGACGCCCATCAGGCGCGCTAATCAAGGAGGACGCAGTACGTGGCACAGAAGAAACTCGGCATCGGCATCATCGGTTCGGGGGGCATCGCGCAGGGAGCGCACATGCCGGGCTACGCAGCGGTACCCGATCTGTGCGAGATCATCGCGGTGGCGGACGTCAACCAGGAAACCGCGCAGAAGGCGGCAGAGAAGTTCAACGTTCCGCACGTCTTCGAGGATTACAGGAAGCTGTTGGAGATGGACGAAATCGACGCGGTCTCCGTCTGCACTCCCAACTACCTGCACTACGAGCCCACGCTTGCGGCCTTCGCCGCCGGGAAGCATGTGCTATGCGAGAAGCCCATCGCGATGAACGCGGACGAAGCGGCTCAGATGGTGGCGGCGGGCAAGAAGGCGGGTCGCAAGTTCATGGTCGGGTACAACAGCCGCTTCGCCCCGACGAATCAGCTTCTGAAGGAGATCATCTCCAGCGGCGATCTCGGCGAGATCTACTTCGCGCGAGCCCAGGCGCTTCGTCGGCGCGGCATACCGGGATGGGGCGTTTTCATCGACAAGGCCAAACAGGGCGGAGGTCCCCTGATCGACATCGGAGTCCACATCCTCGATCTCACTCTCTGGTTGATGGGGCATCCCAAGCCCGTCGCCGCATCGGGTTCCACCTATGCGAAGTTCGGCAAGCGGAGCGATGTCGTGGGCTTCATGGGGCAGTGGGACTACGCGAACTTCACCGTAGAGGACTTCGCCATCGGCCTGATCCGATTCGATAACGGCGCGACGATCTCGCTGGAGTCGAGCTTCGTCGCCAATATCCCCGAGGATCTCTTCACGAGCACGCTGTGCGGCACGGAGGGTGGTGCGGTCACCCATCCGCTCACCATCGTCCGGGAGCAGCACCGATCGCTGCAGACGTTCCGGCCCGAGATCCCGCACTCCGATATCAACACGCACGCGGCTGAGGTGAAGCACTTCTGCGAAGCGATCCAAAACGATACGGAACCCCTGATCACCGGTGAACACGGCCTCGCCGTAGCCAAGATCATGGACGCGATCTATGCATCGTCGGAAGCGGGTAAAGAGGTGACCATCGCCTGAGAGGAGAAGCAGGGCCTCTCCGGGATACCGCTTTGTACCTGACGAGCCCTGTTATGGCAGACTGCGGCTGGCGCGCGCATCGGAGGACGGCGTTCCGATACGGAGTCGGCGCCGCAGTCTGCCTGTTCTCATGAACCGATGAGCCTGGATTCCATTCGATCGGGTTCGACGCTGCCGCTCACTGCCAGCGCTCGTGCCGTGATCATCAGCATCGCCATCGTTGCGGGTTTCGCGGAGCTCGCCTATGCGATGATGAACGTCTCGGCGATGCCGGTCTACCTGAAGTTCAGCATGCACTACGGCGAGACCGGGGTCACGGCCATCGGCGCGGCGTTTCTACTGTGCGAAGGGCTGATGAAGGGTCCCTTCGGCATTCTGGGCGACAGGATCGGCCGGAAGAAGCTGATCATGATCGGCCCGCTCGTGAGCGTGGTTACGGCGCTTCTGACGCTGCTCGTTCGGCCCGAACAGTGGTACCTCTTCGTGATTCTCCGTACGCTCGACGGGCTGGGCGCCGCCGCGCTCTGGCCGGCGGCCCTGGCGATGATGGCGGATGTGGTGCGGGAGGATCGGCGCTCTCAGGCCATGGCTCTGTTCAACGTCACCTATCTTCTCGGGATCGCGCTGGGGCCCGCCCTGGGCGGCGCCGCCAACGACCTCGCGGCTTTCGTCGTCGGCCGCCTGCCCGAGTTCGTCGCCGCTCATACGCCGGACGCGGTTTCGCAGCATGTGCATGCGAGGGCCGTTGATCCGCGTCACGCCTCGTTCTATCTCATCAGTTTTGTCTTTCTCGTCACGGCTCTGGTGGCCTGGTGGCGGGTGCCGAACCTGCCCCCCCACCATCAACGAGAAGGCGCCGAAGCCGAGGCGGGCTTCTCATGGAGCTCGCTCGTGGAAACGCTGCGCCGATCGCCGGCGATGCTCTTCATGGCGTTCATTACGTTCTTCGGCGTGGGGCTGATTATGTTCCTGATCAAGCTGTTCGCAATGCAGGAGTTCGGCCTCTCCGAGTCGGCGTTTGGTTCGCTCTTGCTGGTGCCATGTCTGATCATCGCGGTCGCGTCGATACCTCTGGGCACGATCGGGGATCGGGTGGGCCGGGTCCGCGCGGTCCGCATCGGCATCGGGCTCTGCGCGTTCTCCATGTGGGCGCTGATCTTGATGCCGGGCCATTTTGCGCTGATCCTTGGCGGATCGTTGATCGGCATCGGTTTCGTGATCGCGTTTCCGTCGTGGATGGCCTATATCGCCGACAGCAGCCATCCCTCGCAGCGCGGGGCGGTGATGGGCGCGGTCGGCACCGCTCAGGGCGTGGGCGCCCTCATCGGCGTGCCGGTCGGAGGCCTCCTCTATGAGAAAGCGTCCATCGCTATCCCGGGGATGCCGTGGCTCAACGGGCATTACGCGCCGTTTATTGGTTGTGCGGCGTCGCTGCTGATCGCCTGGCTATTCGCCATGACGGTGATCAAACCGGGGACCGCCGGGCAGTACTAGCCGCTATGGTGCGGGATCGCCTCCGACGCCTCGGTCGGGGTTGACCGGCGGGCCTTGATGACAGACGCCGCGATCGAGATGCCGAGGATCGCCACGATAATCCCCAGCGACACCGGCGTCGGGATATCGAGGATGCCCAGCATCTTGAAGCCGACATAGATCAGGACGGCAGCGAGGCCTATGGAGAGGTATTCGAACATGCCCATGACGCCTGCTAGGAGGAAGTAGAACGATCGCAATCCCAGAATCGCAAAGACGTTGGAGGTGAAGACGATGAAGGGATCGCGGCTGATGGCGAGGACGGCCGGGATGCTGTCGACGGCGAACATCAGATCGGTCAGTTCGACGATGATGAGCACCAGGAACAGCGGCGTCGCGTGGCGGATGCCGTCGATGACCGTGAAGAAGCGCTGACCGTCGAACTGGTCCGTGAGCCTCAGATGGGCCTTGAGCCAGCGCAGGACAGCCATATCCGTGACGTCGGCCTCCCGGTGACGGTGGAGGAACATGCGAACGCCGGTGAACATCAGGAAGACACCGAAGACAATGGTGATCCAGTGGAAGGCCGAGATGAGCGCGGTGCCCGCCGCGATCATGGCCCCGCGCATGGCTACCGCGCCGAGGATGCCCCAGAACAGGACGCGGTGCTGATGGCGTCGCTCTACGCTAAACTGGCTGAAGATCACCGCAAAGAGGAAGACGTTATCCACCGAAAGGCTTAGCTCGATCAGATACGCGGTTGTGAACTGAATTCCCGTCTGGGCGCCCAGCTTAACGAACACCCAACCTCCGAAAAGGACGGCGATGCTGATCCAGATGGAGGACCACATGGCCGCTTCGCGAAAGGACGGCTCATGCGCCCGGCGATTGAGCAGGCCCAGGTCGAGAACCAGGACGATCAGCACCAGGACCGTGAACCCGATCCACATCATTGGATGGTTCATTACGATCTCCTATATATTCCGACAATAAAAGACCTCCGGCCTGCGTCCCGATGACATTGGACGCTGGCCGAAGGTCTTGCCATCTGCCCGGTTATTCGTTTCGATCGATCCGGTTCATGGATCGGATCGGAAACGTAACCGGAGCGGAGAGTACGCCGGGAGCTCGGAAGCTCCGTCTTGACGGCGCACCCGTCCCATCAACGACCGGGACGGCTACTCCCCCTCGGTGTCGTTGTCAGTATACCCTCGGTTCAGCCAGTCTGGCTGACGAACACCTCGCGCAGGGCGTCGGCGATGTGCTTGAGTCCGAGCCGGGGATGTCCCGGATACCCATCGACCTCGGCGGTGACCACATCGTCGTAGCCGATCTCGGTCAGAGCCTCGCGTACGTCCCGCCATGGCACATCTCCCTGGAGGAGGTTGGCGAAACCCTGGATATTGCCGATCTGGCACCGAAAGTCCTTGACATGCACCTTCTTAATCCGGCTGCCGAGGATCCGAATCCAGTGCTGGGGATATCCGTACGCCAGGACGTTGCCGACATCGAAGTACGCTTTGATCCACGGACTCGCCAGCTCGTCGATGAACCGGGCCATTTCCATCGGGGAGAGGAGGAACTTGTTCCATACGTTCTCCACCCCGATGACGACCCGATACTCGGCCGCAACGGGCTCCAGCGATCGAAGGCGCTCCTGGGCGCGAGCATAGGCCTGATCATAGGCGATCTCTGCCGTGACGAGTCCCGGTACGCACAGCAGCGTATCGCAGCCGAGCCAGCGCGCGATCCTGAGCTGGTCACCGATGATGGCGGTGGCCTGCTGCCGGCGCGCCGAGTCGGGATCGGTCAGCGGATGCGACCATCCCATCCCGGTGGAAACGCTCGAGATCTCGATGCCCGCCGATGCCGCCATTCGGACGATCCGTGCGGCTTCTTCTTCAGAGGTGTCGGGTGTCAGATAGCCGCTCTCCGCGATATTGATCTCGATGCAATCGAAGCCCGCCTCGCGTGCGGCCGCAAAGCACTCCTCGAGGCTCCAGTCCGACGGCATCGTCCATCGGTTAACGCCGAGTTTCATGCACCGTTGCCCTCCTGGACGGCCATCGCATATGGTGCGGAAGGCCGTGGCGCTGGGATTGCGATCAGGCCGTCGGGGTCACGGACGCTCGGGCCGATTCCAGCTGCCCCGCAGATCCGAGGTACTCGTTGCGGCTGGCGATGAACTTCGCGTATTCCGGCATGAACACCTTACCGGGATCTCGCAGGTCGAACTTCGCCGGGAAGTCGCGGAAGAACTCTCGATGGACGCGGCACCAGACGAGGCGCCCGTCCGTATCGATGTTGATCTTGCAGACGCCCTTCTGTGCGGCCGGGAGGTACTGTGCGGGATCGACGCCTTTGGCGCCCTTGAGTGCGCCGCCGGCGGCGTTGATCCGCTCCACTTCATCCTGCGGCACCGAGGACGAGCCGTGCATGACCAGCGGAAAACCGGGCAGTCGGCGCTGAATCTCCTCGATGACCTCGAAATGGATCCCCTGCGAACCCGTAAACTTGTAGGCGCCATGGCTGGTGCCGATCGCACAGGCGAGGCTATCGCAGCCGGTCCGCTTTATGAACTCCTCGGCCTCGGCGGGATCGGTGAGATGGGCGTCCTTTTCATCGACGGAGACGTGCTCCTCGACCCCTCCGAGCTGACCGAGTTCCGCTTCCACTGAGATGCCCTTCGCGTGGGCGGCGGCGACCACGCGCTGGGTCACCGCGATGTTCTCTTCAAACGGGAGATGGGAACCGTCGATCATCACCGAGGAATAAAAGCCGCTGTTGATGCAATCCATACACGCCTCTTCGTCGCCATGGTCCAGATGCACCGCGAAGAGGGATTCAGGCCAGAGCTGGTCCGCCGTGCGGATGATTGCCTCGAGCATCAGCTTATTGGTATAGGATCGCGCGCCCTTGCTGATCTGAATAATAAAGGGCGCCCGGGAATCGAGGTTTCCCTGAAAAAGACCCATGGCCTGTTCGAGGTTGTTGATGTTATAGGCGCCTATGGCGTACTTGCCATAGGCATGAGCAAAAAGCTCGCGGGCCGGGACGATCATGCGCAGTCTCCTTATTCGGAATAGGGCGATTACCTGGTTCAGTGTACCTTACGGGCCGCGCCGAGCCCCGGTCCTGACGCCATGCGGCAGACCGTGGCGGGCTCCGGGAATGCTGGCCGCTCGTACGAGCGTACGGTGTCGCCTGCTGCGGTTACGACTCGCAATGGGCCGATGTATCCGATCGTCCGATCGATCCGCGACATCGGCCCGACACCATGCGTATACGGCTCCTCTATGGCGCCTCGCCGACCCGGACCCGGGCGCGGCGGTTGTCATCGCCCGAACGCCATTCGACCTCGGTTTGAGCTCCGATCCGGAGGCCCCGCTCGGCAGCTTTGAACGCATCTTCGTCTTTGACCGCCTTACCATTGACGCGGATGATGACATCGCCGGCCTCGATGCCGGCCTCTGCGGCAGGGCCATTCCGATAGATGCCCCGAACGACGACACCTTCGACATCCGGCAGGCCATAGCGGCGGACAAAGAAGGAGTTGTTCGTAGTAACGACGACTCCCAGCCAGGCGCGTTTGACTTTTCCGAACCGTTTGAGCTCGTCGGCGACGCCGAGAGCCGTGTCGATCGGGATGGCAAAGCCGATACCCTGGGCGTCTGGACGAATCAGGGTGTTGATGCCGACGACTCTGCCCGCGAGGTTGACCAGCGGGCCGCCGGAGTTGCCCGGGTTGATCAGTGCGTCATGCTGGATCAGATCGGAATAGAGCCGATCCTCGATCTGAACTGGCCGATTCAGGGCGCTGACGACGCCGTTGGTCACCGTAAACTGAAGGTCGAGCGGGTTGCCGATGGCGACGACCATCTGGCCGGGCACCAGGCCGCGAACCGTGCCGATCGGCGCTGCGGGAAGGTTCTTTTGATCCACCTTGATCAGGGCGACATCGGTCTGGCGGTCGGCGCCGACTACGGTCGCCGGGAATCGGCGGCCGTCCGTGAGCGCTACGGTGATCTTTCGGCCGGTCTCGCCTGCGTCGCCGACGACGTGCTGATTGGTCAGGATAAAGCCATCGCTGGTGATGAGCACCCCGGAGCCGTGGCTCTGGGCTTCACGAAATCGGGGCTCGCCGAAGAAGGCGTCGTCGAAGAAGCCCCGTACTCGAACTCGCTGCGTCAGGTCGATGTTGACGACGGCTTTGTACACAGACCGCGCCGCACGGGCGTATATCTCCTCGGGCGAGAGATCCTTGGGAGGAGCGCCCGGTGAGACGCCCAGGCCTGAGGTCTCCTGCGCGAAGCCGATGGGTGGCCCCCACGATATCCGCAGGTTCGCGGCGAGGACGGCCAACGCGACACAGGCTCCGATGATAAAGACAAGCCCTTTGTTCATCTCTCTGCCCTTCAGGTCGCACCTTCCCGGGGCGACGGCGTAGTACGAGCGGTTCGGGACATAATACCGGTCAACGTCATCCACAGGAAAGCAGGTGTTCAGCCGATGGGAACCGCCTACCTTGGCCTCGGCTCCAACCTCGGGAATCGGTTGGAGCATCTCCAATCGGCGCTATCTCTGTGCAGGGCCGCAGGTATCATCCCGCTCCGCGGCTCGCACGTCTACGAGACTGAGTACGACGGTCCGATCGATTCCCCACAACCTCGCTTTCTCAACTGCGTCGTCCGGGTGCGGAGTGGTCCAGGACCTCATGATCTACTTGCTACGGTGCAGCAGATCGAACGAACCCTGGGTCGGACCCCTACCTTCGGCTGGATGCCCCGGTCTATCGATCTAGACGTTTTGATGGTTCCGGGCGTTTGCCTGAGGTCCGCCGACTTGATTCTGCCACATCCGCGGATGTGGACGCGCGGCTTCGTGATGGTTCCTCTGGCCGAACTCGACCCGGATATCGAGGCTCCAGACGGCCGGACCGCAGCGCGGCTGGCAGCCGAATGTATGCTGACCGGCCCTGCGGTGCGCCCCTACGCGCCCCCGAGAAGCCTGTTTGCAGGCGAATACGTTGACAACAGCGCGAACCTGTCCATATAATATAGCGGTTGGGCTGAGCCGCTTCCGCGGAAATAGTCGGGCGGCTCCGCTCCTTCGATTGTTACGCAATATACAGACCGGTGCGCCGCGATTCGGCGCCGGATTCGATAAGGCGGTTTATTGCCGATAGATGAGCGTCGTGATGGATCATAAAGCGGCGCCGGATGTGTCGCCCTCACGATCAACGGGCGAGTGCATGCCGGTGGTGCCTGTTGCGAAGATATCACCCGGTTACGCCTTCGCCAAGCGGGCCCTTGATGTGCTGATCAGCGCTGCGGCGCTGGTTCTAGGCTTGCCTGTCTGGCTTCTGATAGGATGCCTGATCAAGATCACGTCCCGGGGGCCGGTGATTTACCGTCAGACACGGATCGGTATGGGTGGGCTTCCGTTCGTATTCTACAAGTTTCGCTCGATGAGAGACGGCGCCGATGCCGAGCGTCACACCGTTGAGCACCTGAATACCACCGGTGGGCCGACGTTCAAAGCGGAAGACGATCCCAGGATCACACCGCTGGGAAAGATCCTGAGGCGGACCAGTCTGGATGAGATTCCCCAGCTATGGATCGTGCTCACCGGTCAGATGAGCCTCGTTGGCCCGAGGCCTCCGCTGCCCGAGGAGGTCGAGTGTTACCGGGACGATCAAATGGCCAGATTGGGCGTTCCCCAGGGATTGACCTGTCTATGGCAGATCAACGGGCGGAGCGATATCAGCTTTGAGGAGCAGGTGCGGCTCGACCTCGACTATATCGCGAGGCGATCGATCTGGCTTGACCTGTACATCCTCATCAGGACAGTTCCTGTCGTTTTATTCGGCACTGGCGCTCGCTAGTTCCCGAGACTGTCGTTTCGGGTACGCTATTCCGCGTTTCGGGTATCGGCGCTGATCCTACGGCGCGAAAGGAACATACACGGTCTATGCAAACGAGTTCCTGGGCGAGCAGCGAGATCTCGCTCCGCGATTATATCAACATCCTTCGTCGCAGGCGACTGATCATCGTCGTGGCTGCGCTGATCATCTTTGGCGTGGGCGCCGTGACGACGTATCGGATGGCGCCGGTCTATCGTTCGACGACAAGGATGCTGGTCGACGTTAACTCCCGAGGCTATGGCCCCTACAGCGGTGATCCGTTGCTGAGCCAGTTCTTTATCCAGAGCAACGTTGGAGATGTGAGCACTCAGATCGAAGTGCTGCGCAGCGAAGGGGTGATGACTGCAGCCTACAAGGAGTCCGGTGTCGCGCCGGGCACCGTAACGCTGAGTGTGAGCCAGGCCGCTCAGACGGCAGTGCTCGATATCGCGGCCGAGTCGCAGAATGCTGATTCCGCCCGCCGGTTCCTCGACGCATTACCCCGAGTGTATATCAAGAACGTAACATGGAATCGTAAAGAGGAGATCAACAACGCCATCGAGTTTATGCGCGAGCGGGTTGCCGAAGAGATGGCGCAGCTTCGTTTGGTGCAGACCGAACTCCAGCAGCTCCGGAGCATATCAAAGGTATACAGTGTTGCAGAAGGCACCAAGCAGCTGGTCGCAATGCAGGCCCAATCCATAGCGGATATCCGTAAGGCCGAGATCGCCGTTCAGACGTCTCAGGCGATGGTTCAGGCCCTGCAACAGCAGCGGGCCGGGCTTCCGGAATGGCAGGTGACCACGCAGACCGTCACGAATCCCGAGATCGCGCGAACGGAGGAGGAGATCCACAAACTCGAGACGCAGCGATCCGGCATGCTCGTATTATTCAAGCCCGCTGCCCCAGAGGTGAAGGAAGTGGACGCCCGCCTTCAAGCCATGAAGGATCGTCTCGCTCGGACGCCTGCAACAACGACGCTTACAAACAAGGTGCGTAATCCTGATCTGCTTGCGATGGATACGCAGATCGCCGCCGCCAAGAGGGCGAGCCTTGCCGCCAGGCTCGAGCTCGCAGGGGCGCGCAGCAACAGCGAGAACGTCAACGCCCGGCTCTCCGGGATCAGCTCCCAGGACATCCGTCAGGCCAAGCTGGAAGCCGAAGCGGAGCGACACAAACAGGCTGCATCGTCCTTCAGCCGGAATATCGATGACCTGAGCGTCCGGGCTAAAGCCGCGCCGGATCCGGTTCGCGTCATCGGCGCCCCGCGCGTGGCCTGGAAAGTGGCGCCCAATACAGCCAGCAACCTCATCTACGCGGCCGTCGTTGGCCTTCTTGTCGGAATATGTCTGGCGCTGCTGCAGGAATATCTGGACGACCGCATCAACATGCCGGAAGACGCCCGTCGGATCATGGGAGCTCCGGTGCTCGGTTTCGTGCCCCTGGTCGAGGAGACCAAAGCGCGGCTGGTTCGGCAATCCCACGGCGGATCGCTCCTGGAGAGCTATCGTGTGCTGAGGACGAACGTCCGCTTTGCGACGGTCGGCAACGAGGGCACGACCCTCCTGATCACGAGTACGGTTCCGGGCGAAGGTAAGTCGCTGACCGTTGCGAACCTGGCCGTGGCGATGGCGCTGGATGGGCGATCCGTCATCGCAGTCGATACGGACCTTCGGCGCCCGACGCTTCACGATAAGTTCGATTGTGTCCAGCGTCCCGGTCTCACGAACGTCCTCGTCGGGAATACCTCTCTCGACGAAGCGCTCCAGGAGACCGCGATACCCGGTCTAAGGGTTCTGACCTCCGGTCCTCTTCCGCCGAACCCGGCCGAACTGTTGAACTCGCCGGCGATGCGACAGCTCCATGCTCAGCTACGCGAGCGTGCGGATGTCGTGATCTATGACAGCCCGCCGTTCCTCGCTTCGGCCGATGCCCAGGTGCTCTCAGCGGATGTGGACGGTGTCCTCTATGTCGTTCAGTTTGGCGAAGCGCGAAAAAGCGCCATCCGGCATGCGAACGACCTGATGGCGCAAGCCCACGCGAACGTGCTCGGTATCGTGTTCAATAAGATCACGCTATCGGGTATACGCGATGACTACTACTACTATGGCTACTATCGGTACTATCGGTACTATGACTATAAGCCGAAGCTTGAGGGCGCAGATCGCGGAACTCGCCGCGGCCGCCATTCCGATTACGAATCGATGCTTGCTGGCAGCGAAGGGTTGTCGCCGGACAGCGGCGCTGAACCCGTAGACGGCGAGACCAGGGCTATCGAATCGGACAAGGAGCAGAGCGCATGAGACGCCTGATGGCAGCGTGGGCGCTGCTGCTGGTCGCAAGCCTTCCGGTGCTCGCACAGGAGACGCCGGAAGCCGATCCCGAGTACATTCTGGGACCGGACGACGTCATCGAGATCGCCGTACCGAGCCACAGCGGCCTCGAACGGACGGTCAATATTATGCCGGATGGCAGGATTACGTTTCCTCGCGTCGGCGAAGTGATCGCGTCGGGCAAAACCGCGCATCAGCTGGCCACGGAGCTCAAGACCGAACTCGAGAAGACCCTCAATAACGTTACGGTTCTCGTGCTGGTTCGGGAAATGCGGGCCAACCGGGTGAGCATCATCGGCGGTGTTCGGAGCGGCGGCGTCTTCTTCATGAGGGGCGCCTGGAAGCTCATGGACCTGCTCGCGGCTGCGGGTGGCTTGGGCGGTCGACCATCCGCCTTCACGGCGCGTCTCATCCGCGGCAAGACCGAGGTGATCAACCTTGATCTGGCCTCTGCGCTTGCCGACCCGAAGTCGCCGGCCAATATCAGCCTCCAGCGCAACGATATGGTTCTGGTCGATCCGATCGAACGGTCAGAACTGCTGATCAACGTCCTCGGGCAGGTCGGTCGACCCGGGACGATCGAGATTCAGGAGAACATGTCGCTGCTCGATATCATCAGCACCGCCGGCAATCCCACTGATCGTGCAGGCCTGTCGCGCGCCTATGTGTTGCGAAACGGTAAGGAGATTCCTCTGAACCTCCGGCCGCTGCTGATCGAAGGCAAGCATGACGCCTATATTGAGGGGTTCAAGATCCAGGCCGGCGACATCCTCTATATCCCGGAGATCGAGGAGCAGTATGCTGTCATGGGTATGGTCGCGAAGCCGGGCTATTTCCCGATACCCGAGAAGAAGAAGGTGACCGTACTGGAGGCTCTGGGACGGGCTGGTGGTCAGGGGCAGAATGCCGATCTACGGCAGGCTGGCATCATCCGATCTCGGTCCGGGAAAACCGAGATGATCAAGCTCGATCTCAACGCATTGCTCAAGAAGAGCAATATGGTCTACAACCTTACCATGGAACCGGAGGATATCCTCTTTATTCCGGAGCGGGGTAAGCGGGGCATCACGATGGGCGAGGCGTTCCAGTCGATCTATATGTGGAGATACATCGGACTGCCGTTCCTCTGGTAGATCGATCGTCAGCGTGGTGAGAGCATCGGCTCGGCTGTTCTCACCATGCTCGGCGAATCTCAATCGGTGGCGAAAATCGCGTCAGACGGCGATTGGTTGATCTTCAGATCCCGATAGACCGTCGCTCCGGCGAGCTGGTTAGCCTGATTCCGAACCTCGATCCGTGTCGGCAGCCAGATGCCCGGTTGGACTTCCATCGGCTCTAGATAATCGAACGTCGCCCGGGTCTTCCCGTCCCCGTTGAGCCATCGCCGACGCAGGACATACTTTCGCTGGGGATCGATGGTCAGCTGATAGGTCGGCGATACAGCCGAATCGGGCTTGCGTGAGGCGCCGTCGCGATCCGGGTCTCCACGCAGCACGACCTCGAATACCGGATAGCTCCCGCCCCGGATCGTCTCGTCCCGAAGGTATCTCGATTCAATGCCTTGCAGTATCGTCGTAGTCACAATACCGAGGTCAAGAAGCGAATGGCGACGCGATAGCTCCTGTCCGATATCGTCCCGCTTCTTCAGGCCCAACTGCGGCACATGGATGAACCGCCGGGCGCCGTTGACGATGAAAACCCCGAGACGGTTGTCCAGACGGAACTTATCCGGGTCCTTATATCGGATTGTGACATCGCGGAGCCGGTAGACGATGCCGAAGTCCTTATTGATCGCCTCGAGCTCCGTCAGATCCGCCTGATCAACGCGAACCCTAGCCTCCAGATCCTTGATCGCGTCGTTGGCGCAGGCCTCCAGGGTAGGCGCACCAGAGAGTGCCAGAGAGTGAAGAAGGCCGATGATGGCAACGATATTGAGAAGTTCCATAGGACAGGCTACCCGATGCCGCTTTGCCCGGGGATCATCGATCCGGATACGGGATGGCTGAGCCGGACGGTAATGATGATCTCTGCGTACTCCCTCCGCCTGGTCTCGTTCGACTTGGGCTGCTTCAGGAGGATCGTACGCGAATCCACCAGGACGGTCGTCTCGTTTCCTTCGCGAGTCTGGCCAACGACCGCAGTGGGGTTCTTGTCTCGATCATATTTCGAGCGGCGGAGGCGGGTCTTGTAGTATTTCAGGATATTGCGTTGAAGGTGGGCCGCGGGACCGTCGCGACTGATCCGGAGGCTGAATGTACAGGCGATCCCTTCGGGAACCGGAGCGGTGACGATGCCCGCGGCCGAGGATATGCGAGACCCCGGATAGACCGGCACCCCCAGCCTGGCTACATCCTGCAGCGTCGGCTTCTCGATGCCCCCCGCAGGTGGAAACGATCGCGTCGCAGTACTCCCTGGACCGCTGTTCTTCGCACATCCGGTGGGTGTGCCGATACAGACCACTGCGCCGATGAGCGCGACGAGCCGGCAGCGATGGAGAGGCCTGATGTGGGTCATCGCAGTTCCAAACAGGCAAGACGCTGGCGATTGCGGATCAGCAATGCGCCGCTCGCGACGATCGGCGGACTCCAGCTCTGGCCGCCGAGAGGTTTGAACCGGCCGAGCTCCTCATAGCGTTCGGCGGTCAGGCGCGCCATCACGACGTCGCCGCCTGCGCCATCGACCGCGATCAACGTACCGTCCACCCCGAGTACGCCCCCTTTCTCGAACCCTTTCTCCTGCCAGCGAACCGCGCCGTCCTTGAGCCGCAGGCAGACCAGATAGCCCGGGTCGCCGATGCCGTACAGATGCCCATCCTGCAGGATCGGTGTGTTCATGTGAGCGCGGATCGCCTGATTACGCCATAACTCCTTCGGGCCGTCCTCGCCGATCTCATACAGCGCGCTCCCCATCTGGTACGAGCTGCAGATGAACACGCGGTTGTCGCTGATGATCGGGCAGGCGACGTTGGTGCCGTCGACCGTCTCCCACGGTATTCGCCAGAGGATCGCGCCGTTCGCCGCATCCACGCCGACGAATCCTTTCGCGACGCCGGTCACATACTGCCGTTTCCCGTTGATCACGGCGGGCGTCGGCATACCGTACCCCGGCGTGTCGCCCTCACCGCCAGACCAGATCGTCGCACCTGTAGCCGGATCGAGGGCCGCGACGGCAGCCCTCGAGCCGCCCGGCAGGACGATGAGCTTGCCCTGATCGACGAGCGGCGGCGCCGAGTATCCCCACATCGGGCCTTTGCCCGCGAAATCTTCGACGAGGTGTCGTTGCCAGAGGAGCTTGCCGGTCTGCGCATCGAGGCACAGCAAGCGGCCCTCTCGACTCAACGTGAAGACGCGGTTCTGGGCGATCGTCGGAGTCGCCCGTGCGAATCCGTAGATGTTCCGGTTCGATTCGGCGTAGGCGAACCTCCAGCGTTCCTTGCCGCTCGCGAGATCGATCGCCCGGACCACGTCCTCAGCGCCTTCGTGATCGACGATATAGACGATGCCTTTCGAGACAGATGGCCCGGCGTAACCGTTGTCATGCAGGTCAAGGGTCCAGCGCAGCGCGGGCCGGTGGGCCGTCCAGTCCTTACGGATACCCTTCTCCGGCGACATACCGGTCAGCGACGGACCTCGGAATTGAGGCCAATCCGAGCCCGATCGCGCCGACTGTCGCGCTGGAGCCATACCGCTGATCAGGGCTATTGCGAGGACGAGTCCATATCGAGCAAGCCTCATCGTTTGCCCTCCAATCCTGGCTGATCCAACTTCGCCCGGCGGACGGCATCGGCTTTGATCTCGCGATAGGCCACCTTGACCGCAGCGCATGCCGGCGTTGCCAGCAAGATCCCCAGCGGACCCAGCATGCTCCCCAGCGCGACGACGAAAAAGAGCACGGAGACCGGGTGCAGCTTGAGGACAGCGGCCATGATCCTCGGCACCAGCAGGTGCTGTTCGAGCTGCTGGACGACCAGAAACAGCGCCAGAACCCACACGGCCTTTATGGGGTCATCGGCAAACGCGACCAGAGCCGGCGGTATGGCCGTCAGGATGGGTCCGATCGTCGGGATCGCTTCACCGATGCCCGCCAGAATGCCGAACAAGAGGGCGAATCGAACCCCGATCGCGGCCAGTCCAACGCCGCATGCGACACCGACGATCAGCATCAACCAGAGGGTTGCGCGGCCCCACATCTGGATCTGTTGAGCGACGCGGATGATGATCCGCAAGGTAACCCTCTGGTAGCGTTCGGGCGCAGCGGATACCACGCCCCGGAGCAATGGCTTGGGATCGGCGACGATATAGAGCGCCGTGACGAACACGATAAGGGCAGCGAACAACGCCCCTACGGCTCCGACGGATACGCGGCCAAGGCTGGAGGCGATCTTGTTCCCCGTATTGCTCAGCCATCGGCCGATATCGCCGTTCTCCCATCGGGCCTCGATGGACGGGTATCGACCGGTGATGCCCTGAATCCGTTGCTCAATGGCGGTCGCATAGGCTGGCGCGTGCTCCGTGATATCATCGATCTGCCGGAGGACGGGTTTGATCGACAGCACAATGCCGATCGTGGCCACACTGAGGACGCCCACGACGATGATGAAGACCGATGCTCCTCGGGAGAGCCAGCGACGATCGATATAGCGTATCGGCCCGTCCACGAGGACAGCAAGAAAGATGGCCATGCCGAACATCAACAGGGCGGCGGCCGCCGACTCGAGGACACGATAGAAGAGAACGATCCCCAATCCCCAGAGGACGAGGGAGCCGGCATTGCGGATGGTCACATTGCTGGTCACGCTCAACCTCTTCTCCCATGGGGTAGGAACCCCCTGGTGCGATACGTGGGTACGCCTGCTGTGGTCGCGGCCGGGGATGTGGTCATGGACACCCTCGGTAGGGATTGATGGCTTGAGTATACACGCATTACGGATGAGACGCGGCACTCGGCTTCGACAAGCTCAGCCACCGGGCTGGTACGGGCGATTCATGAATCGCCCCTACGACGACGGGCTTCTTGGCTCTTGGCTCTCAGCTCTTGGCTCTCAGCTCTCAGCTCTCAGCCACCGGGCTGGTACGGGCGATTCATGAATCGCACCTACGATTTGCCTCTTGCCTCTCAGCTCTCAGCTCTCAGCTCTCAGCTCTCAGCCACCGGGCTTCGACAAGCTCAGCCACCGGGCTGGTACGGGCAATTCATGAATTGCCCCTACGACGACGGGCTTCTCGCCTCTTGCCTCTCAGCTCTCAGCTCTCAGCTCTCAGCTCTCAGCTCTCAGCTCTTGGCTCTCAGCCACCGGGGCTTCGACAGGCTCAGCCACCGGGCTGGTACGGGCGATTCATGAATCGCACCTACGATTTGCCTCTTGCCTCTTGCCTCTTGCCTCTAGCCTCTAGCCTCTAGCCTCTTAGCTCTCGGCTCTGCATACGGTGTGCTACTCTGTCTCCAGGGAATACGTTCCGTCGTGAAGATCAACGTGCAATACTACCGGCAGTTCGATGCGGACCCGGGACTCGAAGTCCCGGGAGAAGGATACGGCGGTTGGGACCAGGCCGAGATTGAGGTCTCCCGAGAGCGCACCGCGCTCGTCGTGATGCATGCGTGGGAGACAGGCGCCCGGACGGACTACCCGGGCTGGTACCGCGCGGTCGAATATATCCCGAGGGCGCAGCGAATCCTGAGCGAGGTGTTCCCGAACCTGCTCGCCGCCGTTCGCAACGACGGTTTCCGCGTATTCCATGTCGTCGGGGGCGGCGATTATTACCGCCATCTTCCGGGCTTCCGCCAGACTCTGGAGCTCGCCGGCCCCGATCCATCGCCCCTCATGGCGGTGGAGTCCGACGAAACCCTGACGCGGCTACACGAGTTTCGGCGCCGCAACGTCTTCGTGGGGTTGCACAACGAGGACGACGTCCGGCGCGGGTTTGCCGCACTGGACTTTCCGAACGAAGCGCGTCCGATCGGTGAGGAACCAATAGCGGAGAGCTCCCATCAGCTCGCCGCGCTCTGCCGTCTCCACGGCGTCAACCATCTCATCTATACCGGTTTTGCTCTCAACTGGTGTCTGCTCCTGTCGCCCGGAGGCATGGCCGACATGTCCCGGCATGGTGTCCTCTGTTCGGTGATCCCCGAGGCGGTTACGGCAGTGGAGAACAAGGAGACGGCCCGAAGGGAGCTCTGCAAGGAGGTAGCGTTGTGGAGGGTGGCTCTGGCATTCGGGTTCGTCTTCCATCTGGCCGATTTTTACCGCGCCCTGAAGGAGCATCCGTGATCCTCCTCCGGATCGGCCTAGTGCTCGCCGCCATCGTTGGCCGCGGATGGATCGCCGCCGCTGAGGGGCAGACCCTGACAATCGCCCCGGGCAAGAAAGGCGAGATCTCCTCCGTCCGTTCCGGCGACACGGTCTTCTTTCGCGATGCCGCGTTGCGGATCGCTCGGCCTGGCTGGTCCGGGATGATCGCCGAACAAATGAACCTGGACACCGCCGATGTGACGATGGAGACCGTCCGTGGTGCGAGCGTTTATCGCTTCACCCTGAAGGGGGCTGAAGGGTCGTTTGCCGTCCGGCAGACGATCACGAGGACAGCCAACACCGCGCAGGTAGTCTACGAGGTTACTCCAAAACAGGCGATCCAAATCGAAGCTCTCCTATTCAGCGCCCGGATGCCCGCCGAGGGGCATGCCGGCCGTACGCTCTACTTTGGCGTTGAACACGGGGTGTCAGCAGCTACCTGCCCGACCGAAGTTCGTGAAAACGATTACGTGCTCATCGGCGCCGGCTCGACGCCATCGATCGGGTTTATCGTTCCCGGCAACGCGGCGTTGCGGGTCGGCGCGATCGACGCCATACTCCAGTTCCAGGATGATCGGAAGTGGGACATGCCGGGCTATGAGCTCTTTGCCAGCGCCGGTAACGGTGCGCTTGCGGCCGGTCAGACGATCCGGTTTGGCATGACCTTCACGGCCATGACCGCGAGCGCGCTCGAAGAAGAAACTCGGCGAGCGGCATCGGCCGATTACAGAGGTATTGCATTGAGTGATGATCGGCCGCTCAACATTGCCGACGTACGGGCTTCGGCGCAGAGCATCACGACCTATGAGACGGTCGAGGTGCGGGCGAGCGTGGCCGCAACCTACGATAATCCGTTCGATCCCCGTCAGATCCGTTTCGACGGGGAGGTGACCACGCCGAGCGGCGAGCGTCTGGTCATACCGGGGTTCTACAGGGTGCCCGGCAGTGTCGTCCGCGAGGGAGGCGGAGAGCGTGTCGTCGTCGGCGGCAAGCCCGAGTTCGCGGTCCGATACACCCCGTCCGCACCCGGGCGATATTCACTGCGGGTCGTCGCAGGGAACGGTGAACGTTCCGTTGCCGGCCCACCGATCACGTTCGTGGTTGCGAAAGGGGAGCGCGCCGGCTTCATCCGACGATCCGCCACGGATCGCTACGGCTTCTCGCGGGAGGTTGGAGCGGCCGGCGAACCGATGCGCCCGCTTGTCGCCATCGGCCAGAACCTGTGCTGGGCGAACGGTCCAGCTCCCATCGCTACCTACGAGCGATGGCTGACCGGGATGGGCAAAGCTGGGCACAACTGGGCGCGACTCTGGCTCGCGTTCAACGAAAAAGGTATGGAGTGGATGCCTGCGCCGACGCCGAAGGCCGGGGTCGGCTCCTACCGAGGCCTGGGGCGTTACGCACAGGATAACGCGTATCGCCTCGACGAGGTCGTTCGACTCGCGCAGAAGCACGAGGTCAATATCGTTCTCTGCATCGGCACGTATGGAGAGTTTACCGAAGGTGGATTCTTCAACGAAGGTTCGTGGCAGAGTAACCCATATAACGCCGCCAACGGCGGCCCTTGCGGGACTCCCGCGGAGTTCTGGACCAATCCCGAGGCGCGCCGACTGTATAAACAGCGTCTGCGCTATCTGATCGGACGGTACGCCCACGCGGCGAATCTATTCGCCTGGGAGTTCTGGAACGAGGTGCCGCCTACACCCGAACAGGAGAAATGGGTGGCCGAGATGGCCGCCTATGTCCGAGCGCTGGACCCATATAAGCATCTCATCAGCACTACCTACGGCTCGGCGGGTGTCTGGGCATGTCCGGATATCGATTTCACGATGTCCCACACCTACGGCCAGGGAGACAGCACCGCGGACTTCACGTCGCGGATCGTTTCCGATACCCGGGCCTATCGACTCTTCGGCAAACCCTATATCCTTGCCGAGTTTGGCATCGATTGGCAATCTCCCGACAATAAATGGGATCCGAAGGGGACCGGCATCAACGTGCATAACGGCGCCTGGGCGGCGCTCATGGCCGGCGGCGCTGGCACCGCGATGGTCTGGTGGTGGGATAGTTACATCCATCCCCACAATCTATATCCGCTGCTGACGCCGATTCGTCGCTACGCCGACCGCATCCCCCGGGAGCGAGGCGGCTACGAGCCGCTGGATGGTATCGAGGTGCAATCCGACCCAGGCGGATCCGAAACGTTCAAGGATTGTACCGTTTCGGGTGGCATCGAGTGGGGAATGCCCCCATCGACGATCTATACGGTGCGCGCAGATGGCACGGTGGAAGGGGGACCGATTGCCATGAGCATCGGCAGCCCCAACCGTTCGAAGAAACTGGAGCTGCCGACAGAGCTGACCTGGAAGCTCGATCTGCAACATCCGACGCGGATTACGTTTCGCCTCGGGCAGGTCTGTCAGGGCGCGACCATGGTGATCCGGGTGGATGGTCGCACGGCGCTGCAGCGGCGGCTGGATGCCGGGGAGCCAGGCAAAGGGCCGTGGAAGGCCGCGCGTAAGCTCGAGGAATACAACGTCTGGGTGAGCGACTACGACGAGGATATCTCCCTCGAGCTGAGCAGCGGGCCGCATACGATTACGGTCTCCAATACCGCCGGCGACTGGTTTCAGATCCGTTCGCTCACGATCCCGCGCTACCAGAGCAGTCGGTATCCCGACGTCAACGCGCTGGGTCTCGTCGGCACAGACGCTCTCCTCCTCTGGTTTCACAACCGGGAGAGCGTGTGGAAGACGGCGTTCAACGGCCGCAGCCCGGGCGTGCTGCGCGGACTGACCGCTGCGGCGCCCGTCCGGGTGGATGGCGCGTGGGCCGTCGAATGGTGGGATACATGGACCGGTTCTGTCGTCCGGCGCGAGTCCGTCGAGGCGCGGTCCGGCGTCCTGAAGCTGCGCCTGCCCGATCTGGCGACGGACATTGCAGCGATCGCCCGACCGCCGTCGTCGGGAGCCGATAAGCCGGAACGTTGAGGATGTAAGAGCTGAGAGCTGAGAGCTGAGAGCTGAGAGGCAAGAGGCAAGAGCCCCGTCGTCGTAGGGGCAATTCATGAATTGCCCGTACCAGCCCCGGTGGCTGAGCCTGTCGAAGCCCCGGTGGCTGAGAGCTGAGAGCTGAGAGCTGAGAGCTGAGAGGCAAGAGGCAAGAGGCAAGAGCCCCGTCGTCGTAGGGGCAATTCATGAATTGCCCGTACCGGCCCGGTGGCTGAGCTTGTCGAAGCCGCCGGGTGCAGGGCGTCCGTCTGGTATCCTCAAGCTGCCCATGGGAAGGGGGTGCTCGGCATGGATACACGTTTTCTACTGACCTTGTCGGAGGCTCCCGGCGTCGCAACGGCTTGCGGACCCGTCATCGATGAGATCCGCCGGTATCTCGGGCGTCGGGCGAATGTGCGGTTCTGCCCGGATTCCCATATTCTCATCACGCACACAGGCGCCCCGGCGGCTGAGCCTGTCGAAGCCCCGGTGGCTGAGCTTGTCGAAGCCGAGCCCGTCGAAGCCGGTCTACGGCGGCTTCTGATCGCCCATATGGATGAGATCGGCGGCGTGGCGCTGCAACGGCGGGCGGACGGAACGTTCGATACACGCTCCTGGGGATGCACACCCGACCTGTACGTGGGCAGGGAACTTCAGGGTATGGATTACCTCGCGGCCAGGTCCGACGAAGCGTTCCCCATCGAGGGGGAACTCGTAGACGGTCCTGAAGGTCCGTGCCTCGTACTGCGCGGGGATGGGATCCGTCCGTTCCGCACGGTCTGGACCTACCGGCAGGCTGCGACCCTCGACGGCGATCGGATCCACGGCAAGGCGCTGGATCCGCGAGCAACGTTGTTTGCCGTTCTCTCGGCGTTTCTGGAGGTCGATGATCCGTCGGTTGGCGTCCTCGTCGTTATGGCAGAGGAATGCGCCATGGATATGGCACGAAAGGCCGTCCTGAACCTTCAGCGTGCATGCAGAGGGCTGGAACTCATCGTGAACGCGGACGTGCCGGACGTCCGCAACCTCCTCGACGCGGATCTGACGCTTCCGGCCGTCCGGATCTTCGAAGGCCGCGGGTTCGTCGATCCGTGGTTCGGCATCCGGACCGCCGAACGGCTGGAGGAGGCCGGCGTGCCGTTCCATCTGACGGCGGCGCGTTCAAGCAGCCAGACTGGCCTCTTCAGTCCGCTAGCTCCCACGATCTCCGTCGCGCTGCCCGGCGAGAACATTCACAGGCGCCGATCGACCATGAGCCTGACGGGCATTCGGCGCTGCATCGACCTCCTCATCGCCCTGGCGCGCCTCCCATTGGACGGAGCTTGTCGATGATGAACGGTCCGGCTACATCCGCCTGTCGACGGCTCCCCGGCATCGAGATCATCAACCCCGGCGCGGTCCGCGGCAGGGTTCGGTCGGCGCTGTTCGACTTCGACGGGACGCTCTCCCTGATCCGCGAGGGATGGCAGGGGGTGATGATCCCCTACTTCGTGGAGGTGCTGACGGCGACTCCCGATCACGAGGACGCGACCGCGATCGAGGCGGTCGTCCGGGACTTCGTGGAGCGGCTGACGGGCAAGCAGACGATCTACCAGTGCATCCAGCTTGCCGACGAAGTGCGGCTCCGCTCCGGTGTGCCCCTCGATCCGCTGGCGTACAAGCACGAGTATCTGCGACGTCTGTGGGAGCGAATCGCCGACCGCGTCGAATCGCTCAAGACCGGAGCTGTCGATCCATCGCGATACCTCCTCAGGGGCTCGCGCGAACTTCTCGAAGCGCTGCGTGACGCAGGCGTAACCCTCTATCTGGCGAGCGGCACCGACCTCCCGTACGTCCTGGACGAAGCCGCGGCCCTCGGGCTGGACGGTTTCTTTCCCGGGCGGATCTATGGCGCTCTCGATGAATACAGGCTCTTCTCCAAACAGATGATCATCGATCGGATTCTGCAGGAGCATGATCTGCGCGGATCCGAGCTCGTCGTGTTCGGCGACGGCTACGTCGAGATCGAGAACGGCAAGGGCGTCGATGGGCTGGCCGTGGGCGTGGCCTCTGATGAAACGCATCCCGGCCGCCTCGACCTCTGGAAGCGGCAGCGGCTCATCGCGGCCGGAGCCGATATCATCATCCCGGATTACGGCGAACTCTCCAGCCTCATGCACTATCTTTTCACCATGGAGTAAACCGATGAGCGATGTCGCGAAGGTTTTCAACACGGATCGCCGGATCCGGTTGGGCGTCTGGGGTCTCGGGCGTGGCCTCCACCTGCTGGGGCCATGCGCCGCATTGAACATCGACGTCGTCGCGGGGCTCGATTACAACGCCTATATGCGGGAGCAGTTCGTCGAGCGTTGCCCGAACGCCCTCACGACCGACGACCTGAGGACGTTTCTCGAAGCCGACATCGATGCCGTTCTCCTCGCATCCTTTCTCCCCAACCACGCCGACGATGCTATCGCGTGCCTCCGCGCGGGCAAACACGTCCTCAGCGAGGTTACGGCCTTCATGACCCCGGCCGAAGGGGTTCGGCTGACCGAAGAGGTGGAGCGGTCCGGTCTGATCTATCAGATGGCCGAGAACTATCCTTTCTCGGCGGAGAACCGGTGGCTGGCACGGCGCTGGGAGGAGGGGCTGTTCGGCGATCTCATGTACGGGGAGTACGAGTACGTCCATGAGGTCCTGACACTCGCCTATACGGACATCAACGGCGTTCCGCTCGAACCGGGCGGACGGGCGCATCCCTGGCGGAGCTGGATGAGCTTTCACTACTACAACACCCATTCCCTCGGCCCCATCATGGCGATCACCGGCCTTCGTCCGGTGGAGGCAGCGGCGCTGCCGGGTGCGGTCCGCCTGCCTGGCTTTCTGGTCCGATCCGGGGACGGGATGGGCGGCATCAGCCCTTCGCTGGTTCGGATGTCCAACGGCGGGCTCGTGCGGAATCTCATGGGCGCGACGACGAACGACAGTCATATCCAGCGGCTCTGGGGTACGAAGGGCGCCGCCGAACAGGTCGACGGTGCGCTGCGCGTCCGGCTAGGAGGCTTCGGCAGCGCGCCGAAACACCGGATCGATCCGCCGCTGGATGATCTGGGGCGGATGGCGGCCGAAGCCGGGCACGGAGGCGGCGATTTCTGGACCATCTACTACTTCGCGCGCGAGATCTTGACCGGTCACAAGGGTCCGTTCGATGTCTATACCACGGCGGATTGCACCCTGCAGGGGATCCAGGCCTATCGTTCCCAGACGCTCGGCGGCATCCCTCAGCCCATTCCCGATTTCCGGCGGCCCGACGATCGGGATGCCTTTCGGCACGACACCTTTCGGCAGACGCCGTACGATGTGGAGAACGGCCTCTTCGACGGCCCAGCGGAAGGACCGGTCGCCGCCGGGTTCAACACGGTCGTTCGGGATCTGATCGCCGCAACCAACGCAGTGGCGGCCGCCGAAGCGTGGAGCAGCATTGCCGAGGACGTTGCGGATCCAGCGTTCCTCGCAGGGATCGAGACGGACGCCGTCGCCGCGCGCCCCCGCCTGGACGCCGCCCAGCAGGCGGCATGGCAGATCATCGAGGCATTCCCGGGCTCCGACGCCGCGCGCGTTCTGGTCGAAGTGATGGATCGCACCGCCAGTTAAGACGCCGGGGCTTCGACGAGCTCAGCCACCGGGCTGGTACGGGCAATTCATGAATTGCCCCTACGACGACGGGCCTCTAGCCTCTAGCCTCTAGCCTCTCAGCTCTCAGCTATCAGCCACCGGGGCTTCGACAAGCTCAGCCACCGGGGTGGTACGGGCAATTCATGAATTGCCCCTACGACGACGGGCCTCTAGCCTCTAGCCTCTCAGCTCTTGGCTCTCAGCTCTCAGCCACCGGGGCTTCGACAAGCTCAGCCACCGGGCTGGTACGGGCAATTCATGAATTGCCCCTACGACGACGGGCCTCTCGCCTCTTGCCTCTCAGCTCTCAGCTCTCAGCTATCAGCCACCGGGGCTTCGACAGGCTCAGCCACCGGGCTGGTACGGGCAATTCATGAATTGCCCCTACGAACGTGTACCGCAACCCCTTGCCTCTAGCCTCTAGCCTCTCGCCCCTTGCCTCTTGCCTCTTGCCCCTTGCCTCTAGCCTCTAGCCTCTTGCCTCTCAGCTCTCAGCTCTCAGCTCTCAGCTCTCCCCCCTTGCCTCTTGCCTCTTGCCCCTTGCCTCTAGCCTCTAGCCTCTTGCCTCTCAGCTCTCAGCTCTTGGCTCTCAGCTCTCCCCCCTTGCCTCATCCAGAAAGTCCTGCACGCGCACGGGTGAGCCGGTGCGGCTGCTTTCGATGCCGGCGAAGACGATCGCGACCGATTGGAGGTTGGCCTCGACCTCGGTCTCCATGGGCGGTCCGCCGTCAAGCCAGCGGACGAACAGCTCCGTCAACCATGTGTTGGCCCACTTCGGCTGTTGGATCAGCGGGATTTCGGCGCCTTCGCCCTCCCGGCCCGGGTTCCATGCCTTTGATGGATCGTGATCGAACCGCTCTACCCTCCGTCGATCCATGATGAGCGTCCGATGTTCGCATTCGGCCCGAATGTATTCCTGTTCCCAGGGATTGAGGGCGACCGCGTTGGTTTTGGCGCCTTCATAGAGGGCACGGACGCCGTTCGGGAAGTCCATGCTCACCAGCGCCTGGGAATGGCCGGCGAACTCGCCCCATGGAGGGTTCCAGGTCCTTGCGTAGATCGTCTCGCACGGAGCGCCGGCCAGGTCGGCGAGGATGTCGAGGTGGTGCACAGCCCCTTCTACCATCAGGGCATCGGGCATCTCGTGTCGGAACCTGCCCCAGCTCCCGAAGGTCCGGCAGTCGCACGTGAACCGGCATACCAGATAATCGAGCTGCCCGGTCGCCGGCTCCCGGAGCGCCCGCCGCAGGGTCGTCTTGTCTTGATCGAACCGGTGGCTCATCGTAACGCCCATCTTTCGGCCGGCCCTCCGGACTTTGTCGGCGATCCTGCACGACGCGGCGAGCGTGTGGGCAATGGGTTTTTCCGACAGAATGTCCATGTCATGGGCCAGTGCGAGGTCGAGGATCTCCTCATGCCGATCGGGCGTCGTCACGATTATGGCGAAATCGGCGCGAGCCCGGTCGAAGGCCAACGCCGGATCCGTGAAGAGCTGATCGTCCGTCAGCCCAAGGGCGTCCCTGGCGATGGTGAGGCGCTCCGGGTTGACGTCCACCGCCGCGACGGGCGTCACCAGCCCATCGGCAATATTGGGCGGCAGGATCCGGCGGCACCAGACGGCGCCCATCCCTCCGATGCCGACGATGATGGCCCGATAGGGTTTCATCCCGTGTTCTCCTTTTCGTCGCCGATGACCGGCCGGGAGCTGCCGCGCAGCGCCACGTACCCGAGGGCGCCTGCGGCGGTTGATGTCGCCAGGATCGCGGCCTTGGCCGACGCCAGTGTGTGGCCGTCCGAGTAGGCGAGACCCGCGACGAAGATCGCCATGGTAAATCCGATTCCGCCGAGGACGCCTGCGCCGATTAGATGACGGATCGTCACGCCGGCCGGCAGTTCAGCGAGCTTCAAACGCACAGCGGCCAGCGAGGCCAGCGTGATGCCCAGCGGTTTGCCGATGAGCAGCCCGACCGCGATACCGATCGGCACGCTGGACGGGACGACCCCGCTGGCGCCGCCGAGGGGCACACCGGCGTTGGCGAGGGCGAAGAGGGGCATGATCCCATGAGACACCCACGGATGGAGAATCTGCTCCATTCGTTGAAGGGGGGACTGGACCTCCTCGCACGCCCGCTCCAGGCTGGCGACCGCGGACTGCCGGACCGAGTCCAGCCCGATGTCATCGGCGGATTCCTCGTCACCGAACTCCGACATGGCCTCGCCCACGCGCTGCCGAAAGGATCGGGCGTTCATATGCGTCTCCGCAGGCACGGTCATCGCGAGGAGGACGCCCGCCACAGTTGCGTGGACGCCCGATTTCAGGAAGGCCAACCAGACGAGCAGCCCGACAACCCCATACACCACCGGGCTTCGAACTCCCGCGCGGCCGAACAGCGCGGACAGGCCGAGCAGGGCCAGGCCGGTCATCAGGACCGGCAGAGCGATGCTGGAGCTGTAGAACAGCGCGATGACCACGACGGCGCCGATATCATCTACGATGGCGAGAGCTGCCAGAAACACCTTCAGCGCCGGCGGTATGCGCGGGCCGAGCAGCGTCAGGACGCCGAGCGCGAAGGCGATGTCCGTCGCCATCGGCACGCCCCAACCATGGATCTCGGGGCGCCCGAGATTGGCTGCCGCGTAGAGGATTGCCGGCGCGGCCATACCTCCGAGGGCACCGGCCACGGGCAGAGCCGCCTTACGCGATGTCGCCAGCTCTCCTACGCTCAGCTCCCGTTTGATCTCGAGCCCGACGACGAAGAAGAATACGGCCATCAGTCCATCGTTGATCCAGAGGAGGAGCGGCTTGGCAAGGATGTGCTCGCCCCATCCAAGGATAATGCGGCTATCGAGGAGCGTCAGATAGGCGGGGGCCCACGGCGAGTTGGCCCAGATCAAGGCGATCAACGTGCAGCTCAGGAGCAGGATGCCGCTGAACGCCTCGATCCGCGCGAAACGCTGGAAGGGGTAGAGGAGCCGTTGAAGCGGCCTGCCGGGCGGGCGTTGGACTCCGCCCCGAGCCTGCTGTCGCCTCGATCTCGGTCGAGAGGTTCTTCGGCCGCTGTTGGTTCGGTCAGGCAAATCGGACGCCCACTTTGATGGATCGGTCCGGCCTGCGGAGCAGATCGGCGATCACCGCCGGCGAGTCCTCGAACCGAATGATGGGGTGGATGATTCCGTGTCCCGTGATCAGTCCAGCCCTCAACAGCTCCACGGTCGCGCCGAAGGCCCGACGGTAGTCCCAGAGCGGATAGGAGCGGTCGGCGCAGCCCCAGCCCTCCCATGCCTGACTGCCGATGATCGTCGGCCGATTCAGATGGAACTCCTCATCCAGATGGAGCGCCGAACAGTCGGTGGGTCCCCACGGCACGTGTACCACGATGCCGCATTGTCGGATGCATCGAATCGCGTCGTGCAGCGCGCTTCCGTTGCCGGAAGTCTCGATGGCGATGTCGACGCCGGAGCCGCCGGTGGAGCGTTTGATCTCGAGCGCAGCATCGGAAACAGCGGGATCGAAGGCCGCATCCGCACCCAGCCCGAGGGCGCACTGGCGCCGAAGCGGCGAGGGATCCACGCCGAAGATCCGACGGGCGCCGCCTACACGGGCGATCTGGACGGCCATGAGCCCGATGGCGCCGAGACCATAGACCGCGATATGGTCGCCGATGCGCGTGTTGCCGTCCCGGATCGCGACGAAGGCCACATGCGCCGGATCGACGCATACACAATCTTCGGGAGTCAGATCGCCGACCGGCATCCAGGCCTCCGCTGGGGCTTGATGCATGTCGCGAATGGGACCGTAGCCGAACACCCGATCGCCGACGCGCACATCGCGCGCCTCAGGGCCGGCCTCGATGACGGATCCGACGACCATATTGCCCGCGTTCCGCTCCATCCGTTCCTGCGCCATGGGCTCTGTACGGGGGAGGAACATACGCAGGTCGGGATCCCAGCGCTTCCGGTCGAACACGCTGCCGTCGAGGCTGTGCTGCTCGGTGCCGTGCTTCGGCGCGGCGAACTCCACCTGCACCCGGACTTCATCGCCGCGGAGGGGCGCCAACGGTTGGTCCACAAGGGCATAGGTCCGTCCATCTGTGGTTACGAGAGCCCGAGGCATCGAAACTCCTCTCTGCCTCGTTCCATTCGGTGTCCTGTGGACCAAGTCCTTCCGAAGCGATCTGCGCGCGGGATTTTCCGTTTTCATTGCAACAAATAAGAGTATACATGCGTCTACTATTCTGCTGAGAGCTGAGAGCTGAGAGCTGAGAGGCAAGAGGCCCGTCGTCGTAGGGGCAATTCATGAATTGCCCGTACCAGCCCGGTGGCTGAGCCTGTCGAAGCCCCGGTGGCTGAGAGCTGAGAGCCCCGGTGGCTGAGCTTGTCGAAGCCCCGGCGGCTGAGAGCCAAGAGCTGAGAGGCAAGAGCCCCGTCGTCGTAGGGGCAATTCATGAATTGCCCGTACCAGCCCGGTGGCTGAGAGCTGAGAGGCAAGAGGCAAGAGGCAAGAGGCCCGTCGTCGTAGGGGCAATTCATGAATCGCCCGTACCAGCCCGGTGGCTGAGCCTGTCGAAGCCGAGCTTGTCGAAGCCAGGAGCCAGGAGGCGGCAATCACGCCGCGCTGACACCCCATCCCCATCCCGCTCTGGAGGACGCTGATGCCCGAACCTTCGTACACCGATGGCCGCCGATCCCGCCGCAACGCCCGTCCGAACCATACTCCGCCGAGTCCGGACCCGTACCCGGTCCTCGGCGATGAGCAGATCGCACGCAGACGCCGCCGAGAGACCGCGGCCGGCCTCGATCTCGACGCCGGCAGTGCGCGAGCCTCGACCGTTGAGGAACTGCTCACCATTGGCCGCCTGACCGAGCTGTCCCCGCGCCATCGTATCGCCTATGTCCGCTGGGTTATGGGGGCGACCATTGATGAGCTCGCCCATGCGCTGGGCGTCAGCCGCGCTACGGCCGCCCGTGATTTGCGTGCTGCTCTGATGCGCTGCTGGGCGGTCGGCGCGCCCTCGTTCGAGGCGTACTCCCGACACAGCCGCTACGAACCGCCGCGCAGAACTGGCTATGGATCCGGCCATCCAGCTCGCTGTCAGGTTTGCGCCGCTCCCCTATGGGACGAGTACAACCGCGAGACCTGCGATGCGGAGTTCTGTCGGGAGATCGCGCGGCATCGTCGCGAACTGGACCGGCGCGCCTATGTGCGCCATCGCACCCGCCGAAGCCGTTAGGCGTAGGCCGGCCTCACCATCCTCGATGAAACCGGTCCGCGCGCGGTTGGGGGCGGGCGATTCATGAATCGCCCCTACGACGACGGGCCTCTAGCCTCTAGCCTCTCAGCTCTCAGCTCTCAGCTCTCAGCCACCGGGCTGGTACGGGCAATTCATGAATTGCCCCTACGACGACGGGCTTCACGCCTCTAGCCTCTCAGCTCTCAGCCACCGGGCCGGTACGGGCGATTCATGAATCGCCCCTACGACGACGGGCCTCTTGGCTCTCAGCTCTCAGCTCTCAGCTCTCAGCCACCGGGCCGGTACGGGCAATTCATGAATTGCCCCTACGACGACGGGCTTCACGCCTCTTGCCTCTCAGCACTCAGCCACCGGGCCGGTACGGGCGATTCATGAATCGCCCCTACGACGACTGGCCTCTTGCCTCTTGCCTCTAGCCTCTAGCCTCTCAGCTCTCAGCTCTCAGCCCTGCATACGGTATGCTGGATCGAAGCGCACCGACGGCGCGCGCGAAGCGCAGTCGGTCGTAGGGGCAAATCCTGAATCGCTCGTAAAGTAAGAGGAGCGCAACGGTTCTATGAAATGGCTTACCCGGGAGCGCGCCGGCGCGATGCTCAGCGATCTCATCGCCCGTCCGTCGGTCAATCCGATGGGCCGGCTGCATTCGTCGGCGACGCCGGTGGAGCGTGGGGTCGTCGAGTATGTGGAGGGGCTGTTTGCCGGACGGGATGCAAGGGTAACTCGGCTGCCGGTGAGCGATGTTCACGAGAACCTGCTGATCGAGTACCCGGCGGATGGATCGGGGCCCGCGATCCTGTTCGAATCGCATATGGACGTCGTCCCGGCCGACGACTGGGCCGATGAAGCCTTCGTACCCCGTCGTGAGGGGGACCTCCTTATCGGTCGGGGCGCATGTGACGATAAGGGGTCGCTGACCGCGATGATCCTTGCGTTACTCGACCTGATCGAGGCGGGCGAGAGGCCGCCTCGCCCCGTCCTTCTTCTATGCGCGGGCGACGAGGAGTACGCCCAGACCGGGATCAAGTCCTTCTGCGGCCTGCCCTTCGACATTCGATGGGGCATCTTCGGAGAGCCCACCAGGCTCGAGCCCGTCGTTCAGCATAAAGGGACCCTGCGATGGGATTTCACCGTGCACGGACGAAGCGCCCATACGTCCAGACCGGAGCTCGGGGCGAATGCGATCCTCGGCGCGATCGGGGCGGTGGAGGCGCTGAGCCGCCTGCAGAAGGACCTACAGCGTCGGTTTGCGAGCCCGTTGATGACGGGACCGCTGCTGACGGTCAGCATGATCCGGGGCGGTCGAACGCGAAACGCCGTGCCGGACGAATGCGTCGTGTCCGTGGACTTCCGGCTTCTCCCGGGTATGGACATGCAGGCGGCTCGGAGCGAAGCCATGGCGGTCATCGACGACGCCTGCTCGCGCACAGGGGAGGACTTGCGCGCCACCCATAGCGACCTGCAGCTCCGGACACCTGCCCTCAGCACGCCGCTGGATCATCCGTTCAGTCGGCAGACGCTGGAGATATGTCGGACCTACGCCGGGCCGGAGGTCGACCTGCGAGGGGAACCGTACGGCACCGATGCGGCCTGGGTGGCGGATCGGGCGGCCGCGCTCGTCCTTGGTCCCGGCGATATTCGGAGCGCTCATGCTGTAGGGGAGCGGATCGACCTGAACGAGGTTGTAACGTGCGCCCGAATCTATCGAGCGATCATGACGGCCCCGCCGCCGCAGCTGACGGGGCCATCAACGGCACTACCAGGCGGCGTTCATCCAGCTTGACGACTTGATATCGATCACCGCCTTCATATCGAGTTTGCCCGCGCCCGGCACATCCCCGACAGCGACGAACTCGACCGTCCCCTTGCCGTCCGTGTAGACGGCCCGGCTCTGTACGGGGTCGAAGTAGACGTTTCCGGTCATGGTCAGGCCGAAGCTGGACAGTTTCGTGTCGACCTCCATGCCGGCCTGCTTCATCACTGCGTCCAGATCGGATCCTTTGGCAGTCGTCGTCGTTTCGATATGCAGACAGGGGACTCCATCCACGAGAGCTGTGCCCCGAACCTTGTACGCGTTTTTCAACTTCAGCGGCTGTTTCATCTTCATGGCTTGCATTGCTCGGATCTCCGTCTCGACGTCCCAAGTATCGCCGACCGCGAACCCTGTTTGGCCTTTGAAGATAACACCGTAGAGACCCTGACCGAGGAGTTCGCCCATGGTTTCCATCGCTTCGGGATCGCCTTCCAGCTTGGAGCCGGCCTTCCCATCCGCATCGGCGGTGATCGTGATCTTTTTGCCCAGCTGCTTGACGGCTTCGGTGAACTGGGCGGCCATAGCGTTGTCGCCGCCCTTGGCCGAATCATAGAGGACCTGCCCGTTCGAGACTGCCTTGACGTTCTTGTCGTTGATCGTGATCTCGACCGGCATCATCGGGTTATCGACCTTGGTCCGCGATTGGATGTGATCCGTTACGATCTCGATCTTTGCGGGCGGCCCGACATCCGCCACCGTATACGTGGTCTGACCGCGGTTCGTCGAGTCGTTGTTAATCGTAAAGGGCTGTCCGGCTACTTCGACGTTGACGACGGCCCTGGCTGTTGTCGTCGTGATATAGCGTTCCTTCTGGCCCTGGACATACTTGATCGTGATCTTGCCCGGATCCTTGAAGTCGGTGGGTTCGATTTTCGGGGTCTTTGCGGGCTGTTGGGCCAGGGCAGGCAGAGCGGCCGCCAGCAACGCAAACACGGCGGTTTTACGAACAATCATAAGGATCTCCTTTCACAATGAGGCATCCGTACGATAGTACGGAGGGATCGGACCGCCCGTTTCGGCGAGGCCTGCCGCTCGGCGCTCTTCAGGCGCGCACCTATCGGAAGATCATCCAGCGCACGCCTCGCGCCGGCAGCGTCAGTTTGATCCGTATTCGGTATTCCCGGTCCAGGCGGTACCGTCGGACGGTTCCGTCGTCCAACTCCACCCGGGCAGTCTCGGTCAGTCCGGTGTAATAGAGGGGAATCTCGACGTCGGCGGTAACCTCCGTCCCTGCGGGATTCCAGAATGCCGCCAAACCCCGCTCCTCCGCGGTCGGGTTCACGTGGAGGACACCGTCGGGGTGTACGCCGTCCGCTCGGTTGAGGTGAATCACGTCTAATTCGAGGATGGCCCGATGCTCCTTGAACAGGCGTACCCACCGGCTCACCAGAGTGCGGGTCTCCGGCGTATCATAGAGCCGCGGACCCCGATAGCATGCCTGAGCGCCGTAGAGGAGGTTGTTGCTCAGGTGGAGCTCGTAATCGGGCAGGTGCTCGTGGAGCGGCTCGATCGTGGCTGCGGCGCCTCCACCCTGATACTCCACCAACGGGGTGAACATCCAGCCCATGCCGGGCGTCTTCTGCCAGGTGCCGTCGTAGAGGTTCTGTCGCGCGTGGATATGCTGCTGGGCCCGGGGCAGTGACCAGTTCGTCTCCCGATATCCCATCCCGCTCTTATTAGAGCCGTTCAAGAAGTACCAGTCGGGCACGTTCAGGAAGAGCCCCCGCTCGCGACACCATGCGTAGAAGTCCGAGATGGCCTGGTGCTGCGTCCACTGAGAATCGTCCAGACCTCTGTGCCCGGGATGGTCGGTCGATGCACAGACATCGCCGGGATAGCTCCCGTCGTGTTCCAGCAGGTCGAAGCCTGTGGCCGTCAGAAAGGCCTTGATCCGCTCGAAATAGCCGATGCCCCATCGGCTTCCGAGGCACGGGGAGTTGCCGAAGATCGCGCCTCCCGGCTTGCCCGTCTGCGGATTGATCACGTCGTCGTCATCGCTGATCCGACGGCTCGCCAGCAGGGAATAGCCGCCGATGCGGATGCCCTTACTGTGGGCGTAATCGGCCAGGCGTTTGAACCGGTCGATGTTTGCTGGTGAGGTGTCCTCCATGTCCAGACCGCTGCCAAAGCTGAAGATCACCATCTCGAAGCCCACATCCGCGGCCTGATCGATGGCCGTTCGGGCGACGGTCTCATCGGTCGAAGTGAGGTGGAGCATCAGCGGGCTGTCCTCGATCCATGGAGCCAGCGTCCGGTACATCCGCCGCACCGCGAGCCCCTGCCGCTCCCGCTCTGTCGAGTCGTGAAGCAGCAGGTAGGTCCAGAAACCCTCGAAGGTCCCTCCCGGTTGGACCACGACATCGGGGCCGATGGGAGGACGGCACTCCAGGATGGCCGGCATGCTCAGCGCATAGTTCACCTGGGTAGAGTAGGCGGGGTCGGGCAGCCAGTGGACGACCTTTGTCGCGTTCTCGGGCGTGTCGCCGCCGAACATGAACGTGGATCCGACGTGCACGTTCGGCATGCGCCACGACGGCTGCGGTCCCACGGCCGATTCGGCTTCCGTAAAGGCGAGGCTCTCCGATGCGAATCGGTTCAGCCGCACCGGTGTCTGGCCGGTGTTGCGGAGCGTGAGCTTCTTGGCGATCACTGGCAGCCCGTCGTAGATCTCATAGCGGACATCGATGGCGACCGACGGCGCGTCTGCAGGCGTGACGAAGGTCAGCGTCAGGGACGCTCCCGCTGGAGGCCAGGGCCTTGCGGAATCGTTGCGGGTCCGCTTCCAGCCGATCCTGGGGCTCGGCTTGCCCGTGCTCCAGCCGGCGAGCGTCATACCGTTCGGATTGGGCTTCATCTCGGCGATCCACTCGGGCAGCAGATAGGCCCGGTCCCGCTCACCGATGAGCCCGCCGATCTCCCAGCGCCTGCCGTCGAGTTCCACCCAACCCTCAGGGCTGGCCGCCCGCAGCATGGCCTCGCGGGTCATCAGGTTTTCGATACCGACGGTGGCAACCGCTGGTTGGAAGCGCAGGGTGCGTCGCACCAACCCGTTGTCGAGAACGATGCTCGAGCCGTCCGGGGTGCGATAGACGCCGGCGCGCGCGTCCGGCAGCCGCACCAGCCAGTCCGCGCGTACCGCGCGCTTTGGCAGCGCAGGTAACTCAGCGATGGTCAGAGGCTCCGGCTGCAGAACCGCCATCGAACCGAGGGCCGCGATCAACGCGCTCAGGAGCATGCCGATTGCATCGAGAGATTCATCGGAGGCGATCTCCGAAGGCGAGCGGTCTCCAGCGTCGAGGTGCGGTCGGCAGCGCAGCGAGGGTCATAGCCGCGCAGGTCCGCTCATCGAGCGCGTGACATCCCGGATGACCGCTTGCTGGAGGTTGGAGTCCATGCTCCGCCAGATCTGGGTAACGAACTCCGCCCTTGCGGCGGGGGGAAGCGTGCCCAGCAGGGACATCGCCTCACGCATGCTGGATTGTTGTTCGAGGGGGTCAAGGGTGAAGAAGGATCCGAGCATATCGCCGAACTCATCAGAGACGGGCCGTCGGGCCTCCGCGCTGCTCGGGTTCGAGGCGGACGGTACACTGAGAGGGGGCGTCTTGCTGAAAATGAGATAAACCATTCGGTAACCGGCTCGGGTCAGCTGCTCTCGATATCCCTTTGTAAGCGGTTGCCCGGAGAGCTGCATCGTGGCCCGATCATCGGTTCCGTTGCCGACGATGATGTTCATCCGAGCGTCGCGCTCCAGACTCCGGACCTTCGTTGCCAGGACAGCTGCTGATGGCAGGCCTGCCCCTTTCGGCAGTTGGAGATAGAGCTGTCGCCATGCTGAACCGGGGACCTGGGCGATAAGAGCGTCCAGGGCTTTCGTCAGTGTGTCGGCCGATGTCGCCTTCGGCGCCTTGTCCGGCATCGTCAGCGCCGGATCGACCAGGAGGGTCGCTTTGAATCGAGCCCCGAGTGCAGGCGCGAGGCCCGCCGTCTGCGTGCCCGCCGCAAGTGCGGCCTGCGCGCTGAAGATCAGGAGGACGCCAAGCGTCCCGTATCGTGTGATTCGCATACGCATATCCCCCGGACCATAAGCGATCCCGTGCTGTCTATACGGACTCCGTACGGGGAGATCCGGTTCGCGCCATCAAGCAAGAAACTTCCCCAGATCGTCCTGTCGGGAGAGCAGTACCGCGAAGATCGTGAAGCCGTGCCAGCTGAGGAACGCGTCCATTTCCTTCCAGGTGATCTGGTTCAGGAATGTCAGCTGTGTCTGATAGGCGAGGTCTCCATCGACATCCACGTAAAAGGCGCCGGTATTGAACGTGTTGTTGAGGTCGTTCGCGAGTTCGAGGAGGGCGGCGCGGCCCGCGGGGTCCCGGTTGGCCGTCCAGAACTCATGGATGACGATTCGGTCGAGTCCGGCCTCCTGAAGCTTTGGGGCAAGGACGAACTTTCGCGTGCTGTGCTCGATAAGAACCATCGTCTCCGTTACACGAAGGACCACGACATTGTGGGCTTTCAGGTAGGCGGCGAGTTTCGCCACGGCTGCCGAGTCGTCGGAGCCCTCCAGTGAGAGGATGTCCTCGTCCGATCCTGAGTGGCGCCAATCCTCGTTGTACAGGTCCATCGCTGCATCGCTCCTTCGGCCCGTCGGATGGTACTCTCGCTTCCTCGGCAACGGTCCGTGCCGCATTACGCCTGCTCGTACCTTCGCCGCCGACGGGACCGATTCCTGCCCGCTCAATACCTCGATCTCAGAACCCGGCGCCAGCGCCCGGCTCGCTATGGACCGCCGGCAGGGCGAATGCCCCGTATCTCGATGACCGTGACTGATCGGGGCGGGAAGTCCACTGAAAGGCGCCCCCGCTCCACCGGCGCGGGCAGAGCCGTTGGGGCGATGCGGCGCGGATCGGTGAGCGTGTTGCGATCGTTCAACTCCGCCCGGACCTGCCACGCCCGTGCGCGGCCGATCGACACGCCCGCCGCGGCCTCGATGGGGCACGAGATGCCCTTCTCCGAGGGATTGACGACCTTGAGAACCACAGTGTCCCCCCGCTCGCTCCTCGTCGCGGAGACGTTCAAGCCCGACGGGGCGTCACAGCCGATGGAAAGCGGTTGATAATGGTCCCTGTAGAGCCGCATGATGACGTAGTTGGGCGCCGCGAACCACGTTCGATGGTCGTGGTTGATGAACGCGTTGTCCCACTCGCGGGCGTCCGTGCGTCGTAGGAACAGCGCGGGTGTCGCGATCTTGACGACGTCGGAGGATCGTTCCATGACGTTCAGATAACCGCCCGCGAAGAGCCCCGTGCGCCAATCGGTGCTCTGCGCATTCCATTCAGTCACCGAAAGTCGGACGGCAGGGTTGGGACTCCGGGCGATCATCGCCGCGTACCGCTTCCAGAGCTCCTCGTAATGGCCCGGGGCCTCCGCGAATCGATCCGGGTTTTCGTAGAAGTGGTAGCTGATGTAATCGATCACGGTCCCGCAGAGCTCCAACAGCCGCGAGTCCTCATTCTCCCAGAAGGTGCACGCGTGGATTTTAACGTTCGGCCAGCGCGCCTTGATCGCCCCGGCTACTCGGGCGACGAGTTTGCCGTACCGTTCCACGCCCAACGCCCAGGTCTCGTTGTCCATCTCCCAGTGGACGACGTTATACGGTTCGCGGTGTCCGTTGGCTGCCCTCTGGGCGCCCATGGGCGTCGAGGCATCGCCGTTGCAGTACTCGATCCATTCCAGGGCCTCCCGGACATACTCCTCCTCGCGCGCCGGATCGTCCCAGCTGCCGAGGTTGACGACGAGCATCGGCTCAGCGCCGACGGTGCGGCATAGCCGCATGTATTCGTCGACGCCGAATCCCGACGAGTCCCATTCGCCCCAGACGTAGTTGTAGAACGGTTGGCGGCGATGCTGGGGGCCGATGGCGCGCTTCCATCGGTAGATGCTCGCGAAGCAGCCGCCGGGCCATCGGATGATGGGCGGTTGGAGGGCGCGCACCGCTTCCAGAAGGTCGGTCCGGCATCCGGACGCTGCGTAATCGTCCCTCGTCATGCTCACCATATCGACATCGATGTAGCCGCTGCCCGTCGCTTCGATGATCAGCGTGGCGTCGCTGTCCGTGGCGTTTGGGGCCAGCTCGAAGCGTCGTTCCTCGATGACGGGCTCGGCTTCGACAAGCTCGGCTTCGACAAGCTCAGCCACCGGGGCTTCGACAAGCTCAGCCACCGGGGCTTCGACAAGCTCAGCCACCGGGGCTTCGACAAGCTCAGCCACCGGGGCTTCGACAAGCTCAGCCGCCGGGGCTCCTCGCGTTCGAAGGTTCTGGGAGGCCAGGGTCCGGCCGGTGCGGTCGATCAGCCCGATGCGCAGCGCCTTGATCCTCCCGTGGACCGAGGTCCAGACCGAGCCTGGATAGCGCCTGCCGCGGACGGCGTGGATGCGAGCCTGGGCGATCCCCGCAGGCGCGTCGGGCGTCAGACGGATCCGGGCGCCATAGCCGGTGTTGGGCGAATCGGGGAGCTCAACGAGCTCGACTTGACCGTTCTTCTGGGGCCATTCGCGCCATTCCTCTGGCAGTGCGCCGTCATTCGGCAGCGCGTCGAGGTCGAGCGGCATCGGCCGCCCCGCAAGGTCCGTCACGCGGATGTCCCGGTACTCGCCGGCGGTGGACCAGAAACCGACGCCAACCCGTCCGAGCTTATGGCCGGCGTCCCGAACGTCCAGGAGCTGCACTCCGTCCAGCCAGCCCTGGATGTGGTCGCCTTCGACGCGGACGCGAATGTCGTACCAGCGTCCGGCTTCGATCTGTCCGGGGACTCGATCGCCGAGACTCTGCCGGACGTCGTTCACTTCGGACTCGAGCTGATGGCCGACATTGCCCCAGCCGCCGATGTTCCACCAGTAGAAGTTCCGTTCGTCCTCAGCCCGTACGAGGATCAGGAAGCCCTCGCTGCCGGTCGTCTTGCGGGCCTTCAGCGTGTATTCGTAATCGGTCCATGAGGGATCCCCGAGGAACACCTTCGTGTCGATCATTGGCGTCGTCAGCTCGAGCGTATCCCCGGATCGGACGATGCCCCGATTGGCGGCAAACGCGCGATTCCGGATGAGTTCGCCGTAGAGACCGTCCTCGACCGAATGGTAGATGTGCTCGAGGAACTGGCCATAGAGCCGCGCGTCAATACGACCGGTGACGACCTCCGGCCGGATGAGGATCCGTGTATCCGGCGTCTGCGGGGTCGCATACCCCGCAACGGACAGGCAGACGACGGCTGCGACAAGCGCGAACCACACGCTCATTGTGTCCTCCCTTTCCGAGCGCCCATCTCGCAACTCCCGGCTTCGACAGGCTCAGCCACCGGGCCGGTACGGGCAATTCATGAATTGCCCCTACGACGACTAGCCTCTAGCCTCTAGCCTCTCAGCTCTCAGCCACCGGGCCGGTACGGGCAATTCATGAATTGCCCCTACGAGGACGTATCTCTCAGCTCTCAGCTCTCAGCCACCGGGGCTTCGACAGGCTCAGCCACCGGGGCTCTCAGCTCTCAGCTCTCAGCTCTTGGCTCCAAACCCTCAGCAATCGCCATCGCTATTGTTCGCGATGGCCCGCGCCCGGTCCTGTTCTCGTCACCATCATCGCGTCAGTTTGCACGATCGCGGAGGATGTTACCGAGCCAGGGCGAATAGAGATCCATGCTCACTCGGTTGGCTCTGATACTTAACACCCCGCCCCGGCGGCTGAGCCTGTCGAAGCCGAGCCTGTCGAAGCCCCGGTGGCTGAGCCTGTCGAAGCCGAGCCTGTCGAAGCCCCGGTGGCTGAGCCTGTCGAAGCCGAGCCTGTCGAAGCCGAGCCTGATCTTCCACGCGCTGATCCTCTTCACCCTGTCGTCGCTGGCCTCGGGTCGATCTGTTCATTCGCCGAGGCCCGATATTGCCCTGGCCGACTTCGACGGGGAGGACTACGCGGGCTGGGCCGTTGAGGGATCCGCGTTCGGCGAGCGGCCTGCCCGAGGGACCCTGCCGAATCAGATGCCCGTGAGCGGCTATCTGGGCCGAGGGCTGGTCAACAGCTATCTCGGAGGGGACGGAGCCACCGGTACGCTGACCTCACCTCCGTTCGTGATCGCCCGCAAGCGAATCCGTTTTTTGATCGGCGGTGGGCAGCATCCGGATCGGACCTGCATCAACCTTGTCCTCAATGGGCAGGTGGTTCGGACCGCCACGGGACCCAACGATCGGCCCGGCGGCTCGGAGCGCCTTTCATGGGCGTCGTGGGATGTATCGGAGTTCGAGGGGTTGACGGCGCGCATCCGCATCGTCGACACAGCTGCGGAGGGCTGGGGGCATATCAATGTGGATCAGATCACGATGAGCGATACCGAGATGGAGGCGGCCGGCCCGAACCGCGCCGAATACGATGAAGCCTACCGACCTCAGTTTCACTTCACTTCGAAACGGAACTGGCTCAACGATCCGAACGGCCTCGTTTATTACAAGGGCGAGTACCACCTCTTCTTTCAGCACAACCCGTTCGGAACCGAGTGGGGCAACATGACCTGGGGGCACGCCGTTAGTCGTGACCTGCTGCACTGGAAGCAGCTGCCCGACGCCATTCGGCCGGACCGGCTCGGCACGGTCTTCTCCGGCTCTGCGGTGATTGATCACGAGAACACCGGAGGCTTCGCGGCCAACGGTCGAACCGCGATGATCGCGTTGTATACGGCCGCTGGCGGCACCTCGGAGGAGAGCAAGGGCCAGCCGTTTACCCAGTGTCTGGCGTATAGCCTGGACCGGGGCCGCACCTTCCAGCGCTGGAACGGCAACCCGATTCTCGGCCATGTTGAGGCCGAGAATCGCGACCCCAAGGTCGTATGGCACGCTCCGACTCGACGCTGGATCATGGCCCTCTATCTCAACGAGAGCCGGTTTGCGTTGTTCCGATCGCCCGATTTGAAACGGTGGGATCGGATCCAGACCGTCGAAGTGCCGGGCTCCAGCGAATGTCCGGATTTCTTCGAGCTGCCGGTGGTCGGGATGCCCGGCGTATCGAAGTGGGTCTTTACGGCCGCGAATGGGCTCTATCTCGTCGGCGACTTCGACGGCAGCGCGTTTACGCCGGAGGGGCCGCCGCAGCGGCCGGACTGGGGCGGCAACTTCTACGCCGTTCAGACCTACAGCGATCTGCCGAAAGCCGACGGGCGTCGGATTCAGATCGCCTGGATGCGCGGAGGGGAGTATCCGGGCATGCCGTTCAACCAGCAGATGAGTATCCCCTGCGCGTTGACCCTCCGGCCAACCTCGGACGGCCTGCGTCTCTATCGGTGGCCGGTGCAGGAGCTCGATCGCCTGCGGGGAGTGGCCGTGCGTCGCGAGGGGATCGCGCTGGAGGCCGATCGGCCGTGGACTCTCGCGGACAAAGGGGAGCTCTGGGACATCGAGGCCGAGTTCGAGATCGGGTCCGCGCGAACAGTCGGCCTTCGGGCGCTGGGCGAGACCGTGCAGTACGATGTGCAGGCCGCTGAGCTCGTCTCTCATGGGCATCGGGCGCCCCTCGCCCCGGACGGGGGGCGCATCCGCATTCGGGCGATCGTGGATCGCACCTCGCTGGAGGTCTTCGGCAACGACGGCCGCGTCTCGTTGAGCTCATGCGTCCTATTTCCTCCGCAGGCTGCAGGCATCGAGGTGTTCTCCGAAGGGGGGGCTTCGACGCTCCTACGGGTGACGGCGTATCCGCTCCGACGCGTCTGGAAGTAATATCGTACCGAAGCGCGGACCGCCGGTGATCACCGGCGGCAGGGCGCGAAACAGGAGCGGAGCGTTGCGTTTGCGTACGAGGGCTGAGGCCGGGACGAACCCCTTCGATGTGGGAACATCGGAACCCCCGATCGGAGAGATTCCTCGGGGCTATCGGTTGCGCCGGTTAGGCCGGCACGATTGGATCGCGGAACCCTCGTCTCTGCGACTTCGCATCTGGCTAACGGCCATCCTGAGCGCAGCGACAGCGTTCGGAGCCGCATCGCTGATCACTCGGCAGCATTACCATCGCCTGGCCACAGAGCCCCTTGTCGCGGTCAATGGCGTCGCCATCCGCCGGGACGCGCTTCTAACCTCGTTGGAGAATGTATTCGGTCCTCGCGAGATGGAGAAACGGGTTGGGCGCGAGCTCATGAAGCAGTTCGCTCAGTCGCGGAACGCGTGGCCTACCGACGCCCAGGTGCAGGCGCGGTACCGCGAAGAGAGCCAGGCGCCCGGATTTCTCGAAGCGATGGTGCGATCGGGCAAGACCGAGACCGACTATCGCGAAGACCTGCGGATGCGACTGGCCGAGATCAATCTCATCACGAAGGACGTCCACGTAACCGACGCGGATGCCCGGTACTTTTATACGCGGGATATCGCACCCTCGAACGAGCAGTCCCGATTTCGCACACCCGCACGGATTCAGGTCGGCGTGATCGTGACCGCCACCCGCGAACAGGGCATGCGCGCGCTGCGGGAGTTGATCCGGAAGGTCCCGTGGACCAACGTCGTTGCACGCTTCAGCGTCGATCCAAGCCGCCGTGACGGCGGCTTTCTGATGCCATTCACGGCGACCCATTCCCCGTTCGTCGACGATCCCGCGGCGCAGGCGAAGGTCTTCGCGATGCGCGTAGACGATCGGCTCGGCCCGATTCAGGCTGCGGGACGGTGGTGGATCATCCGGTGCGTCCAGAAGTGGCCCGCCCGCGTATTGCCGTGGGAGCGGGCGCGGAAGGCTGCCGAGATGGGCGCGCGAATCGAGATCGGCGCAACGCGAAACGGCGCGGCGGTTGCCCGCGATCGCGCCGAGTTCATTCGGAAGGCGGATATCTTCGTTATGGACGAACGCTACCGGTCTGCGTCCCGGCCTGTTCTTGCGGGCTCCCCGGCGGACTAAGCCTTCGACGGGCGCTTCCGCGATAGCCGATAGCGGAGAAAGCCGCCGCCGCCCGCGAGGAACCCGCTCAATGCCAGCAGGCTCGATCCTTCGGGTACCGGCGTGGGCTCACGGCTGAGGAAGAATCCGTGGATGTCGGGGCCATTTGTAAACGTGTTGCCGCCGTCAAACCAGATCTCGTAGCCGATAATCCTGTCGGTCGTGTTCGTGATGCCGAACGCCCGCAGGTCGACGCCGACGCCGGAAACCGATTGTGCTGAGTTGATCTCGAGGGTGTCGAGCGAAAATCCTGTCGAGCCGCCCTTGCCCGGTACGTTGAGACCTGATCGGGAATCGTATGTCGAGCCAGAAGTCCGGAAGTTGACCGAGATCGCATCCGTATACGTATGATTGTCTCGAATCGCACGAACCCACACGCCGCTGTTGGCCCCTCGTTCCAATAGGACCAGCTCCGGGGTGTTGTACACTCCGTCCGATTGCAGGTAGCTTCCGTTGCCGAAATACAGCTGCAGATAGGCGTTGGTTCCCGATGATCCGAGTTCCCCGTCGAAGACACGGCTGATATTTCCCGTAGTGACAACCTCGTTCAGCCGCACGTGCAGCCCGGGTTCATCCGCATAAGCGGTGGCGGTATCGCCCCGGTCCGGGTCCCACAGGTTATTATCGAAGCCGCCGAGATCAGCAGGCACCCAATCGTTCCAGTTATACGTTACGGTCGGGCTGGTCACGGACGGGCCGAACATAAGACGCCCGTCGTCGAAGTGGCCGACGTTCGACGCGTTGAAGGTATAGCCTGTCTGCCCGCCAGAAAAGGCCGTTGAGGTGAAGAACCGGTCTCCGGTGGTCGCGCTCTGCCCGCCGGGAACCGAGCTCGTGAAGTTCAGGACCGGATAGATGTAGTCATAGAACTGCTGAGCCCGAGCCGACACAGGGAAGAGCGCAATCAGAGCGAGAAGGAGGGCGACGAGATCGTGCCGTCGAGCGGACGACCTGTGACAAGATGATATTGCCATTACAGCGAAACCTCGAAACGGAATACCCCCATATTGTGCATTATAACGCAAATATCGCGAAGGCGCAAGCCGATCGGTAGGTCCTCGTATGACTATGGCTCGAGTATGGGTCGGACGCACGGTTCTCAACCAGGACAACGCCGTATTGGCGCCGCGAACCTCTGCCCCGTGCGCCGTTCCTCCCGCTCTCATCCCGCGTAGGCGCGGCGGGATCAAGCTTCCGTTCGCTGATGTACGGACGTGATGATCCCGTCCGGGAACTACCGAACGGCCTCAAATCGCATATGTTAGTATTGGAAAGTAATCCCGACTGAAGGAGTTCGTTGGATGATAAAGATCGCTGCATCCGCCGTGGCCCTCACGTTCCTTGCCGGCGCCGCATTCGCAGGACCCAGGGATCAGAAGAAAACCGCCAAGCACGTTGATCTCAAGATCTGCCCGATCATGCTCAATCCGGTGCATGGCAAGGGCGGCGGCTCGGTCACGTATGGCAAGTACCACGTGACGTTCTGTTGCCCGGGCTGCAAACCGGCCTTTGCGAAGCTGAACAAGGCCGCGAAGGATAAGAAGATCGCCGCCGCCCTGAAGAAGCAAAACGCCAGGATGTAGGGGGACCAACCCTCCTGTAACGCGATCGAGGCGGAGAGGAACACACCGCCTCGATCGTTGCCTGAACCAGCCGACCTACCCCTGGGCCGTCCCCTGAGTGATCAGCGTTGTGAACCTCTTGCCGATCGCCAGAGCCGGATCGAGGGGGACCTCCGCGCGCTCCACGTTGGCAGGGACATGAATAGTCGGTGTCGGGCGTAGTCGCTTGCCCGAGAACTGCGGCAGCCAATCCGCCTGGGCGGCCAGCATCTCGCCGGTCATTTTCCGGATCTCCGCCAGGGTGCAGCACGCGGACGTCAGCGGATCCATCGCAATGGCTTGCATGGCGAGTTCCGGATCGCCGTTGAGGCCCGCTTCGACCGCCAGCGCCTGCACCGTGACGTTGCTCTGGTTGAGGGCGGCGCACTGGGGCGGCAGCTTGCCAACCCGCAGCGGATGCAGGCCTTCCCGATCGACGTACACCGGCACCTCGACACAGCAGCCCGCAGGCAGATTGTCGATATAGCCGTCGTTCCGGACGTTCCCTTGCAGCCGGAACGGGCGGCCCGTGGCGTGCGCTTCGAGGATGTACGAGCAATACTCCACGCTCCTCGGCTGGAGGACTGGGGTTTCGAACTGGAGCGGATCGGTATCCGCGTACTTCTGCGCAACGGCTGCGGACCATTTGTAGTAGGCGCCGCTCTCGCCGCCGAAGCCCGGCTCGTCGCAGTAGAGATCCATGGCGCGTTGGCTGCTGCGGAACCAGGGCACATACTCGCTCAGGTGGCCCGTGCTCTCCGTCATGAAATAGCCGAAATGCCGCATCACCTCGATCCGGACCTTCTCATTGACGTAGTACTCCGGCAGCTCGCAGCGCTCCTTGAAAAGGGGGTAGAGGTCGACCCCGTTTCGTTCCAGCTTCAGGAACCAGCCCATGTGATTGATGCCGGCGCAGAGGTAGTCGATCTCCTCTTTGGGGAGGTCGACGTAGCCCGAGATCAGATCGAGCGTGGTCTGGACGCCGTGGCAGAGGCCGATGTACGGTACGTTCGAGACCCTGCCCAGGGCGTAGCAGCACGCGGCCATCGGGTTGGTGTAGTTGAGGAGGATGGCGCCCGGCTTCGATAGCCGCTCCATGTCTCGAACCAGGCCGGTCAGGACCGGCATGCTCCGAAGGCCACGAAGGACGCCGCCGGGACCCATGGTATCCCCGATGCACTGGTCGATTCCGTACTTGAGCGGGATTTCGTAGTCGACGCGGAAGGCGTCGAGGCCGCCCACCTGAACCATGCACACGACGTAGTCGGCGTCCCGAACCGCTGTTTCCCGATCGGTGGTCGCCTCGATGACCGCCTCCAGGCCGTTCTCCTGCACCATCCGATGGGCGAAGGTCTCCATGCGCCGGAGCTTGGGCTCGGTCGGGCTCATCAAGGTGTACGTCGCTCCCTGGAGCGCCGGCGTTGCGAGCATGTCGTTGAGCAGGGTCTTGGTGAAGACGATGCTTCCCGCGCCGATCATGGCGATTTTCATAGCAAAGCTCCCCGTAAGGCGCGGTCCGTTGCCGGATCGAGTCTGGAGCGGAACCGCGCCAGTTCCGTATAACAGGCTATTCCACCGCGGGGCCGTTCTATCCTTCGCCCGCTCGTACAGAAAACCTCGCGACCGTAATCGCGGTATACCATTGAGAGTTAGAGGCAAGAGGCAAGAGGCAAGAGGCAAGAGGCAAGAGGCCCGTCGTCGTAGGGGCAATTCATGAATTGCCCGCACCAGCCCGGTGGCTGAGAGCTGAGAGCTGAGAGCTGAGAGGCAAGAGGCCCGTCGTCGTAGGGGCAATTC
>JABWBA010000041.1 GCA_013360745.1 Chthonomonadales bacterium | reverse complement strand
CGCGCTGGAACGATGTCTATGTGCCCAAGCCGGTGGATTTCGTAACCCGGGTGATGAAGTACCGGGTCGCGGCGCTCGTAAGCCCGAAGATCCTGTATCCGACACCATAAGCCTTCGCTGCCTGGGACCGGTTGCCCGGCGGCCTCACCGCTCAAACGCTCGGGTTGCGGCTCAGGGTGAGGTGGCCGGGTTCGACCGATCAGCTCGGAACTTCGCCATCGGCCAGATGACGACAGCCAGGATTACCGGCGCGATCAGCGCCGCGCTGATCATAAACGGCGCACGAACTCCGCCGATATCGGCTGCGTAGCCCGATAGCAGAGGACCAAGCACACAGCCCGCGCCGAGAACCGCCTCATGGTATCCCATGTTGGCATCCCGATCGCCCCCGGAATGGAGCCCGTAATGGATGCTGGCCATATGACCCGGTGTCCGGGCTGCGCCGATGACAATGGAGGCTGCGACCAGCCAGAGAGCGGTGGAGACGCTCGCGAAGAGGAGGACAGCCACGAGCCCTGCTGCGAGACCGAGAAGGAACGGCGCCTTGCGGTCATGCCACCACGCTCCGGTCGTCAGCACGCAAAACAGGCCGATCTGCCCGAGCCATACCGCCCCGGCCATTTCGCCGATCCGGCCATCCGAAAAATGGAGCGATCGGGCCAGACGGGGAAAGACGGTGGCGACGGATGTTCCTGCGAACCACATCGTGAAGTTCACCAGCCAGGCGATATGCAGGAACGAGCGAGCGCGGGGATCGACTCGATCGGCGCCGGCCTCGTTGTCCTCGTCATCGTACACGGCAGTCGGCCCGATCCGCAGGCGAACCGCAAGGAGCGCCAGCACTGCAGCGCTCAACCCGGCGGCGGACCAGAACGAAGCTGCCGGTCCCAGCGCCCGATAGGCATGACCTGAAGCGGTTACTCCCGCGAGAACGCCTGCCGTCCAGCTCATATTGAAGAGACCGGAGCGGACCCGGGTCTCGTCGGGATCGGCCGCTCTGATGTAGGTCTGCAGCGCCGGCCAGAAGACGCCCGAGCCGGCTCCGGCGACAGGAGCCGCGACGAGCAGATGCCACGGGGCGGTGGCGAAACCGTACGCAGCAAGACCCAGCGCGAACGCGGCACCGCCGACCAGAATCATCGATCGCGCGCCGAACCGAGCCACCATCCGACCGGTCGTCAGCGCCGTGAGCATGTAAGCGATACCCCAGCATAGGCCCATGAGAACGCCGACTTCGGTGGCCGAAGCGCCCAGATCGAGGGCTCGAAGGTTGACCATGATCTGGGACATCGCGACTGCCATATCCATGGCGAAGGGAACGATGACGAAATCCAGGCGAGTCATGATGTGGGACCATGGTACCATGCTCCGCGAGCATGATTGCATGGCACGAGAGGGATGATCGCGCCCCTTGTCGGAACCCTGGAGCCGCCATCCGCGTACAGGGGACTATTCACCCATTTTGGAGGACCCTCCTGTGCGCATCGCGGAAGACATCACCCAGCTCATGGGCAATACCCCTCTGGTCCGACTGAACCGCGTGACCGAAGGGCTGGGGGCGACGGTGGCGGCCAAACTCGAGTATTTCAATCCGCTCGGAAGCGTAAAGGACCGCATCGGCGTCTCCATGGTCGCTGCAGCGGCAGCCGCCGGCAAGATCGGGACAGACACGATCCTGCTTGAGGCTACCAGCGGCAACACCGGGATCGCCATCGCGTTTGTCGCTGCGGCGAAAGGGCTGCGCTGTACGTTCGTCATGCCGGAGACCGCATCGGTCGAGCGGCGCGCAATGCTCAAAGCCCTGGGAGCGGAGCTGATCCTGTCCCCAGCTGCCGAAGGAATGCCGGGTGCAATCAAACTGGCGGAGGACATGGCGGCAAAGGATTCGCGCTATCTTCTGATGAAGCAATTCGATAATCCGGCGAACGTGGCAGTGCATCGAGAGACGACCGCGGAGGAGATCTGGCGCGATACTGATGGCGCGGTCGACATCCTCGTTGCCGGCGTGGGCACCGGCGGCACCATCACCGGAGTGGGCCAGGTGATCAAAGCGCGAAAGCCCGATTTTCGATGTGTGGCAGTGGAGCCAGCGGGTTCTGCGGTCCTCTCGGGCAAGCCAAAAGGGCCGCACAAGATTCAGGGCCTTGGCGCGGGCTTCGTCCCGTCCATCCTCGATCTGAGCGTTATCGACGAGGTCATCCCCGTTGAGGAACAGGATGCCATGGTGACCGCCCGCCGGCTCGCGCGGGAGGAGGGGGTCTTCGCCGGCATCTCCTCGGGTGCAGCGGTATGGGCCGCGATGCAGGTGGCAGCGCGTCCGGAAAACAAAGGCAAGCTCATCGTCGTCGTGCTCCCGTCGACCGGCGAGCGGTATCTGTCGACGCCTACCTACGCCGAACTGGCCTGATCGAGGTCTGCTTCAGTCCGTCACCGGTCTTCACGGGGTGCGCCGTCCGTGCGGACCGGTGACATCGGTCTGTCGGCAGTATCGGATCCAGGCGACACAGTGGCGCACGTCCTCGTTATCGGGCTTTGTCCGGAGCTTTCAGCATACGATCGGCTGTCGCGGAGCTGATCGCATAGACCGCATCGTTATTGTCCGACCCACGTACGTAGCGGGAGCCGTCCGGCGTTTTCGATCCGATTTCGAGCCGTTCCACCGCGCCGCTCTTCAACGTCAACAGGATCGTGGCGGTTGGGGGCTTGAGGCCATAACGGCGGCGTTCGGCGTCGGACGGATGGTCTGCCAACCACCGGTCCGCCGGAGAGGTGATGTCCATCAGGAGATTGTCCACCGCCAGTGAGTCCGCTCGGGCCTTGCGGTCGGGCAAGCGAAACTCCCAGTCCTCACCGGCCTTTCTGACCGCCCACTGGGCCTCGGATGTACGAGCTGCGATCTCCGTCACCGCATCTGTGGACGCGTCGATCAGCCGCTTGGAACGGAAGTCACCGATCGGTCTGGTCAGGTCGTCGACGATGGTTCTCGGTATCTCCACCACATCACTATTGTCCGCGCGGACGGCGTAGTAGGAGGCGCCTCCGGGGGCGGCTCGGCCGATTCTCAGGCCGTAGCTGGCTCCTCCCTTTGCGCGAAGCTCCACCGAGACGAGCGGGCGGTCCAGGCCCAATCCCGCTCGGGGCGAGTCGGGGGCGACGAATCGCTCGGCCTTCAGCGTCGCAAGCGCGCTGCAGAGATCGCCCGCCGTGAACTCGTCGGCTGTGGCTGCGACCGGTTCGGTCAATCGCCATCCCGATCGTTTACGTTGCAGGGTCAGGGCGCCGCTCCCGCGTACTAGTCGGATCTCCTCGATGTCCGCGGCGGTCAACGCCAGAATCGTCCGATCCCGCAGATCGTCGGCCGATTTCTCGGCCAGGCCATTCACCGCTGAGGCGCCGATCAAGAAGATCGAAGTTCCGGCATCAGTCCGGGCGTAAACCGATGCCTTGCTCGGATCCGCGCTGCCCAGATACAGGACAACGGAGCGCGATTGGGTGATCAGTTTGATGCTCCGCGATGGCGAGGCGAGGCCGTATTGCTTCCGATCACGGTCGGGATGCTCGAGGATGTAGTCGGTGGTTGGGTCCAGCAGGCCGGTCAGCGCTGTCCGTACCGTCTCAGCATCCGCCCGGAGTTCGGTCGGGGCGGTGATGCGCCAGGCCGCGCCGGATCGTCGGAGGATGAGCCGTTCCTTACCCCGTACGACCTCGATCCCCGTCACCTCCCGGGCCTTGATCCCGAGGAGTTCCGCAATCGTCGGGTTCTCGCCGGGTTCTCGGACGGGTTGCTTCAGGTCGAAATAGAGCCAGGCGCCGAGGATTGCGAGCGCGCCTACCGCCAGCCATGCGCTATGGAACCGAAGCCGAGCCATCAGTAGGGACCCCTATTCAGCGGCGTTTCCAGAGCACGTAGGCAGCCATGAAGAAGCAGACTACCGGCACGAGGAGCAGGTTGATGTAGAACGTCCGTACCCGTTCCTCAGGGCTGAGGGTGATCTGCTCCGGCGGCTCGTCCCGGGGTGGGATATCGACCAGGGCATCCTCGGAGGCAAGCCAGTTAATAGCGTTCGTGGCTAGATACCGATTGTCCATTTCCGGATTCGTGGTGAGGAGGTCCGACGCCCAGTCTGTGCCGCCGATCACGACCGCCTTCGCGGTCTTCTTGCCGAACTGCTTATCGATCTCGAGAGCGATATCAAAGGGGCCCTTCGTATCCTTAGCCGTCGGTTTCAGGTCGATCGTACGTTGACCCTGTTGGATCGGTTTGGTCAGCGTATCCGGATCGGTTTTCAGTATCGTCCTCGTGGTAATGCCTTTCGGCGCCGGCACGACGGACTTCAATGATCGAAGCAACGGGAAGTAGACGGCCCGAAGCCCTCGATTGACGTCGTGAGGGTCGAACTTGGAGATGCGGACGGTCTTGTTGACCTCCGCAAGGCCGGTGCCCGGGATCTCAACGATCTGCGCGATGATCGTATCCTGCGCGACGATGCCGAGTTCCTTCATGAGCCACGGAAGCGGAGGGCCAGCGACACGCAGCAGGATGAAGACGCGGCCGCCTGACGCGAGGTAATCGAGGACGGCCTTCCGTTCGGGGGGCTGGAAGTCCACCTGCGGGCCTGCTATCACAAGGACAGTGCAATCGGCCGGAACCCGCCGTTCCTTGCCCATGAGGTCGATCGAGCCGATGGCGTGCTGCTGTTCGGTCAGTACGGTCTTGATCTCCGCCATGCCGGACTGATCGGCCGTGTCCGGCGCCAGTTCGCCATGACCGGTTGTGAAATAGATGTGGCGCAGCTCCTTGCGGGTCAGTTTGATCAGCGCTCCGGTGAAGTCCTTTTCACCCGAGCCCTTCACCTCCTCTCGCCCGCCGCTTTCATTGGTGATGAGTACGACGGGGGGCATGGTCGTCATCTGGGCGGAGGAATATCGATCGGGCTCACGCATGTAATCGACGACCTTATATCGGAAGTTCGGCGACTGGTCTGCGTACTGAGCGAGGATGTCCCGTACCTTCTGAGCGTCCTGCGCCTCCCATCGACGGGACGGACTGTCGCTGTAGAAAACGGTGGCCTCGATCTTCTGCTTGAGACCCCTGAGCACTCGAACGGTCACCGGCGACAGACTGAGCCGTCGATTGCCGGTGACGTCCCATTGATAATGTCGACGATAGGCAAGGATGTTGGCGATGACGATGACGCCGAGCGTCGCGGTGATCAGGATGGCGGATCGAATCGAACGCTTGCCCTCCGGCGAACGAAAGCCCGCGATCAGGGCCGATCCCATCCCCGCGAGGAAGAAGACGAGCAACAACGCTCCGACGCCGAGCGCCCCGTTCACCATCCAGTTGCGCGACTGGACCATGCTGGATAAGTACAGCCAGTACAGAAGGCCGCAAAGAAGCAGGGCGCTGCCGATCCAGCCCGCCTGCGCGGCCAGCCGTTGAAATCGAGTTCGATGCTGTTGAGGGGCCGAACGAGGCATCGACGTTATCTCCACTTCCAGGCGGCAAGGGCGCGTACCGTCAGGAACAACATGCCGCCGATGAAGGAGAGATAGAAGAAGACGTCCCGGGTATCGATCATCCCCTTGGCAAAGGAATCCAGATGGGACGGCACCGAGATGTAGGTGAGCAGTGTCTGCCACCAGGCGTCTCCGGAGCCGGCCCAGGACAGGAGCCAGAGGAACAACAGTACGAAGAGGGTGCCGACATAGGCGACGACCTGGTTCCTGGTCATGGCCGAGATCAGAAGGCCGACCGCGATGAACGTGCCGCCGAACAGCGCCATGCCCAGATAGCCGGAGTAGAACGGACCCCGATCGGGTGTCGCCAATCGGGTCAGGGTGATCGGGAACTGCAGCGTCATGAGAAGCATGACGCAGTAGAAACCCCAGGCACCCAGGAACTTGCCGAGCACGGCCTGAGTGTCGGTCACGGGTGAGGTCATCAGGATCTCGATGGTGCCACGCTGGCGTTCCTCAGCGAGGAGCCGCATCGTCAGCGCAGGCAGCAGGATGATCAGCACGATCGTCGTGTTGCTGAACCACATCCGCATCTCTCCGATACCCGCGTAGGCGATCGCGGCCCAGAAGAACCAGCCGACCAGGGCCATAAACGCCCCGAGGACAATCCAGCCGATCGGCGAGGCAAAGTAGGATCGGATCTCTCTCTCAGCAATGGCGTAGGCGGTGCGCATCAGCGATCCTCGCCGTGCGGCTCATCGACCGGAGCCTCTGAGGTCAATCGCATATAGACATCCTCCAGCGACAATGCCATGGTTCCAAGCTCTCGAAGGCCCCACCCGCGCTGGATCACCAGCGCCGCCGCGCCCTCGCGAAGGTCCTGGCTTCGATCCGAGACGATGAGACACCGGAATACCCCATCCTCGACGCGCTCCGCACTCACTTCCTGAACTCCCGGCAGTCCCTTGAGAGCCTCGAGAAGGGGCATTTCGGGGCCGCGAACCTCGATCCGCACCTGCTGCGTCTGCTGGATACGGGCCGTCAACGCCTCGGGCGTATCGATCGCGACGATCGTACCGTCGCTGATGATAACCACACGATCGCACACCATCTGAACCTCAGGGAGGATGTGGGTGCTCAGGATGACGGTGTGGTCGCCCCTGAGACCCTTGATCAACTCCCGAACCTCGATGATCTGGCGCGGATCGAGCCCTACGGTGGGCTCGTCCAGAATGAGAACGGCAGGTTCATGGACGAGAGCCTGGGCGATGCCGACTCTCTGGCGGTAGCCCTTCGATAGCTTGAAAATGAGGGAATCCGCATACTCCGTGATACGCGTGCTGGCCATCGCCCTGTCGACGCTCGCGGGCACGGAACTACGGCCGACTCCGCGAACCCGGGCGCAGAAGGCCAGGTATTCGCGGACGCTCATATCCTCGTACAGAGGAACCTGCTCAGGCAGGTACCCGAGACGTCGCCGCGCAGCAACGGAGTCTCCGGTGATATCGAAGCCATCAACCGTCGCCGTTCCTGCGGTTGGGGGCATGAAACCGGTGATGATCCGCATTGTGGTCGTCTTGCCGGCTGCGTTGGGGCCGAGGAAACCGAGGATCTCTCCGGGCTCGACCCGGAACGTTACATCCTCAATGGCGGCGTAGGCGCCGTAGTACTTCGTCAGGCCGTTGACTTCGACCATAGGCGTGATAGGACCTCACAGACAGTGGTGTCTGAGTGTATCGTACGGATGCTCTCGCTTGCACCGTTCCCGAGGAAGCCTCACGGAGTTGCTCACGGGCGGGTGATTGGATCCGACTGGCGGCGGAGGTACAATCCGCGAATGACTCGGGCGTACACCGCGGATCACGGCACGGCGATGGGGCGCATTGTCGAGCTCGACGGGCGACGACCCGCTCCTGCTCCCAACCGATCTCCGGCAGGTGATCCGTCCTGCATGGGCCTCGCGGGGCTCTTTGTATGAACACCGACTCCGCCGAAACGGGACGCCCGCCAGAGGCCAGAGTCGGACTGGCAGGCCACGTTGCCGATCTATCACCGGCCTATTTCGGCATGGTGATGGCCACGGGCATCGTCTCGATCGCGTGCCATCTTCAGGGCCTGCGGGTCATATCCCGCGGCTTATTCGTGCTCAACTGCGCCGTATATCTCGTGCTCTGGTGTCTGTACGGGCTTCGGCTCGCATATCATCGGCGTCGGGTCCTTGAGGATCTGATCGACCATTTGCGTGGACCGGGGTATTTCACCGCTGTTGCGGCGACATGCGTGCTCGGCAGTCAGTTTGTGCAGCTCGAACGCCAGTTCCCCATCGCGACAGCCCTTTGGACGCTTGCGGTCGCGCTCTGGATCGGACTCACCTATACGATCTTCGCGGCGTTTACGGTCAAGGAACACAAACCCGCGCTGGATCAAGGGATCAGCGGCGCCTGGCTGCTTGCCGTAGTCGCGACCCAGTCCATCGCCATGCTCGGCGCGCTTCTCGGGGCGCATTCCCCTCAGCCGCTTCGGCTGGAGATGAACTTTCTTGCGCTGTCGATGTGGCTATGGGGCGGGATGTTCTATATCTGGATGATCTCGCTGATCTTTTTTCGATATACCTTCTTCCCGTTTTCACCGAGCGATCTGTCGCCGCCGTACTGGATCAACATGGGAGCGATGGCGATCTCAACGCTCGCGGGTTCGCTTCTCATTATCAACACGCACGGCGCGCCGTTTCTGCACTCGATCCTTCCGTTCATGAAGGGCTTCACGATCTTCTACTGGGCGACCGGCACCTGGTGGATACCGATGCTTTTTGTGCTGCTCATCTGGCGCCATGGCTATCGCCGATTTCCTCTGACCTATGATCCGCTGTACTGGGGAGCGGTGTTTCCTCTCGGCATGTACGCGACGGCTACCCATCGAATGATCCAAGCGCTCGGGTTCGGGTTCCTGGATTTCATACCGCAGGCTTTTGTCTATCTCGCGTTGGCCGCCTGGATGCTCGTGTTTATGGGCTTGATCAGCTACCTGGTCCGTTCTCTGCGCGAACTACGCACCTGAGGGGACTCGGCTATTGCGCCCGGGTTGGCCATGAAGCCGACCTGCGCGGGCCTGTGGGTACAATGGACTTCCGGCCCGGGTGTCGGCAGGATGCGGGGAGGCGGTACCGGTCTTGATATCCCAGACCTCCAGCTATGCCATTCGATCTCTTTCAGCGCTTGCCCGTCAGAGCGGCACGCCCGTGCCCGTGGGAGCTCTGGCTGACCTGGCCTCGGTTCCGTCGCCATTTCTTGGCAAGATCATGAGCCTCCTGGCGCGCCGGAAGATCGTCATCAACCGCCGGGGCAAACGTGGCGGTTGCGTGCTTGCTCGGGATCCATCGCATATCACACTCTACGACATCTGCATTGCTCTGGACGACCCCGCAGTGCAGTCCACCTGTCTTCTTGGCAGCGAGCCCTGCTCGGACGATCGAGCCTGTCCCGCCCATGCCTTCTGGCGCGGCCACCAGACGAAACTAATAGCCTTCCTCATGACGACGACGATTCAGGATGTCGCTCGGTTCGATGATGCGGTCGCTCACGCCCGGGCGACCCTGAGCTTTGAGCCTACCGCGCCGCAAGCGATGGAAACGATCGGCGGCCCGGGGCAGGTCGGCGCAGTGACGATCATCACCGGTCCTGTCGGCGGCGGAAAGACGACCTATTGCGAGCAGGTGGTGCGGGACGCCCGAGAGGCAGGGAAGAGTGTGGGGGGCATTACCCTATCGATCGACGACACTCCAGGACGACCGTCGGAGCTTGTCGCGATCGACCTCCGAACACGGTCCCGTTGTGTGGTCGGACGGCGGAGGGCCGCCATCGGTCCCATTCCTGGGGAGGTAGATCACTGGGGCTTCGATGCCGTGGCGATGGAATGGGTGATCAGGACGATTCGTGATGCATGTCCATGTGACGTTCTCGTCGTAGATACAATCGGCCCAATCGAGATAGAGCAACAAGGCGTGGTTGCGGATCTTCTCGAAATCGTAGATCGGCGCGATTTCGGCCGAGCGCTGGTAACGAGCAGCCCCTCGAATGTCGATTCGCTGATCGACCGATGGCCGAATGCCACCGTGATTACCCTTGAGCCGAAGCTCGGGCCGACGCTGCGGTGGTCACCAGGACAGGGTTGCTAACAGGTCGTCACGCAACCCTTGCGGCAATAGAAGAACCAGTTGATACCGATGTTGATCGCATAGAAGACCGCTGCGCCGAGGAAAAATGGCGCTGCTGTTCCCGTGGCGGCGATCACGGCGCCGAGTGCCGCATTGACGATGAAGGGCCCATAGGCTGCCACGGCCGAGGTCCAGCCGATCACCCCTGCGGCCTGGCGGGGTGGGAAGATCATCGGCATCTGCTTGAAGGTCGACGCATTGCCGATTCCCGAGAACAGGAAGATACCCAACATGCACCAGAGGAAGCCGGTGAACTGGTCCACGCTCGTTGGCGCTGTGTAGGCGCTGGCGCCCAGGGCGCAGGCCGTCATACCGATCCCGCTGAGCGCCGTGAGTCGGGCTCCTCCGAAGCGGTCGCTCAAGGGGCCGCTTACTACTCGAACCGCCGCTCCGACCAGCGGGCCGAGGAAGGCGTAGCGGAGCGGGTCCGGCGCCCCATCGAACCGACCGAACAGGCGATCGATCAAGAGAGGAAAGGCCGCGGCAAAACCGGAGAAGGTGCCAAAGGTCATCAGGTAGAGCGATGTCATCAGCCAGGTGTGCTTCTCTTTGAAAATATCGGATTGCTCACGGATGGACGCGCGCACCGGCACGCTTCGCAGGAACAGATACGCCGCAGCCGCGCCCAGTATAACGAACGGCAGCCAGATCAAGGCCGCGTTCTGCATGTACACCTGATTCCGTACATCCCCGTGCGTGAACGTCTGGGCGTGTCCCAGGACGGGGATCGTGATGATCACGGGGATGATAAACTGCCCCACGCTGACGCCGAAGTTGCCGACGCCCGCCTGGATGCCCAGCGCAGTCCCCTGCAGCCGTTTGGGAAAGAACATGCTCGTACTCGGCATGAACGACGAGAAGTTACCGCCTCCAAGGCCTGCGAGGAGAGCCAGGCCCATCAGAATCGAAAACGGTGTTTCCGGATGTCGCACGACCCAGGCCCAACCGATACAGGGAAGGATCAGGAGTATAGTGGAAACGGCGATCGTCTTCCGAGTGCCGAAGATCGGGATCAAGAACATATGAACGATGCGGAGCGTGCCGCCCGCCAGCCCGGGCATCGATGCCAGCCAGAAGATCTGCTGCTTCGTCAGATGGAAGCCCAGCCCCGTGAGCTTCACCACGATGGCGCTCACCATGAACCAGGTTGCGAAGGCCAGGATCAGGCAGAACGTGGTAACCGATAGGGTTGTCCAGGCGAGTCGAGAGCCGTAGGACCGCCAGAATGCCTCGGTCTCAGGCGACCATTCGTCGATGGGCGATCGCTTTGGCGCCGGCGCATCGTTGAGAAGGAGCGTCATGTCAGATCGTCTCCTCTGCGGTCATAGCTGCGGGTGCGGGCGCTCGGTTCATACCGATTACAACGATGTGCAGCCATACGAGGGCGATGGCGGCGAGACCTCCCAGCGCCCAGAACATACTCTGCGGCTTGCCGCTCCACTCGGTCAGATAGGCGAAAGCGGGGGGCAGCACGAACCCGCCGAGCGCCGCCAGCGCTCCGACGAGGCCAACAACCGTACCGACATCCTTCGGATAGTACTCGGGCACGTACTTGATCGTTGAGGCTTTGCCGATCCCCTGAGCGATGCCGAAGACGAGCACCAGCGCCGTGAAGGGAATCACACTCAGCTTGGCGGATAGCAGGATCCCCGCAATGATCGTACTGATAAAAACCATGTACGTCACTCGCCGTGGCCCATAGCGATCCGAGAGCACGCCTCCGATGGGGCGCAGCAGGCTTGAGGCCAGGATGAACGGGGTGGTCAGGAGGGCCGCAGTGCCGAGGGGCAGCTTGTAGACGCTGACGTAGTACTTGGGGAGCGTGACGGACATCGCTACATACGAGCCGAACACGATCGTATAGTAGAGCCCGAACCGCCAGACTCGCACTTCGCGCAAGGGCCACAGCATTTCCCACGGAGATCGTCCCGAGCCCGGAATGATATCGCGGCGCGGGGTGATCAGCCAGGCAACAGCTGCAGTCACCAGCAGCATGATCGTGTAGACAAACGGGACGAATCGCCACCCGCCGTAGAGGAGCCCGCCAGCGAGGCTTACGGGCGGCAGGAGCGTGATCATCCAGGGGCCAACGAACTTCGTGAGCGACGCCCCAACGTTGCCGGCGCCGAACAGACCCAGGGCGAAGCCCTGTCGGTCCCGTGGAAACCACGCGGCGCACCATGCGGATCCCACCGTGAAACTGTTGCCCGCAAACCCGACCAGGAATGCTCCCATCAGCAGCATGCCGTAACCGAAGGAACGGCTGACGATAAACGCGCCGACTGCGCCAAGGAGAAGGTTGCCGATGAATACGATCTTGCCGCCCATTCGATCGGCAAGCAACCCGAACGGGAGCCGCCAGAGGCCGCCGTTCAGGATCGCGATGGCGCTGATCCATGACAGCTGGACATCGTTGATCCCGAGTTCCTTCTGTATGGGAATGCCCAGCACGCCGAACATCGTCCAGGCCGCGAACATCAAAGCGAAGCTGAGTGAGGCCGTCCAAAGGACGCGCGTTCGCTGCCCTTCGGTAACCGGCGCCACATTCGTGGTGCCGCTATTGCGCATTATGTCCTCCATATTGTGAGGTCTCATCGTTTGGTGTGAGACCTTCTCTAGATTGGCTTAGTGAACTGCCAGGCCCCGTCCCTCAACGAGATAGGGATCGTGCTCTCCGACCGGATTACTCCTCCGAAACGCGTTCCAGAAGGCCGACATGAAGATCGGTACGAAGAGCAGCGGGGTAAGAACATCGACATAGGTCAGGCGGATCGGGGTCTCGATGGCAGGAAGGATCAACAGGGCCGCATCAAGAAGCCGGCCGATCAGGACCATGATGCATACGCGGCGGAGCATGTCCGCCGAGTGACGCGAACGCTCCGTCAGGAACATCAGCATGGGACCCACCCAGTTGAGTACGATGTTCAGAATGAACAGGATCGCGAATGGGCCGGTTCGTCGAACGGCGAAGTGGATCGCCTCCTCGGGGATGTTCGTGTAGTAGATCAGCATATACTCCGAGAACCAGATGTAGACCCAGAGTGTGCAGGTCGCAGCCACCAGCCGTCCAAGCTCGTAGACGTGGGTCTCGGACACCCCGGGCAAGATGCCCTTCTGGCCGAGTTGAAGCACAAGCAAGGCCATGCCTGCTGCTGCGGCTGCCAACATGCTCGCATAGACATAGCCCGGATACATCGTGCTCGTCCACAGCGGCTCAAGGGACATCAGCCACAGAAAGCTGACGGCGACGACTGCGAGGCCAGACAGAACCAGAAAGCCTGCCGATAATCTCCGGCTGGCATAGGTATGGCGGATATCGCCGTCACGGTCCTGCGCGGTGGATCTCGCCCGCATCAGCCTGGCATATCCGATCCAGAGCCCGAAAGCGACCAGTGTGGCGATGATGTAGGCAGTGGGGTTTAGGAGCGCTTGCTTGTGCTGCAGGTGCGGGTTCTGAGCGACGACTTCAGGCCGCATCCATGGGTACAGCGATGGGCCGCCAATGAGAAAGGTGAGGAGAAGGATACCCCCCCCAATCGGCAGATAGGCGGTCATCGCTTCCGGAACCCTCTTGAGCATCGAGGCCCATCCGCTCCCAAACACCTGATTCAACGCGACGAACAGCGCCGCACCCATGACCATGCTCAATACGAAGTAGTTCCCAACCAGAAGACCCGCCCAGGCGCGGGCAGGGGCCGTTGCCAGACCGACCAGAAACGCCCCGGCCCCGACGATTCCAAGGGCGATAGCGACGGAACGCGCGCGGGCGCTGCACAGGCACGAGTGGTCCATCAGGGTTTGCCCTCCTTCTGGAACGTACGGATGTATCGGATAACTTCCCAGCGCTCCTTCGGCTCGAGCTGCGAAGCATAGGAAGCCATCTTACGCAAGCCCAGAGTGATCGTATGGAACATCTCTCCGTCGGTGAGGGCCATGGTCTGCTTCGATCGGAAACTCGGTGGATTCGGGAACTTGGGGATTAGCGGCCCATCACCGTTGCCGCCGACGCCATGACAGGGAAGACAGAACGTCTCGTAGAGACGCTTGCCGTTCTTCAACACCGCGGGCGAGTCGGGAGTAGGATTGACCAGTTCGCGGCCAGCGCGCTTGCGTTCCGCGAGCGATGGACCATAGTGGAACGGCTGGGCGTCGACGGAGCGCGTGCCCTCGGGAGCCAGCTGCAGCGCCATGTGGTCCGGAAGATCAGGTTCCGGATCCTGCGGGCGAGGCGCCGGTGATTCCGCCATCTGTGTCGGCAGGACTACGTTTGGCTGGGTAAAGTCCCTTCGCCCAAACCAGAGAACGGTGATAACGACGATCGGCAGCCCGACGACCCCGACCCAGGCCAACAGACGGGTCATCGCAGTGTGTCTCCTCCTACGATCTCGGTCGCGCCTGCGCGGTGCAGGATCGCCGTCACTGTGGTCTCGTCCATGGATGCATCTGGGAGCGCTACGGCAAGGGCGAACTGATCATCGGTTACTCCGACGAGCTTCGGCGGCTTGTTGCCTGGCCACATGCCCGTTGATGCAAAGAGCGCTCCGACACCCATCAAGCCAGCGAGCAGTACCGTCAGCTCGAAGGTAACTGGCAGGAAGATCGGCCATGAGTTGAACGGCTGTCCGCCGACCCGAACCGGCCAATCGTAGTTAGATGTCCACACCTGCAGGACGAGGCCTCCAGCGAGTCCGAGCGCTCCGGCCCAGGCTCCGATCCAGACCAGGCGGGAGGTGCCGAGGCCCATCATGCGAGGGAGGCCGTGGACCGGATAGGGCGTGAAACAGTCGATGATCCGGAGGCCATGATTGCGGATCGCGCGGGCGGCGCTCAACAAACCATGCTCATCCGGGTAGTAGGCGATGCAATAGCGTTGCATGGCCGGCGGCGCCTTCTTCAGCCGAAGGGCGCTCAGGAGACAACGCCGTCCTGCGGGAGATGTGTAAACCGCCCTGGGCGTCTCGGTTCCATCGTCGTGCCCGTCGTCCGCATGCTCCCCCTTACCCGGCCGCGCATAGTTGAGCACACCCTTGATCTCCGCGATGGCGATGACGGGGAGCACGCGCGTAAACAGCAGGAAGAGACTGAGGAAGAGCCCGAACATCCCGGCGAGGATCTCGATCTCGATCATGGTTGGGAAGTACATCGTCCACGAGCTCGGGAGATAGTCCCGGTGCAGGGAGGTCACGATAATCACGAACCGCTCAAACCACATGCCGACGGTGACCGAGAGGCAGGGAATCGCCATGAGGAGCGGCGTTCGGCGTACTTTGCTGAACCAGAGCATCTGTGGAATGAGGACGTTGCAGGAAAGCATGGTCCAGTAAGACCATCCATATGGGCCCAGGGCGCGGTTCATGAATGTGAAGAGCTCATACTTGTTGCCGCTGTACCATGCCGAGAGGAACTCGATGCCGTAGGATCCGCCCATGATGATGCTTGCGAGCAGCAGGATCTTGCACATCCAGTTGAGGTGCTGCGTCGTGATGTAGGCTTCGAGTTTCATCACCCTGCGCGTCACCAGCATCAAGCCGAGCACCATGGCGAAACCGCCATAGATCGCGCCGCACACGAAGTACGGCGGGAAGATGGTGGCGTGCCAGCCGGGGATCACCGAGGTGGCGAAGTCGGAGCTGACGATGCTGTGGACCGAGACGACAAGCGGCGTGGCGAGCAGCGCGAGCAGAGCGTAGATCGTCTCATATCGATGCCAGACTCGCGCCGAACCGGACCAGCCATTGGCCAGCGCACCGAAGATCGCCTTCCCGAGCTTCGATTTGGTCCGATCCCGGAGGGTGGCCAGATCCGGGATCATGCCGATGTACCAGAAGGTGAGCGAGATCGTGAAGTACGTCGATATAGCGACGAAGTCCCAAAGGAGCGGGCTCCGGAAGTTGACCCACAACGTACCCCGGTTGTTGGGATACGGTAGGATCCAGTAGAAATACCATGGGCGCCCCATGTGGATCAGCGGGAACAGCGCCGCGCACATGACCGCGAAGATGGTCATGGCTTCTGCGGCGCGGTTGATGGAGGTCCTCCAGCGCTGGCGGAATAGGAAAAGTACGGCGGAGATCAACGTGCCTGCATGGCCGATACCGATCCAGAAGACGAAGTTTGTGATGTCGAAGCCCCAGCCTACGGTGCGGTTCAGGCCCCAGGTGCCGATGCCCTGGGTCACGGTCTGCGCGATCGCGAGGAAGCCGACGCCGGTAAGGGCGACCGCGGGGAGGAACACCGCCCACCACGCCCACGACGGTCGAACGCCCACATGGCGTGCGATGTCGACGGTGACATCGGAGTGGGTCTTATTCCCTGCGACCAGGGGTTCTCTCAACGGCGAGACGGCATCACTCACGCTTTACCCTCCGTACGGCGCTTCCTGGCCAGATAGCTGATGGCTGGCTGACGGTTGATCTCTTCAAGGACTCTGTAGGCGCGTTTATCGGCAGCCGATTGTGCGACGCGGCTCCTGGGATCCTGTCGATCGCCGAAGATGATGGCATCCGCGGGGCAGCTTTGCTGGCACGCCGTCACCATCTCGCCATCCCGGATGTCCCGACCTTCGTTGCGCGACCTGATCCGCACTTCCTCGATCCGCTGGAGACAGAAGCTGCACTTCTCCATCACGCCCCGGCTTCGCACGGTCACGTTCGGGTTCAGGCCGATGCGCCGGACCGCCAGCTTTGTCTGGTTATCGAACCAGTTGAACCGGCGGACTTTATACGGGCAGTTGTTCGCGCAGTACCGGGTGCCGACACACCGGTTGTAGACCTGAACGTTCAGTCCCTGATCGTCGTGCATGGTGGCCAGCACCGGGCATACCGACTCGCAGGAGGCGTTGGCACAGTGCTGGCAGAGCATCGGTTGGAACTCGACCTCGGGGTTGTCCCGATCCCCGGCGTAGTACCGGTCCAGTCGCATCCAGTGCATCTCCCGGCTGCGCGCAACCTCTTCAGGGCCCACAGCAGGAATATTGTTCTCGATGTCGCAGGACGTGACGCATGCGGAGCATCCGATGCATCGATTCAGATCGATGGTCATGCCCCATTGCCGCTCCGATTTACGCGGAGGACCCCAGAGATTCGCCCGCTTCTCCTCTGCCGCCGCGTCATGCTCTCCATGTTCGTGGCCGGCGTGATCGTGGGCGTCCTCTTCGCGAACGAGGTCCCGTTCCTCAGCGCTGTCGTGCGGTTGCGTTCGTGCGAATACATGGACCGGGCGATCGCGAAGGACTTTAACCTCCTTCAGCGGCGCATGGCTGCCGCGACCGTTCTGGGTCAGGCTCATGAGCGGATAGGCATCCGCACCGTGGCCTTTCGCAAGCGGACCGGCCGCCGTCCGTCCATACCCGAGCGCGACCGAGATCGTCTGGGGATGCTGACCGGGCTGGACGATGACGGGCAGTTCAACTGCGCTGCCCTGGCCGTTGCCCGGCACAAGGGCGACCCATTGGCCCTCGTTGATGCCCAGGGCGGCAGCGGTTTTCGGCGCCATCAGCGCACCGTTATCCCAGGTGATCTTCGTGACCGGGTCGGGCAGCTCCTGAAGCCACGGGTTGTTCGCGGCCGCGCCGTCCCGCATGCCGACGCTCGCGAAGAGCGCCACCTGATACCCGTCACCAGCGGCCGGACGCGATGCGATCTCACGCAAGGAAGCCGCTACCGCTGCCGGTCGGAGCGCGGCCGTCGGCTGGGACGCCGCAGGAGCGCTGACTACGCCCTTCATCAGAGCCTCGTCCCAGAACGCATCGAAGGTCCGACCATTGGCGAGTTTCGGATAGAGTCGCGTGCGCCAGCTGTTCTGGAGATAGGCATGGAAGTCGGCGGGCCGGGCCGACCATTGGAGGAGGCTATCCTCGAAGGCTCTTGTGCGATAGAGCGGACGGATGGTTGGTTGATAGAGGCTATGCACCCCTTCAACGGGCTCGGCATCGCCCCAACGCTCCATCGGATGATGCGTCGGGCAGTGCCATTGGACCAGTCTGGCGGTCTCATCGGGCACGATGGCGGTCGAGATGGAGCATCCAACCCTGGCCAGCGCCTTCTTGAACGCCTCCGCTCGCGGCCATGTATGCGCCGGATTGCAGTCGTGGATGATGAGCGCGGCGACCTTGCCCTGCTCCATCCGCGAGATCAGCGCCGCCATATCGCGGTCGTCGCCATGCGCCTGCAGGATCGGCCGGGCTACGTCGATGGTCTTCCCGACGTTGCCGAGCGCGTCGTTCATCGCCGCGATGACGGTCTGGAGCTCGACATCAGCGCTGTCGCTGAGTACCAGACTCTGGCCGCGATGGCCCGCCAGGGCCGCCGCAATCGCATCGGCCGCCTTCTCGACCTCCGGTGCCGCATTGGCGCCCGCACTGGCATTCCGGATGGCCGTGGTGAAGGCTGACGCCGGGATCGTGCCCGTTTCCGTCAGCTTGCGGAGCGTGGCGGCGGCGCATGCGGCATAATCGGAGGGCCGGAGAACGAACCGTGTATCGGCATTCGCGCCGGCGAGGGTCATCCCCGCTTCTACCTGGATGTGGTGGAAGGTACCAATCTCGTCGCTGCGGGCATCCGCATACTGCTTCGTATATTCGACAGGGGATACGCCAGCGCCGAGGAAATCCGCACCGAAGGAGACGATCACCCGTGCCCGATCAAGGTGCAGGCTGGGCTGGATGGGAGCGCCGTAGGCGCGGGTATAGCCAGCCGCGACGGCGGAAGCGGGCGTCGGGCTATAGACCACATGGCGGCCGTGCGGAAAGCCCTTGATGAACTCATTGACCAGGGCTTGTGTCGTTGGGCCGAGGCCCGGGCCGGTCAGTACGACGACCTCGCCCTTAGTGCGAGCCCCGTCCAATGCGGCTGTAATCTCGGCGTCCATGGCCGTCCATGGCGTCGTCTTGCCCCGGGCAGCGGGCTCGCGCTGACGGTACGGATCGTAGAGGCCGACGATGGTCCCCTGGCCATAAGCGCAGAGGCCTCCCCGGGACAGCGGATGTTCGGGGTTGCCCTCGAGCTTGATGGGCTTACCGTCCATTACCTTGACCAGGGCGCCGCACGCCGCGCTGCAGCCGTGGCATGTGGTCGCGTACCATTTGCCGACGCCCGGAGTTGTCTCCGGCGGCTGCTGGACATAGGGGAGTATCTTCTGGCGCGGCGGCTTGCAGCCCGAAAGAGCGCCCGCGGCGACCGAAAGCCCCAGGATCTTCAGGAAAGTCCGGCGGCCGTGCGCGTCTGGACTCGCTTCGACAGCGATCGTCGCTAGACCCTTCGGGCTAGCCACTTCAGTTTCCGTCCTGTTATCTCTGGCATCCAAGGTCTCGTCGCTCCCAAAATCAGTAGTGACACGTCGAGCACTCGACGCGCGCATTGACCTTGCCCATGCCCTTCGGCGGCTTGGCCGTATATTGACGATGGCAGCTGACGCACCAACCCATGCTCATGTGCCGTGTCTGTTCCACCTGGGTCATATCCTGGATCTGGCCGTGGCAGGTCTGGCAGGCAACGCCCTTGGCGACGTGCGCACTGTGATTGAACCGCACAAAGTCGGCAACACGGTTGATGCGCACCCATTCGATCGGTTTCTTTGTGCTGATCGCCTTGCGGATCTTCGCGATTTCCGGCGAATCCTTCAGGATCTGGCTGTGGCAGTTCATGCAGACATTCGCAGGAGGCACACCTGCGACCGGCCCCTTTCGCGCGCTAAAGTGACAGTATTCGCAGGGGATGCCGTTATCCTTTGCATGGACCTTGTGGGAATAGGCGATGGGCTGCACAGGGGAATAACCTGTCTGATCGCCGATCCAGGCATAGTGTTTCGGATCGAACATCGTCACGACGGCTGCCAGAGTAAGGGTGGCCGAGAGGAGGGCAGCGATATGGAGCTTCATCGTCGGGATCTACCCTCCGCGCTCAGGTTCGCCAGTGGACCGCAATGAACCCGGTTCCGCGTTCCAGATGACCACCTGGGGGCGGCGGAACAGGTAGTGGACCGGCCATACCAGCATATGGACGAGGCGGGAGTAGGGCAAGATGGCGAGGAAGACATAGGCTCCGACGATGTGGAGCTTGATGACCCACGGCAGCACCGATACGAGGTCGACGTTCGGTTGGAGCAACACGACCGACTTGAGGTAGGGGGCCATGATCGTAGCGAACCACATCGATCCCCACCGCATGGTCAGTGCGATGTAGACGCCGAGACCGACCTGTGTCAGAAGCACGCCCAGCACGACGAGGTCCATAACATTGGTAACGGCCCGAATGCGATCCCGGGTGAGTCGTCGGATCGTCAGTTCCACCAGCCCGATAAGGCTGACGAGGCCGCCGATCAGGGCCGTTACCTCAAGGATGAGAAGACGCCATGGAACGCTGCCGAAGGCGATGAGCTCACGAGGGAAGAGGAACGCGAACAGATGCCCTCCCAGCACGAACAGGATACCGTAGTGCCACGGTACCGACCCGATGAACAGTCGATCGCCCTCTAGAAACTGCGAGGAGAGACTGGAATAGCTGAACGGCCGCTGCCTGTACCGCCGGATCGCCTCGATAATAAAGAGCGCCACGGGCACATAGGGCAGGACCTGGAACAGCAGGGTGTCGATGGTGAATACCATTGTTATATGGCTCCTGTTGTCGCTGGGACGGGTTCATCCAGTACGATGCCCAGAGCTTCGATATCGGCGTCGAGTACGAGGCCCAGGGCTCGGAGCAGAGCCCGATAGGGATTCGCCGAGTGAGGTTTGGAGTCGTCTGGCTTCTCCTGGGATGCAAAAGCCTGATCCATTTTGACGAGGACGGGCAGCAGACATTCCGCGACCATCTCGATGTGGTCCTCACTGCCATAGACCGTCTCCAGCCAGCGCAGGATGTGGGGAAGATGGTCGGGCAGTTCCTGGTCGGCGGCAATGCCGACGAGGTCGAGCTGCTCTCGCACCCCGGCCATGAACGCGCCCCGTTGATAATCCTCGCCGAACAAGTAATAGCCGATATCGAGGGAGCAGCAGGGATTCAGGTCGAAGGTGCGCGTATAGAGCTCCTGGAGTTGCCAGAGTTCATATTCGGCGACCGCCTCATACCATCCCCGAATCAATGCGGCAGGCCGTGGATGGACCCCGGTCCACGCTTCGACCCATTCGAGCGCGGTGGCCAGGGTCTCCTCTTCCGGATAGGAGAGGAGCTCGGCCAGCCGGGAGTAGTCTGATGGCTGGGAACTGGCCATCCTAGGTACCTCTCACCGGCCTCTCGAGGAAACCGAATCCGGTCTCGCCCTTGGCCCGGAGGACATCGGTCTTGAGCATTTGCTCGGCCTCCTCGCGGTGCGAGGGCGGGATGACGTAGCGTTCCTTCTCGGTGGGCAAGCTCGTCAGGCGGTAGATGGCATCGAGCTCGGCGGCGTCCGCGCCAACCTCCTGCATCATGGACGTAACCGCGTCTCGATCGAGATCCCCGACAGTGACCATGCGACGATGGGCTCGAACGGCGATCTGTTTCTTCAGCGCGTAGCGTACGTGCCCTTCGTTTCCGGCCGAGAAGAGCCGCGCAAGGTATGTGATCGGCAGGCGCATGTTGTCAACCACGCCGAAGAGCCCTGTTTCGGTAGTATCATAGGCGCCGTTCTCCACCGTTGCCATGACCGGCATCAGCGGCGGAACATAGAAGAGCATCGGGATCGTTCGGAACTCGGCGTGGAGCGGTAGGGCGAGCTTCCAATCGATCACATATTGGTAGACGGGAGAGCGCCGACAGGCTTCGATCACATCCGGGCCGAGGCCGTTCTTTCGGGCTCCCGCCACTACGGCGGGATCGTTGGGATTGAGGATAATGCCCCGGTGGGCATCGACCAGCTCACCTTCCGGAACCGAAGCGGCCGCGGGGAGCTTATCGGCATCGTACAGCAAGCCGCCGAAGTACCGAATCCGGCCAACACAGGAGTGGAAGCATGCCGGGGCCTGGCCAGTTTCGATCCGCGGGAAGCACAGGATGCACTTCTCCGATTTACCGGTCGACCAGTTGTAATAGCTCTTTTTATAGGGACAGGCTGTTACGCAGAACCGCCAGCCCCGACACGCTTCCTGGTTGATCAGGACAACCCCGTCCTCGCCCCGCTTGTAGATGGCTCCCGATGGGCATGCCGCAACGCAGCTTGGATTCAGGCAGTGATTGCAGATTCGGGGGACGTAGAAGAAGGTCATCCGCTCGAGCTCGAAGAGTAAGCGCTTGTCCTCCTCGCTCACATGCGTAAGATTCGGGTCGTTCTCGGCGTACACCGGCGAACCGCCCAGATCATCGTCCCAGTTCGGCCCCGCCTGAATGTCGATCGGCTTTCCCGTGATCATGGAGACCGGACGAGCGGTTGGCTGATCGGCTCCCTCAGGCGTATCGAACAGGTCCTGATAACGGTAGGTAAACGGCTCGTAGTAATCGTCGATCGTCGGCAGGTACGGCTGGTGGAAGATGCTTTCCAGGGTGCCGCCCTTGCTGAAGCCTCTCAGTCGGAGTTTCCCGTCGGAGCCCTGGACCCATCCGCCCCGGTAACGGTCCTGATCCTCCCATGCGGTGGGATATCCCGTGCCCGGCTTGGTCTCGACGTTGTTCCACCACATATACTCGGCGCCGCGCCGATCCGTCCAGACGTTTTTGCATGCGATCGAGCATGTATGACAGCCGATACACTTATCGAGGTGGAACACCATTGCCATTTGGAGACGAACGTTCATGCTATAGACCTCACTGTCAGGCCGGTCGGCCGCGCCGATGGGCGCTGCGCCGCCAGGCTCACCACTGCACCTCGTCGAGTTTGCGTACGACGACAAAGGTGTCGCGGTTGACTCCGGTTGGGCCCCAGTAGTTGAAGTGGTAGGTGAACTGGCCGTAGCCGCCGACCATGAGAACAGGCTTCAGCCGTACGCGAGTCAGACTGTTATGCCCGCCGGCCCGTCGGTTGCCTCGCGATGGCGATTTGGGTACGCCCACGGTCCGTTCGGGCGAGTGATAGACGATGCAGACGCCGGTCGGTATTCGGGCGCTCACAGCGGCCCGTGTGACCATCACACCGTTGTCGTTGGTGATCTCGACCCAATCGTTGTCGACGATTCCGAGGTCATCCGCGTCGCTGTCGTTGAGCCAGATCGGCTCGCAGCCGCGGGACAGCGTCATCATACGATGGTTCTCGGAGTAGGTGGAGTGGATATGCCATTTGCCGTGCGGCGTCAGGTAGTTCAGGATCCTCGCCTTGCCGGCCTTGAGCGTTTCGGTGACATCGCCGAAGGCCTCCGGCCTCGGTGATGGCTTATAGGTGGGCAGGTGTTCGCCGAACGCCAGGTATCCCTCGTGGTCCAGATAGAACTGCTGTCGGCCCGTCAGGGTGCGCCAGGGCACGCCTCGGTCCACGTTCAGAGTGAAAGCCGAGTAGGTCCGGCCGTCTTCGATGATCCCCGACCAGCACGGGCTCGTCAGAAGACGACGAGGTTGGGCCTGGAGGTCCGCGAAGCTCATCCGTATCGCGCGGCTCTTCTCCGCCAGATCGACGAGAGGCAAACCGGTTACCTTTTCGAGATTCTGGAAGCCGCGATGTGCCAGCTCACCGTTGGTCTCCGGCGATAGGGTCAGGATGACGTTCGCCGTGTCACGGGCACGCGCCAGAGACGGATAGGTCACACCATCCCAGGTTTCCTTGGGAACGGCATCTGCGTCGACCATTTCATCGTACACATCCTCGATCGCGTACGAGCCCGCGTGCGCCTTCAGTCCGTTCTTTCGGACCAGAGGACCGAGCGAGATGAACTGGTTATAGAGGTTCGGATAATGCCGGGTGACCATCCGCACATGCGCCATGGTCTTGCCGGGGATCGGCTCGCCGTCCCCTCTATACCAGTCGGTAACGCGGGGTTGTGCCATCTCATCCGGGGAGTCGTGTGCCAGCGGAGCCATCACGAGGTCGTCCACCGGATCGGGCAGGTGGAGGCGGGCCAGTTCGCTAACCTTTTGCGCGAGAGCCTTGAAGATATCCCAATCGCTCCGACTTTCCCACGACGGCGGTACGGCTTCGGATAGCGGATGGATGAAGGAGTGCATGTCCGTCGAGTTCAGGTCGTCCTTCTCATACCACGTCGCGGCCGGCAGGACGATGTCCGAGTAGAGCGCTGAGGTGTCCATCCGGAAGTTCAGGTCGACGACCAGATCGAGCTTGCCCGTAGGGGCGTTGTCGTGCCAGCGCATCTCTTCGACGAGTCCCGACGCAACTTCTCCCGCTATGTCGTTATGGTGCGTGCCCAGATAGTGCTTGAGGAAGAACTCATGCCCCTTGGCGCTGGCCATCAGGGCGTTTCCTCTCCAGATGAACCAGACCCGCGGCCAGTTCTCCGGCGCGTCCGGGTCTTCGACCGCATGGGCTAGAGAGCGATCTTTGAGACGCTCCACCACTCGCTTTGCGACGTCGGCGTCGGGGCCGCCGGCAGTGCGGGCTTCCCGTATGATGTCCGTGTTCTTCTCATTGAACTGCGGGTAGTAGGGGAGCCATCCCGCGCGGACGGCTCGCACCTGCGCATCGGCCGTGTGGCCGCTGGCCTGTTCGGCTGTCCGTTTGGCGGGCACGCTGTCATCATCGTGCACCGGCACATTGCAGTAGTCGGTGTGGCGCGAATCGTAGCGCCACTGATCGGTATTGACATAGTGCCAGGATGGGCCGTTCTGAAGGCGCGGAGAAGCGATCCAATCTCGGGCGAAGGCGATCGCGCTCCACGGCGCCACAGGAGCCAGCTTCTCCTGTCCGACATAGTGGTTGAGCCCGCCGCCGTTGCGTCCCACGCATCCGCAGAGCATCAGCGCGCTCATCGCGGAGCGGTACATCAGGTTATTGTGGTACCAGTGATTCACACCGGCGCCGATGATGACGCAACACTTGCCCTCGGTCGTTTCGGCGGTCGACGCCCATTCGCGGGCGAACTTGATGACCGTATCGCGGCCGACACCGGTCAGTTTCTCCTGCCATGCAGGCGTATAGGGAGTGTTCTCGTCGTTGTAGTCCTTCGGATACGCGCCGTCGAGGCCCCGATCGACTCCGTATTGCGCCAGCAGCAGATCGAAGGTCGTCGCCACGGGCACCTTGCCGGACGGTGTTTCGATCCAGCGAATCGGCACCCCGCGCAGGATGACTTCGTCGCTTGCGAAATCATCGAACTCGCATATCGCCTGTTCCTTGCCGTCGATCTGGGTAAGAACAGGGTCGAGTTCGGCGCCGTCGGTTGGGTCACGAAGTAGGAGGTTCCAGTGGCCCTGCTTCTGGTCCCATCGGTGTCCCGTGGCGCCGCCGACCATCCTGGGTTCGTTGGATCCGGCGTCCAGAACGAGGAACTTCCATTCCTTATTGGCTTCCCCGGCATAGCGCTCGATCTCTCCGGCGCGCAGGAACTGGCCCGGGCGATAGCCTCGGGACGTCTTCTCGAGCTTTACCAGCAGCGGCGCGTCGGTGTACTTTTTCAGATATCCGGTGAAGTACGGGGTCTGCTTCTGGACATGGTATTCGGTCAGGATGACGTGGTTGACCGCCATCCAGTAGGCGCCATCCTGTCCGGCATGCAGCGGGATCCATTGGTCTGCGTATTTGGAGACCTGGCTGAAGTCCGGCGCGAGCACGACGACCTTGGTGCCGTTATGACGGGATTCCGCGAGGAAGTGGCAGTCGGGCGTTCGCGTCATGTTCGGGTTCGAGCCCATGACCGCGATGAACTTGGAATGGTACCAGTCCGCGCTCTCGGCGACGTCCGTCTGCTCGCCGAACACTTCGGGTGATGCGGGCGGTAGATCCGAATACCAGTCATAGAAGCTGAGGTTCACACCGCCGAGGAGCTGCAGGTAGCGGGACCCTGCGGCGTAGCTCAGGAACGACATGGCGGGGATCGGCGAGAAGCCGATGATACGATCGGAGCCATGGCGCTTGATCGTGGAAACGTTCGACGCTGCGATCAGCTCCAGCGCTTCGTCCCAGCTGACCCTGCGGAAACCTCCCTTGCCTCGCGCTCGCTGGTAGCGGCTTCGTTTCTCGGGATCGCTCATGAGAGCTTCCCAGGCTTCCACAGGATCGGCATGGCGTCCCTTGGCTTCACGCCAGAGGTCCATGAGCGCCCCCCGCATATACGGGTACTTGACGCGAATCGGGCTGTAGAGATACCAGGAGTAGGAAATACCCCTCTGGCATCCTCGGGGTTCATACGGAGGGATGCCGTCTTCCAGGATCGGGTAATCGAGCGCCTGCATCTCCCATGTGACGATGCCGTTCTTGACGTATACATTCCAGCTGCATCCGCCGGTGCAGTTGACACCGTGCGTGCTCCGGATTACCTTGTCGTGCTGCCAGCGGTTCCGGTAGAACTGCTCCCACGCTCGCGTGCGCGGGCTAACAATGTCCTTGATCCAGCCCATGACTCCCCCTATGTCTCAGGCGTCTCGGCCTGCTCGATGCGAATGATCGGCGGAACGGAGGTTCTTTCGATGTCTCTCGACCGCCTGAGCGACAAAGTCCTTGCGCACACCCGTCCGCAGACGAGCCCGCCATCGGAAGTTCATCAAACCAAGACACGCAACGGTGCCGGCCATGCCGATGAGAACGAAGGCGAATGCTGAGCGACCGGGGTCCGGAGTCCGCGTTTTCGTCGATTGAAGGTAAGCGAATACCTGAACAACCTCTTCGTCGGTCAACGGATTGTTGGCGAACAGGCGGGACATCGTCGGGAACGCAGGAGCCTTCAGGATGCTGGCAAGCTCGATATTGGTGTACCGGGCATTGGCCTGTGTTAGATCCAGACCCAGGGTTCCGCCTCCGAGCGGGGTTACGCCCTGAACCGAGTGACAGGATATGCACGCTGGACCGCCGGCAGCGAGCTTCTTCTTGCCTGTAAAGTAGGCATATCCAGCCTCGATATCGCCGGGCCGGACCGGTCTCGACAACTGGCCGCTTTGCGGTACGAACACCTTGCCCGATTTCGTAACCTTATCGATGAAGTTCAGGAAATCCTCGATCTGCAGCGGCGTCAGCATCTGATCGGGCATCTCCTCCGGCGCAAACTCGCGGAAAAGGCCGACAGCGATCTTGTCTCCGCTGGCCTTCATCGATTTCGGGCTGGCGATGAACTTATGGAGCCAGGCTCGATCGCGGCGCTGGAGAATCCCCTTGAGATCCGGGCCTTTCTTTTTACCGCTGCCGATGTTGTGACAACTGTAGCACTGCTTCTCGAAAAGAGCCCCAGTCGGATCGGCAGCGTCCTGGGCCCGTGATGTACCCTGCATCAGCACGACGCTCCCGACGACGACAGCCGTGCGGAGTAACGCGTTCATTCTATCCGTCACCTTCGACCTCCCGCATGGGAAGGGCTTTGCGATTCATGCTGTCACGCATGGATCGCAAAGCCCGCACCGACTATACATGTATAGTAGCCCGATCACCGGACGCCGCTGCATCCTGTTCCTGACGAAGTTTGTGCATTCAAGCACGATGTCTAACCATAATAGAACCGTATACATCAAGTATACCGATATCATTTCGCGAACGCAAGCATCTATGCCGTTTTTTGAACCTGGATTCCGCATCGATTCCGATCACTCGGTTCGTCGAGCCTGGCTTCGGTATGCGCTGCAGGTGTCGGACTACGGTACCCTTATTCCGTGCAGTTGGACATCGAAGTCTATCTTCTCACGGGCGGCGCTGGTCGCCGTATGGGACACGCGAAGGCCGGGCTGATCATCGACGGTCGTCGAGCCGACGACGTTCTTGCCGCGCGAGTCGCCGACGCCGGCTATTCGGTAACCGTGCTGGGGCGGGATCCGGTGGCGGGTCATGCGTTTCTGGAGGATCCAGGCGAGTACCAGGGGCCTGCATCGGCCTTAGCCCGGTGTTCTCCTCGCGCCGAGTACGTCTTCGTCCTTGCATGCGACGTGGTACGGTTTGACCCGCGGCTTATCCCAATAACTCGGGCGATGATCGGCGATGCGGATGCCGTCGTCCCGGTCATGGACGGCCGTCTTCAGCCACTCTGCGCCCTCTATCACGCCGGGGCGTTCGCGTCGCTGAGGGAATGCGCCCAACGGGGCGACCGAAGTATGCATGGCTGGCTGCGACGGCTGCGTCAGAACGAGATCGACGTCGAGCTCCTTCGCACACACGGATTGGACGAGCGCTGCGTCGTAGGCGCGAACACGCCGCAGGAGCTTCAGCGACTTCTCGACTCGTGAACCCGGGGGACCAACGAGGCCCCAGCCCCCAGCATACGGTCCGGCTGTCGCAACCCGATCCGCTCAGAGCTGGAATCGACCGTACGCGGACCGATCGATCTGACGCTTGCATTCCCCCAGGTCGTGCCATAATGTGCACAGACGTTGGATCCGAGCCCGCGCACGGATCAAGATAGTACGCGACGTCAAAGTCCGTAGATCGTCCATAGCATCACTGCTCGACATCGGCGTGGTCCTTCGCCCCGCTCCGAGTGGACACGCTGGGAGGAACGATGGAGAACGCGTGCCCCTCTCATTCGGCGCGACATCCACGCGGCCCAAATCCGGACTATTCAACGCTCTGGGCCAAGCATGAACCAGCGCTGAAGCGCCTGTGCGTACAGTTGCTCACCTCCCATGACGATGCAGAGGATGCCCTCGCCACCGCACGTGTTCGGGGTTGGGCCCATTACGATCGGGATTCCGGATCGATACGAAATCCTGGCGCCTGGCTATATCGACTGACACGCAACGTCTGCCTGAGCCAGTTGCGGAGTCGAGGCCGCGCACGAACGTTGCTGGATGATGTCGGCCGGCATGACGGCAGTCGCTCAGCTGATCCCGTCGAGATCGTGATCGCGAACCAGCAACGGGATGCGGTCTTACGTGCGATTGATGGTCTGCCCGGCCGTCTTCGCGGACCATTCAAGGACGTATGGATATACGGCCACTCCCGCGAGGAGGTCGCTCGCATATACGGGATCACGATCAGCGCGGTGGGACAACGAATCCATAAAGCCTTGCGGATTATCAGAGCGGAGGTTACTCCATCCGATCAGAGACAGACTCGTTCAGAGGATCCAATCGTGGGTATGCCGGAAACGATCAGAACGGGCGACGACGCCCGTCTTGGGGTGTTGCTGGACGAGATCGCATGGCGGTTGGATGATTCCCGGGTGGTGCAGATCCAGCTGCCGTCGGGCGGTACATTGGAATACCATGCGGCATTTGATCACAGCGTCGCCCGGCGGCAGCAGCGCATTGAGACGCTCACTGAGTATGTCACTGAGCATGTCCGCGGTTGGATTCGACGCTTTGAGCTGGCCAATCTGCTCGTGGTCGAGAACCGACTGGCTGAAGCCGAGGTTCAGTATCGTCACATTATGGCTCGTCAGCCCCGTCATCTGCCTACATGCCTGGCGCTGGGCAGGCTTCTCGTTCTGGCCCATCGATTCCGGGACGCTATCGAGGTCTATGAGCAGGCCCTTACCCACGTTCGGGCTGCGGCCCCGCGCCATCACCTTGTCGGTTTATTGGAACGGGCACGGGCTGGGATCGTCTTTCCTCGCTTTTGTATGGAACAAAGGGCTGATCACATCCAACGCGCAGTCGAGGCGTTCAAGGCCGCAATCGAGGCGGAACCCGAGAACCTCTCTCATTGGCACGAACTCGCGTTGACACATGAAGCGGCGGGCAACGCGGTCGAAGCGAGCGCTGCCTATGATGGAGCGCTTCTGGTGGATCCCTCCGATGTGTACGCGCTCGCTCGGAGCCATAACTGCCTCCGTCTACTGGGGCTTCATGCGCTCGCAGAAGCTCGCCTGGAGCGAGCGCTGGAGGTAGATGTGAACTATGCGTACGCTGCGAAGCTCCTTGGGGACCTGCGAGCGTCCAAAGGGCAGGTGTATGGCCGCGAAGGCCAGCGCACGTTAGCGATCCTGCGTCGGGTGACTGAGCGGAACCCGAGCAGCGCGGACGCCCTGGATGCTCTGACCCGCTACCATGAGCGGCGCGGAGAGGTAGAGATCGTCATCGCGCGGTGGCGCGATTTCTGCGAACGCTATCCAAGCAATGTCAAGGGATGGATGTTCCTTGCATGCGCACTGATGCAGGGCGGCGATACAGAAGGTTCAGCGGACGCCTTTGAAACGGCCCATCGCCTCGATCCGGGCTGTCTGGATGTGTACGAGCGGGGGGGTACTATTCTCATTGATGCTGGTCGGCATGAGGCCGCTCGGAGCTGGCTTTCCGAGTTGCTCCATCGATATCCGAATCACTGGAGCGCCTGCATCATCGCGGCCAACGCTCTGCACCGGCTCGGAGCGCCTCCGGATGAGTACATTTCCATGGCGCAGCGCGCGATTGACCTGCAGCCGGACATAGCTGGAGCGCATCGGGAGCTAGCCCGGCTGCTCTGTAATGCCGGACGTTATGCCGAAGCGCTGGAGGCGCTGAACCGGAGTATACAGATCTCCGGCGTTCAGAGCTCCGCACCGAACCTCTTCGCGCTGCTCGGTCGCTTGAAACCTCTGAGGGCGCTCGGTCGTGACGACGAAGCGGAGGAGGAGCTCCGTGTCTTTGAGGACGCGCTCGCCGCGACCGAGCTCTGGGAACCCGAACGGCAAGTATGGATGGCACGCGCGAAGCTGGCATTCGACGATTGGACCGGGGCCGAGCGTTTGCTGC
>JABWBA010000040.1 GCA_013360745.1 Chthonomonadales bacterium | reverse complement strand
TGGGTCGCCGCGGGGCGAGTTCCACGCCAACCGCCGAGGACGTCCCCCAGCGGGAGGACCCCTCCGCCCGGAGCACCCACGCCTGACGGCGGCGGACCTCGACCGATCCGCTTACGCGCTGGCGGAGATCGACGACCGCAGGGGAGAGCCCGGCGCCGGGCCGGAGGCCCGGACGGCGGCTCCCCATGGGGAGTCGTTGGCGGCGTATGCCTCGTGGGGGGGCGGAGGAGGCGCGTCTTCCGACGCCGGCATCCACCCCGAGGGGCCCAGCACCTCGGATCCCAGCTCGGTGCCCGAGACGTCCCACCGGAGGCGGAAGCGGACGGCGGCGGCGGGGGGCACTCCCCGTCCCTGGAAGGGGGTGCCACAGGCGGGGCACCTCAGGCTTCCCAGCGCCACCCGGGCTTCGCAGCGGCAGAACTGGCTCGTGTACTCGTCCATGGAGAGCCACCCTTCGCCGGCCCTCTTCGGCCGGACCCTCCGGACCTCGCCTCGGGGGGACGGTCCGGACACGAGCCCTATCGGAGCCCCCGGGCCGGGGATGAGGGGTTCCCCGCCGCCCGTGCTCCGGCCCCGCGTCCGTTTGACACGCGCTCCGCGTCCGAACCATGATCCCTCCGCGAGGGTCGCCCATGCACATCCACGAGCTCCTGGCGCACTCGGCGAGGACCGGAGCGTCGGACCTGCACATCGCCGCGGGCGAGGTGCCGTCCATCCGCCAGGACGGGAACATCCAGCGCCTCCGGAACCTGGAGCCCCTCCGCCCCGACGAGACCAAGCGCCTGATCTACTCCATCATGAACGAGCGCCAGAAGGCGGCGGTCGAGGAGGAGCTGGAGCTGGACTTCGCCATCGGCATCGAGGGGGTCGGCCGATTCCGGGTCAACGTGTTCACCCAGGCCCGGGGCATGGGGGCGGTGTTCCGGTCCATCCCCGACCGGGTGAAGTCCGTGGACGAGCTGGGACTGCCGCCGGTCCTGGAGCGCATCGCCGAGCTGCCCCGGGGGCTGGTGCTGGTGACGGGCCCCACGGGCTCGGGCAAGTCCACCACGCTGGCGGCGATGATCCACCACATCAACAAGAGCGAACCGCTGCACATCCTCACCATCGAGGACCCAATCGAGTTCGTCCACCAACCCCTCCGCTGCGTCATCAACCAGCGGGAGCTGGGTGCCCACACCCACTCCTTCGCCAACGCCCTCCGTTCGGCGCTGCGGGAGGACCCCGACGTGATCCTCGTGGGGGAGATGCGGGACCTGGAGACCATCGGCCTGGCCCTCACCGCCTCCGAGACCGGCCACCTGGTCTTCGGCACCCTCCACACCCGGGGCGCGCCCGACACCATCGCCCGCATCATCGACGCCTTCCCCGCCGGCCAGCAGGACCAGGTCCGGGCGATGGTCGCCAACTCGCTCCAGGCGGTGATCTCCCAGACCCTGCTCGCCCGGAAGGGGGGAGGGCGGGCGTGCGCGCTGGAGATCATGCGGGTGAACTTCGCGGTGCGGAACCTGATCCGCGAGAACAAGGCGCACCAGATCACCTCGATGATCCAGACAAGCGCGAACCTGGGCATGCAGACCATGGACCAGAGCCTTCGGGATCTCTATCTGCGCGGGGCCATCACCTACGAGCTCGCCATGGAACGGGCTATGAACCCGCCGGAACTGGAGAAGATGATTCGGTCCGCCACACTGACGCCGACAGGCGGCTCAGGATCATCGAGAAACTACTGAGATAGGAACGGCGCCGGCGCAGCGGATACCGACGCTGCCGCCGGAACCGTCGATCCGCATACCGTGCCCAGGGGGCAAGAGAAATGGCAACATTCAGTTACACCGTACGGGATGGATCGGGACAGACGCGCACAGGCACGTCCGAGGCGGAAAACGCCGAGGTCCTGCGCCGCCGTCTGCAGGAGCAGGGCTTCACCGTATCCGATATCTCCCAGACGGCAGGGGCGAAGAAACGGTCCGGCGGAGGGTGGGGGCGCGTCAAACTCGCCGACCTCTCGGTCTTTTGTCGCCAGTTCTCGACCATGATCGACGCCGGTGTTTCGCTGGTCCGATCGCTCGACGTCCTGGGCGAGCAGACCCAGAATCCGAAACTGCGGCGCATCATCCTGGACATCCAGCAGGAAGTCGAAGCTGGGCAAACGCTCTCCAAAGCCATGACGAAATATCCCAAGACCTTCAACAACCTCTTCATCGGACTGATCCGCGCAGGAGAGGTCGGCGGTGTGCTCGAGGAGGCGCTGCAGCGACTTTCAGGCTTCCTCGAGAAGGATATGGAACTCCGGCGCAAAGTCAAAGCCGCAATGACCTATCCGGTCATCGTCATCGTGGTCGCCGTCGGCATCGTCGTCGGTCTTACGACCTTCATCGTTCCGAAGTTCGTCGAGCTCTTCCGCGACCTCGGTGTCAAAGAGCTCCCTGCGATGACCCAGATTCTCGTCGATTTCAGCGACTTTCTCAAGAATCGGTGGTGGATGGGCCTGATCATCATCGTCGTCTCCTATCTGGCGCTAAAGTACTTTGGCACGACCCGGATCGGAAGGCGGGTCATCGACCGGGTGAAGCTCAAGGTGCCGGTCTTCGGCAAGCTCCATCACAAGATCGCCCTCGCGCGCTTCTCCCGAACGCTCGGGACGCTCCTGGTCTCCGGCGTCCCCATCCTACAGGCGCTTGAGACGGTCGCCGGTACCGTCGGGAATGGGATCATCGCAGAAGCGGTCATGCAGGCTCGCGCCCGCATCCGCGAAGGGGATCGGATCAACGATCCTCTGCAGAAGAGCGGCATGTTCCCGCCCATGGTCGTGCATATGATCTCCATCGGCGAGGAATCGGGAGCTCTGGATACGATGCTCTCCAAGATCGCAGAGTTCTACGAGCAGGAAGTGGACGCGACCCTTCAGAGCCTGACCTCCGCCATCGAACCGGTTCTGATCGTCCTGCTGGGCTTCTGCGTCGGATTCATCGTGATCGCCATGTTCATGCCCCTGATCCAGGTGATTCAGAACCTCACCTCAGGGCCGGGTGACGACAGCATGGCCGGCGCGAGCGAATAGGGCTCGGTGCATTCACCAGTAGAAACGCGTAACCGTTCGGCGTCCCCCTGGTTCGTCGCCGAACGGTACGCTTAGGGCGGCACGATGCCCGGACCCGCGGATCCGCTGTGGATCATCCTCGCGTTCGCCTTCGGGGCGGTCGTCGGCAGCTTTCTCAATGTCGTGATCTGGCGTATGCCGCGAGGCGAATCCGTCGTCAGTCCCGGTTCGCACTGCCCCCACTGCCACCGCGCTCTCGTCTGGTGGGAGAACATACCGCTGATCAGCTTCCTGGCGCTCCGAGCTCGATGTCGGACCTGTCACGGAGCCATCCGATGGCGCTACTTCTGGGTGGAGCTGATCACAGGATTGACCTTTGCCGGAGTGATCCGGCTCTTCGGCGCCGGCGTCGACGGCGCGGCCTACTGCATCTTCGCGGCCGCATTGATGGCTGCGCTGGCGATTGACCTCGAACACTATATCATCCCGGACAGCCTCAATACGGCGGCTCTGTTCGCCGGTTTCGGCCGGGATGCATGGGGCATTGCCACGGGCAAAGCGGGCCATGAGCTCTACTGGGGCTGGCTCCCGCGGAGCGTGGGCGGAGCGGTCCTCTGCGCCGGCGTCTTCGTCGCGATCCAGGCGCTGGGCCTGGCCCTGTTTCGGAAGGACGCCATGGGCGACGGCGACGTGAAGCTCGCCCGCGCCATCGGAGCGATGCTGCCCCTCCCGCTGGCCCTTGTCTCGTTTCTGTTCGCGATCGGCGCAGGGGCCGTCATCGGCGGCGCGATGTGTCTGGTCCGAGGCAATCCACGGGCCGCGGAGACTCCGGAGACTGGATCGGCAGATGGGCCGGCCGATGGGACGATGCCGGAGCCGACCCCGTGGTCGGTGATGGCGGCGGCGGCCGCGCTGTATCTGACCTTCAGCGATTTGATCATCTCGGCTGCGGCGGCATGCCGGATCGGATGGGCCAGGGCTGTCGTAGCCTGGTGGGAGCATTCGGGCGACGACGAGGACCATGAGTTTGTGCCGGCGCCGACACAGGTGCCGTTCGGGCCGTTTATGGTGCTCGGCGCTTTTCTTGCGATCGTGTTCGGCGATGCCGCGATTTCATGGTATCTGGGCTGGGCGGGCTTTGGCCAGGGAACATAGCCAGACGCAATAGCGTCGATATAGGAACTCGCGTGCCTGTACACCGACGACAGCGTACAGGACGGTGTGGCACGCTGGAACGTGCGTGCTGAAAACGGGGGGATGTTGGGATGGAACAACCGTATCGGAGCAGATCGGGCTTCACGCTCATCGAACTGCTGACAGTCATCGCCATCATCTCGGTGCTGGCGGCGATCATCTTCCCCCTGGCCGGCACCGTCCGGGAACAGGCTCGGGCAGCCGACTGTCAGACCAAACTGCACCAGATGTATGTAGCCGCCCGAGTCTACAACGAGGACGAAGGCGCGTTTCCGCCGGCGCTCATGGGCTTCGTAGAAACCCCTTCGACGGATCCCGGCTGTACCGCTGGGGGCGGCGTGGCGCGGCACATCCCGTATGTCGGCGTCGGTGACTATGTGAACCCCGACGAGATGATCAACGGATACCTGTATCGGGAGCAAGTCAAGGATACGGCGACGTTCCGCTGCCCCGATACCCCGTCGGACAGTCCGGCGGTGACCTACGCCTACTTCCCGAACACCCAGTCCGCGGATCCGAATCAGCCCTATTATTGGGATGCCGCGTGGATCGGCGAATTCCTCAAAGCCAAAGGGTGTCCGTCGGACGGCTTCGGCACGATCGACTGCTACTGGGATATCGATCCCTCCGATCCATGCGTCGGCGGCGCCTACCTGCAGCCCAGGTACTACTATGTGAGCGATTCCTATGACATCGGACCCCGAATCGGGGCCGACGGCAAGGCAGTACGCCATCCATCCGGCTGGATCGTCTATGATCGGCACTACAGCGCAGACTGGACCGGTGTCAAGGGGCTCACCGACCTTCCGAATCAACTGAAGTACGCCAATCCGCCTTCGGATACAACGCTCCTGACGTACTGTACATGGCATCAAGCTGCCTATAACACCGGCACCGTCATCGCTATCTCGCTTGCGGGTAAGGCCCGAAAGATCGATGTTGCGCGCATGCTGCGACAGGGCCCCAACGTCTATGCGAACTGATCGGAACGAGCTCTGTCAGAGGCGGATGAAGCGGGCATGAAACGCAACGCGAGCCAACAGGGGATCTCACTCATCGAGGTGCTCGTCGTGATGGTCGTACTCACGATCGGCATCCTATCGGCGGTGAGGCTGTTCCCGGTCGGGTTCTTTATCAATAAGCAGACCGAAGCGCGGACGCTCGCGTCGCGTCTCGCGGCCCAGGAGCTCGGCCGGTATTCGACCGCCTCCGCAACCCTGATGGATGCAGTGCTGCCTGCGGTCATCGTTCCCGATGCGAGTTCGCCAACGGGCTACTACATACGGGTCGACAAGGATGTGACCCCCGATGATCTCGGCACACCCTCGTCGACGCCACCCGGAGTCGATCCCTACTACGTCTCGGGCATTAACCGGATCCGATGGATCCGGGGAGAGACCGTCCGAATCCCGAATCCGTCCCCACTGGGCGGAGGCGTTCGTGGCAGCGTATACGTGCTGAACTCGGGACCGGCCTTCGACTACCCGGGCCTGGACGCCAACAATGTGCCGATCGACAGCATCGTCGTAACCGGCGCCCCGCTCCGGCGTCGAGCCCAGAGCTCGGATGACCCCAACGGGCCCTATGTGCGCAACAACACCGAGTATGCGATCGATTACGATAGCGGCCTTGTCGGTTTCGCAGCGGCTCCGTACGATCGCGTCTTCAAGGTCACCTACAGCTATTATGGCGCGGGCGGCGAGGTGATGACGGTCGCTGCAGCCCAGATCGGCGTCGCGGCATCCCCCTATCCGGTCTGGCAGCCGATCTATCCGCCCCAGGGGCGGGATATCGTTCCCGGCAGCGAGACGATCTCCCGGGCGTTCGTTCGCGTGCCGTATCCGCCCAGCTTCTCCTCCGACCCGTACGAGTACAGTCTGCTGCCGCGGTCTGCAATGGTCGCACCGTTCGCAACGGTGGGCGTGCTGATCTTCAATCCTATCGGGCGGGATCATATCGAACGTTCGGCCTACGGAAACACGCCCCTGACGGCGCGGATCGACTACAACGTGCTGGACTGGCATATCATCCGTGAGGATCGTTCTCTGCCGGGCAGCGCGCCGTATAAGGTCCGACTGACCCTGAAGAATATCAAGCAAGCCGGCGAATACGAAAGCGATCAACGCAAGTACACGGGCATCTGGCGCAGCGCCGATGCGCCGCAAGTCTCCGTGCTTATCTACAATCTTGCGACGGGCGAAGAGGTGCCCGCCTCGGCCTATACGGTGGACTGCCGTGAAGGTATGGTCACCTTCAGCGACGCCTTTGGCGACGCGTATCGCTCACGGAACGAATCGCCCGTATTCCGCTTCTACTATAAGGCGCACAACGACTGGGGCGTTCAGGTCCAGAAGGCGGCGTCGAAATATACCATGTCCATCGGCAACACATCCAATCTTGGCTACGGCGATTTCTACCTCGGCGGCGGCGCTTCCGGCGGGCAGGCCACGCGCATGTACTTCCCGCTGATGGAGGCAGGCAAGTCCGTCTCCATCAGGGAGCTCTGGTACTACTCCCTCAATAGCCTTACCAACACGGTTACCCTCCGTAAAGCGACGAACGGCACCTACCGGATCAACGCCGATCCGTCCGGGTTCGAGAGTCTCGGCTTCGGACCGATGACATGGCTGGATCTGCAGGATAATCACCACTCGGTCACCGACCAGGCCGTCGGATGGGCGCTGGATCAGCCGGTCGTGGTGGTTCGCGGAGTCGAGGGACTCTCCTTCAAAGTGCGCGTCGTCTGGAACGGCGGCTCCAGCGTGACCCGTTCGGGTGGAGCCAATGTATCGAACCTCCGGTGGCGGCGTAACGACCTTGATACCTTCCTGACGCGCAGTTCGAACTAAGGCACCGATGCGATGAGCCCCTGCAACGTCGGCGAGATCCGCTCCACACGAGGATTTACCCTCGTGGAAATGCTCGTGGTGATGGCGATTACCGTCATTCTCCTCGGACTCATCTTCGGTCCAATGGTCCAGGGATTCGACCTGACCAATCGCGCTCGAGTACAGGTCCTTGCGCAGGATACGGCCCGCCACGTCACCGAACAGCTGGAGCGGGATATCGCGGACGGCGCCTTTATCCTCGATACGACGGGTCAGGACGTCGCGTTCTGGGTGCCCACTCCGGATGCGGCAGCGGGACCGGGGGCGCTGCCAGCCGTCCCGATGGCGCTGCCCTTCGCACGGCTGGATCTCATCCCACCGGCACGCGTCAATGATCAGAATCCCAACCTCGATCCCAACATACCGCTCGATCCGACCACAGGGATGCCGGTCGATGAGGCGCGGGGACCGCTTGCGCTGCCCGTGGCGCCGGGACGGGTCATCCACCGGTACTGGCTGGGGCTCGCTGATAACCGTACGATGGCAGATCCCGATCACGGCACCTCGGGCCGACCGATCAAACCCTATGTTAATGAATACGAGCACAAGCGGGGCTATGCGCTTGGGAACGACGCGCACAACACCGTATTGCTCTATCGGGCCGTCCTATCGCCCTATACCCTGAACGGACAGATCGATACTCGACTCATCAACATCGGGCGCTACGGCACACTGGCCGCCGCTCTGGCCGATCCGAACTTCTTCTATGATAACGATGTCGCTCCGGCTGCGGTCGCCGGCTGGCGGGATCTCAACGGGGACTCCCAGATCAACTACAGCGAGAACTGGAAGGCGATCGCCAGGACGATGGTCCCGCCCGATTCCGCCGATCTAGTGAGCGCCTCCAGAGATCGGAACGGAGCGCCGATCTACGATACCGTCAACGGCCTGCCCCGTATGCGGGTGACGCCCGAGATTCGATTCCAGCCCACGCATGTGGGCAATGATCCGGGTGTGCCCAGCTCCACGGACGATACGGCCGCGGAATCGCCCGACGTCGCCCCGAGCTCCGAAGTCCAATCCTATGGCCACTGGGCCGTGCCGTTCGGTGTCTATGTATATCGCGGAGGGCTAGGAGCGACGCAGCTGCGCTACTTCTACTGGGATGGCGTGCCGGATCGGACCGCCCGATTCGTCACGTTCGACACCGGCACCGGTACGGTAGTCAGCGTCGAGGATACGGGTTTCTATCCTGCCCAGCCGTCGGCGTTGCCCGCCGTCATGAACGCCGGTCGGTTTCTGCTGTTCACCGTCGATGAACGGCGCGGCGTCCTGAGCTTCGCCTTCCCGCACACCATCACCCAGGGAGGCGCGGGCGCGCCCAGCCGCATCGATCCGGCCCAGGCGAACGCCGAATATGCTCATGTCAGCGGGGTTGCCGGTAACGCCCTCAACGCCTATCGGACCGTGTCGCTGCTCCCGTTCGACGCGCAGGAGAACCCGACGGGGATGGTCCCCGCGGATAATCCGTCGGACCCGACTCCCGCACTGGGGCGCATACCCGAGGCGCGCATCGTGCCGGGATCGGAGACCGTCGTGGGGCCGGATATGAGACCCGGAAACCATTATGGACAGCCGATCGCCTATACGCGGGCGCCCCGCAATACGGACCCGCGCAAGCTCGGACCCAATGAGTATCTCATCAACTACTCGGATATTCCCAATGCGAACCTCAGCATCACGGACCCAGACCCGAGGGTGCAGGCGATGCTTCGGACGATTCAGCGCGCCGGTACGCTGATCTTCAACAGCGCTCAGGATGCGCCCGGCTCCCCACACGCCCTGCCCGAGAGCGTCGACGGCAACGGCAATCGCGTCTGCATCGAAGTGCAGTATCAGATCCAGAACAATCGCGCCTCCGATATCGTCAAGGCTAGCTACCTGACACGGGAACTGATGACCGCGGCGGTCAGCGTCAAGCTGTATGAGGCCCGCTCCGGCCAGCCGCAGACGGCGACGCTGACCCAGAAGATCCGGGTGCGGAACCTCCAGAGATGAACAGGCGAAGTGACGTAAGGAACGGACGAACGATGAACCCAGCGGACGAGATGTCTACGAGGCGATACAGCCGGCGCGAACAGGGCCAGTCGCTCCTCGTCGCCGTCATCGCTCTCTTTGTGCTGCTGTTCATCGGCGGCCTGTTCGTGGGGCTCGTAGCCCGCAACTTGATGAGCGCCGGCCGGTCCCGCGAGACGATCGCCGCTGCGGCCCTGGCCGACGGAGGCATCCGCTACGTGAGTGACTTCCTCGAGACCAGCCCCGAAGGCGCGGACTGGCGGCCCGAGCCGACGCCCCTCACCGATGCACGCGATCCGGACCGCCGTTGGCTCGAAACCGGCGCCTTCACCCGGGTGTCGCTCGCCCGAGGCCGTGCGTTGGTACGCGTATCGCTCAGTCCGAATCCCCAGGACCCAACGGGCAAGTACCTTCGTATCGAGGCCGTTGGACGACCTGGATTCGTCGATTCGCAGGACCCGACGACCTTCACGAACTCGCCAGCGCCCCGACTGATGCGCCGACGGGTCGCCTACAAGGCGATCGGGTTGACGGATTACCTCCGTTACGTGACCAATCGTGATCGGGAGAGCAAGTTCGAGGCCGCCATCGGCATGCCTCCGATCGGCGTACCGGCCTGGATGCAGCTGGGCGGTATGCCCGTCCGCGCAGCCGGGATGGGCGGTCCTCCAGCAGGCTATTCCCTCCCCGGAGCGCCGATGTACATCAACGGCGACCTGCATCTGTTGAACAACGTCACCCTTGCCCTGAACCCCGGCAATCACGAAACGGTCTATGTGGCCGGTAAGGTGAAGGTCGAACCGGGCGATCCGAACGATCCTGCCCGTCAGACCGCACGCATCAACGACCTTGGCGCAACCAACAGCAACGCGGAGCCGCTGCCGGCGCCCTTTGGCTCAGGCGCGGGACTGCCCGCCATCCTGCCGAGCGACGCCCCGACCTTCACGACCTACGGCGGCCTGTTGCGCGATGCCTCGATGGGGCCGGATGTCAACGGCTACGCCAGGAGCATCAGCCGGCTGGATCCGCCCAGCCTCGAGGCGGCCGATCCTGCTTCGGGAGTGAGCCGCTACCTCGCGCTGACCAGGGACTCGGGCCGCTCGCTCCGCCGGCTGTCGCGGCCCGGCTGGGTGAACACGGGCCGGATCGGGCTGGGCTCGGGCGTCTACATCAACAACCCGCGGAGCCGAGAGCTGGAGACGACCGCGGTCAGCGGAGGGCAATCCCTCCGGTCCGTGTGGCTTCGACCCGGATCGAGCGCCTATTGGAACGGCCCCTACTATATTCCGCCGGCGGCATATATCGAGTTCGGCTATCCGATCGTCCAGGAGCGGACGACGACCGGCGCACCGATCCCGGGAAGCTTCGTGCGCCAGCCCGGATTCCGGATCGTGCGGGATGTGAGCGATGCGATGTGGGTGGACCCGTCCGGTCGTATCCGAACGCGGGAGCAGGTCTTCACCTTCTTCATCTATAAAGGTTCCGGCCAGCGCCCCGTGCTGAAGCTCGACAACGCGCTGTATCGGGAGTTCCTCGCGACGGATCAGGGTATGACCGATGTGGAGATCAACCGGTTCCTGCCCGAGTTCAACGGCGTGCTCTATGCGGAAGGCAATGTGCGGGTCCGCGGACTTCTCCCATCCGTGGCGAACATTCCGATTCGTCAGGAGGCGGGGGATACCGATGGCATGACTCCGGCGGCGATCCGGGATGCCGTCAATCCGCCGGCGATCTCCCTCGTATCGGGCCGCAACATCTATATCGAGGGGAGCATCGTCCGAGAGGCGGCCACAGGCCCGAACGCCGATAAGAACGCAGGCTCCATGATCGCCCTGCTGGCGCATGAGTATGTCGTCGTCAACACCACGATGTTCATGGCGCCCAATAAGGCGATGCAGTTTGCTGCGAGCAATCAGGACGAGATCCCGCCGTACCATACGAACATCAACGTCGGCGAAGCCGCCGCGACGCCCCCGTTCACGCTCGACTTCATGTTCGGCGATGATCCATCGGCCTATACGCTCAACGGCGGACCGTACCTTCTCCTGCGCCACGGAGCGCCCCCCGGCGTGACCTATTTGAACCTGGCGGTGAACGAGTCCTTCCCCCCCGCAGCGCCGGCCGATGCCTATTACCGGTTCAATGCCGTGGCGAACCCGCCCGTGCCTCCCGCGGTGTATCCAATGTACAACGGTTCGCTGGCTGGCGTCGACCTGTTCGAGCAGCGGGGCTTCGCGTTCCCGTTTGGCGGGACCTCCTATTCGCTCTTCACGGCTCCAGGCGTCGTGAATACGATCCGGCCGATCGTGGATCCGAACTTCACCAGCGGCTCCGGAACGCAGGATTATCTGTTCTCGCGCGCCGCCGTAGTGCCCATGGACGTTCGGATCGAAGCGTTGATCTATGCGCAGAACGGTTCGTTCTTTATCATCCCCGGCTATCCGTTCAATGTCGATCCGTCTGATACCCGGGATGCGGCGGTTCGCCGTCATGCGGCTTCGGGCGCGGGGCAGGGCAGCATGCTGAGGCCTCAGGGTACGGCGGATGAGGTCCCCTTCTACGGTGAACCCATCGATTGCAGGATCACCATCGTCGGCGCCATCTCCGAGAATCGTACGGCATCGATCTCCGATCAGGCGGCCTGGATGCAGCTGTGGGGCTACATCCCGCAGCGGTACGGTTCGACCGGCCTGAGCCCGACGTCGACGACGCCCTCCGAGGTTCCAACAGAGCATCTCTTTGCCACCGATGTCGGGCTGTCGATCGGGAATCCGGCGGCGAACGACCATCGCGCTCAGATCGAGCGTGCGGCCGGCATCACCCGCGGCCTGCGCATGATCTATGATCCGGCACTGGGAGCCCCATACAGCAACTACAACCCTGGCGGCGGGACCTATTACCGGCTTGGCGGCTGGGCTCATGTCGCAGGCGGCAGCCTGAGGCAGGACGATCTCGGGCGCGCCCTGCCGCCGCTCCCGAGACTGCCGGTATGTCCGGGCTTCGTCTACTTCGGCGAAGACCGATAACGGCCGATGTCAGACGCAGGGTGGGAATGGGACGAACGGCGATGAGACCGAGGATACACCATAGGATTACGCTGGCGCTGGGGGCGCTGATGGGCGTCTGGGGCGCTGCGTGCGTGGCCGATTCCCAGAACTACGCGTCACAGCGCAGACAGGTACGGGTTGGGATCATAGCGACCCGGGCGCTCAATATGACCGGAGGCCAGGGTTCGGAAAATCCCGATCCCCACGTCTTCTACGTTCTCGATGCGCGAACGGATCTGAAGCCCGTCGGTCTGGAGTTCGTCAACCCCCTCGCGCCGTCGATCCTGACCGGCGATATCTACGAGCGTTGGCGCAGTCGCACGCGCGGCTCCGATCCGGCTTTCATCCCGGGCAACGCCCTTTCTGCGATCTTCAAAGTGGGCGCGCAGGTCTCCAAGAACATGGGGGCCTACTGGGAAGTCAATATCGACGCGCTCTCCGCTCAGGACCTGCAGCAGTACGATCTGCTGTACCTCCACACCCACAAGCCGAACGTCGTACTCCCCGTCGATGTCCGTGAGAAGCTCCGCGTCTACATGGAAAGCGGCGGCGCCCTGTGGGTCGAGCAATGCGGCGGCTTCACGTTCCACCGTTCGGCGCCGTTCTTCTTCGATGCCCAGTGGCATACGGGCGGCGGCGGTGGAGGAGGCGGCGGTCAGGCCGGGGCCGTGATCGGCACACCGAACCACCCTCTCGTGTGCCAGCCCTATGGGCTGACGCCGGAAGAAGTCCGGACGCTGGGGGATAAGAACGTCGGAGGATGGTACATCTACAACCCGTACGATCCCACCGATCCTTCCTACTACGATGGAGCCGCAGGCCGGAACGAATACAATCCGCCGGGCAAAGAGACCCTCGTGCCCGTGGTCTGGAATACCCGAGGGTTCGCGGCTGGACCGGGCGGCGAAGCGAACGCCAACTGGCGGCCCTACGTCCTCGCGGGCGCGGTCGGCTCCGGCAAGATCGTCCTCAGCGCTCAGGACAGCGGCTGTGCGATCAACGATTATGTCGGGGGCGTGCAGGGCGGCTACGGCGGCAACTGCGGCGCCATCAGCGGCGCGAACATTCTGGCCGCCAAACCGCAGGACCTGAAGTTCGTCTACAACCTCGTCTCGTGGGCGGTTTCCCATCGCACGGCTCAGGCCAATGCGCGGCGGACCGGCGCTTCGTTCGAAGGCGTGGCTGCCACAGTCGACGAGAAATGGAGCGCACCGGGCGCCGGACCGACGCGGGTCGGCGGGGCGGCCTATCTCCGGGGCTGCATGTATGCGGTCGGCGGCGACCTGGTCCTCAGGTGCTTCGATACGAATCCCGCGCAGGATCTGGACGGTGACGGCAATCCGGATGACGGTCTCGTCGACTATAACCTCGGGGCGTCGTACGATTGCGTGTGGGCCCTCGATCTCTCGGCCTTCGCCTCATCACCGTTGACCGGGGCATCGACACCCACGGTGATCGAGTTCTTCGATACGAACCCGCCTGCGGCTGCCGGCCTGCTGACCTCGCCGAACCGCGAGCTGGTCGTGGTGACGCTGTCCGATGGGACGATTGTCGCCGTGCGGGCGCTCCCCCATACGTTGAAGACCGTCAACGGCGTGCAGTACGTCGGCGCTGCGGATTTCACTCGGGTCGATTGGTTCGTCCCGCCGGCGAACACCGGCGCCGTGCCCTATGCGCTCGGACCGATGGACCCGATCCCGGCCGCAGCCTTCAACGAGGGTGTTATCTTCACCGTGGTGAATACACTGGGCGGCGGTCGTGTCCTTGCCATCGACGCCGCGACCGGCGGCAGTCCGTTCCATATAGGCCGTCCGGCCGGAACCAACGAGGGGCTGGTTCCCGATGTGCCGGGAACCGAAGCGATCGCGAGTGCGCCTTCGGTTGGCGACGTGCACGATGACCTGACCGGCGCGACGGATCGGATGGTGTTCATCAACGTCAACCCGAGGATGGGCCAGCCGGCGTCGGTTCGCGGCATTCCCTTCGGGGTCCGGGGCGAGCCGTTGAACGCCGTCTCGATCCCGGACCGCGTGTTCCGAAGCCGCGCCCGTGTGCCGTGGTACATCTATCTCGGCGCCGGGTTCAACGCGAGCCTCAGACCCCGGGTGGTCTGCGTGTATCGCGATCCTGCAGACGGATCGTACGGCTCCCGCGAGCTTGATTATACGATTGCCAGTCCTCCCGGCAACGATCAATGGCATGAGAGATTCGAGCAGGGCGAAGCGCGGGTTCAGATCGGTCCCCAGATCACCATCACCAATATTGAACGGCCCGACGGCTCGCGGCCTGGTCCCCGGACGGTGACCCCGGGCCAGGAGGGCGTGACCTTCTACGCCGACTATACCTATGATTGGGCGCCCGATCCTGTAGCGCCGCCCGATCCAGGCGGACCTAAACCGAAGGTCAACGCCCGTTCGGTCTTCATCGCGCCGGATCCGACGGACACGAACAACCGAATCACCGGCTCTGCAGCGTTGTCGCGCCAGGGGAACCTCTACTTCACGGCGCGAGCGTCCAACGATGCGGCTGGCTATCCCGGGCGATCGACGCTCATCGCCGCCCATGAGCAGGCGTCCAATGCCAGCCGGGTGCCCTGGACCTACGCCCTCTACGACGCGTTCGAGATGCCCGTCAACGGTCAAACCGTCAAGATCGCTCCCCGACTTCGACGCTCCAGCGGCGATTACTTGCTGCAAATGCGCTTCATCGGGACGCCGGCGATCCATGGCGACACCATCTATGCCGTCGCGACGGGGGTATCGAGTGCAGGGGGGCCGGTCTCAGCCCTGCTCGCCTTCAACGCCCGCCAGGAGTTCATCCTTCGCCTGAATACGCCGGTCGATCCCGGCACGAGAGTCCGGGTTCGACAGCCCAATCTGTTCGTCGATCGGAGCGCCCAGCCGAACGCCTGGGTCGAGCTGGCTGGCGGTCAGCTGGATATCGATCACGCGAGCGGGACCGTTCGGATCCTCGCGATGGCCCCACCCGGCGCGATTGCCGCCGCGTACGCAACCGCCTCGGCGCCCTTCGTGGTCCAGATCGGCAACGGGCCGGAGCTCGTGACGGTGCCGAGCAGGTCGGATGCCGATGGCGTACGCCGAGGCGGACCGGACCATGTCGATAACCTCCTGTGGTTCAGCGTACTGCCCGGGCAGGCCGCGTCCTCACCGGCCGTCCTGGGCGATGCCGTCTGGGTCGGCCTGACCGATGGATCCGTTGTGTCCGTTGACGCCGATCCAACCGCACGGAATCCGGAGTATCAGACCAACGGAGCCGAAGCGCCGATACGCTGGCAATCCCCGCCGCTTGCGGTCGCCGGTTCAGGAGCCCTGCCCGCCGCCGTGATCGCCCCGCCTTCGACGTTCGGCGGAGTCCTCGGTGTCGCTACCAGCGCAGGCACGTTTGCGCTCGAGGATACGATCACCCTGGTCGCAGATGCGAATCGGCTCATCGAAGTGAACTCGGCGGCCGAAGCGGTATGGACCTGTGACGGAACCCGAACCTTCGATATCGCCAACGGTCCGCTGACGGACTATACCGATCCCGGCAACCCCATTATCGGAACCGGACTGCCGACGGGCCAGAAGGTTCCCTTCCAGCGGCCCTCGGTGGCGCGCCGACTGCCGGGAGGGGATACCCTGGTGGTCGATACCGGCAATAACAGGGTCGTATCCATCGATCGAGGCGGTTATGCCAAGTGGGAGGTCAGCCGCATTCAGGATGACTACAAGGGCCTCCTTCGTCCGGGCGATCCGCTCGCGCTGAACGAGCCGACCGACTGCTCCTACTGGACCGAGTATCAGCCGAATCTCACGATCTCGGGCGGTCCCTACAACTATTCCGGCCCTGGCTACGTCAGTCATTATCTGATCGCCGATTCGGGCAACTTCCGGGTGATCGAGGTCATCGACGTCTATAACTCAGCGGGTCAGCCGGTGATGCTCCGCCAGTTGAACTACGTCAGCAGCACCCTGGCGCGGCTGGGCAAACGGTACCGATATCGGGCGGTTCAGCGGATCATCATGCGCAACCAGGAGCTGCCCGCGGCGCCGTCCTATTGGCGTGAGAACCCGTATGATCCCGGTGCGCCGCCGCTTGACCTCCGCTATCTCACGATCGCCACCGTCAGCAACGCCCGCATGGTCGATCCGAACATGCCTCTGGCTGCAACGCTCGGTTCCGGCGAGACGTCTGAGACCGGCGGCGGCTCTGTGGCTATCCTGAAGGAGACCGGCGATCCGCTGGCAGTCGTCGCCAACCTCCGCATCCCTGTGGATACGGGGGGCGGGCTGACAACGCGGGTACAGCCGATCCTGAATCCGACATGGTTCTCGTCGTTCAAAGAGGTGGAAGCGGGCAACGTCGTGACGAAGTTCCTTCTCGCGGATGCCAACGGTGTCTATCAGGTCCGGCTGAACTTCATCAACCACGGCGGCAACGCACCTCCCTATATCGAGCCGATCCTCGATGTGGAATGGCTCCTCACCGCCGATGATTATTTCGCGATGTCCGGCAAGCGCCTCCAGGCGTCGAGCGTGACCCGACTGGCCGCGTCTGCAGAGAACCCGCTATTCCCGGCGCTGCGGCAGTTTCTCATCGCGAATAAGTTCAGCGGCGAGGACTTCCCCGGCGTCTTCGGCAACGCCGTGAACGTCGTGAGCAGCGGCGAGTTCCAGGGAGAGGTGTTTACGATCAAGCCGTCGGGCTTCCATTTCGGAGCGGGCCATGGGTATGTTGCGGACTTCAGCGTCATCCCCAGCCCTCTGGGCGGTTTTCTATGGCCGAATGATGGCGGCACCTATGTCATCAACGGCGTCACGCAGCAGATGGCTCGCGGGAGCATCATCCGCCGGGCGCCTGCGGAGAGCGTGCCTCGACCGCCGTTCTCGGTGCTGCATCGCGTGGGCGACTCGAATGTCGGCTTCCTGGGAGACCCGCCCGGCGCCATCCGGCGTACGATCGGCGATCGGGAACGGGGTACGGCCAGTTCCCTGCTGCGACAGCCAGCCTTCGCGGATAGACCGCTCTAGGCGGATCGACCGCTGGCGCACCGCTCCGGGATCGGTTCCCAGTGCGGCCGAGGAGATGACATTGATGACCGCGTACGCCGAACGCATCGGCAACAGGACTGATGAAGGGCCCTGGATATGAAGCAAGGTAATCGCAATAGACACTTCCGATACTCCGCAGCCCTGCGGATCACAACGCTCGTCGTGCCGCTGGCGCTGTGGGCGCTGACGCCTGCCAGGGCGCAGTACACGGACCGCGACTGGGTGCGGCACCGCGGCACACCCGCCCGTGAGGGCCATAACGGCGATCCGGGCCTCAATCATACGCTCAATCGACAGCTTGGCCCGACGTGGGTCTGGCCGGCTTCGCGCGATATGCCCGCCGAGATCGTGACGGACAACACAACGCTGCCGACGCCCGGCCCTTCCCCGACGGGTCAGTCCTTCGAGGTTGCAGGAACGTGGACATGGCCGGCAGCAAGTTCACGCGCTGCTGGCGCCTGGCCTCCCAGCGACGCCGATTACGCCAAACTGGGCGATTACGTCCATCACTTCGCCGAGGTCAACTCCTTTCTAGGGACGGTAGGTCTCGACGTGCTGGCCGGCTTACCGAACCTCGACGTCGCGCCGGTGCCCGATCCTGACAATCCCGGACAGCTCGTGACCCTCTACGGTCTGATCGAGCGGCAGCTCCGGAACTCGGCCAACTACGCGCGCTGGAGCTTCGGCGCCGCCTATCCGGCTGGCACCTTGCAGGGCACGATGGATGTGGGTGGCACGCCGCTCAAATCGGGCCTCCGGTACGCGGTCTACCTCCGCTTCCCGGCCAGCGGCACGTTCATCGCCGATGGGAACGGCGACCTTCGCGCTCATCCCAACGCCGACCACGCCTTCGTGCGCGTGAGCTGGGGCGCCGATGTCAACGATCCGGCGACAAGCCGGATCTTCATGCTCGATACGGGACAGACCGGAGGGTTCTGGCTGCGGATCAGGACCGACGCGAGCGATGACCGCTACTTCCCGTACGACGGAACGAACCCGATCCGAGTGACGCTCTACACGGTCGTGCCCGAAGATGTCAACGATGCCGATCGCTATCCGTACAAACCGGTCATTACGGCGGATGCGGTGCGGCTCGTGCCGGAGGCGCTGCGGGGCGAGATCAACGCGCCGGCCGTCAGCGCCGTATTCCCTCCGGGCGCCGATACCTCCGTTGCCCATACCCAGCTGACCTACTTCGGCCGGGACGAAACCACCGGGCCGCAGATCCTGTTCCCGACGGCGGCGCACTTCACACAGGCCATCGGATTCCGGGGCATACCGCTGAATCCAACCCGACCGGCTACAACCGATAATCCGGTCACCAACCCGCTGGTGGCGGACGTAACGACGAGCGTTCGCTCCGCCGTCTTCTATTGCCTCGAAGATCGGGTCGATCCCGTGGCGCCGGCCAACGGCTCCTATGGTCGACTTCGATGGCGGTATCCAACCAGATCTCTGCCGATCGTCCCCACCACCATCGACGATGTCGACGCACCAGCGAGCGGGTTCACCGTGACATCCCCGGTTCCTTCGCCGCCGGTCTGGACCAATGAACCGGATCCGGCGCAGGAACCCTACGGCGTGCAGTATCGCTGGACGCCCGTCGCCGCAACGAATACGCTCGAAGCCCGATGGGCGGCGGACATACCGGTTAAGGGGCCGACGCCGCAGACCTTCTCGGTCTATGTCTACCTGCCCGCAGGCTCCGTTGCCACCAAACCGGCCCGGTATGCGCGCTATCACATGGACACCGAGGACGGCGGCGTGGACGTTCGCCTCGACCAGCGCAATACGGCCGACGGCATGGCTAGGGCCGGCATGTGGCGCCTCCTCGCGACGGGCATCCGGTTCAAGCTCAGCCCCGATGGATCGTCGCAGCGTTGTGAGGTGGTCCTCAGCAACGAATCTTCCGAGGACGTCGCGGAAGACGCCTCGCGGATCCTCTTTGCAGACGCCATTCGGTTTGTGCCTGAGTCTCAGACGCCCAACAGCGTCGTCGCCTCACCGCTCGTCGCCTCGGTCCGCTGGCCCTCCGGGACCACCCGCCAGGTTGTCTATTTCGGCACCACCGACGGCCACCTGTGGGCTCTCGACGCCATCGGCGCCGATCCTGTCGGGCCGGCGCCAAAAAGCACCCTGACCACGGCCTACTGGGTCTACCCCAGCCTCAGCAATCCCGATCCGGCCGGAGACCTCAACAACAACGGCCTATTCGATGGACCTCAGGACGATCCGAACTGCTTCGCGGACCCGGAGAACAACCGTACAACGCAGGGGATTGACGCCGATCTACTCCCCTCAAGGGCGGCAGGCAACCCGAATGGTCCCTTCACTCTGGTCAACAAGGCTCCCGACCTCGGCGCGTTCCTCTCCTCACCGGTCTATGTCGAGATCGAGCAGGGTGCGGCTCCCAACGTGGTCCGTATCCCGCTGATCCTCGTCGGCAATCAGAATGGCCGCCTCTATGCCTTCGATCCGGCGGGCCGAACCGACGGCGCCGGTGAGCCATTCGCTGCGACGATTGCCACCGGTCCGGGAACGCCCGGCCAGTCCGATACTCCCGGCATACCTGGCACGACGCGACGGCTGATGACCTGGCCCACCGTGGCGCGGGATAAGTGGCTCAGCAAGGGGGGCAGCCTCCTTCCGGACGGCAGTTTCGCGGGGTACACCGATGATCCGAGCAGAGTATCCTTTGCGGCCTCGCCTACGGTGGTCACGCTGGACGCGAATCATCGTGTCTCACGGGTGATCTCCGGCGCCGGTGATGGCCATGTCTATGCCGTTGACCTCCAAACGCTGGATCGCCGCGTACGGATCTCGAATGCGGCCAATGACGGTAAAGCCATATGGCAATGGCCCGAATCCACGACCGCCCTGGAACCGATCGTCCAGCCGGGGGCGCTCACCGGCACGGGGAACTACATCTTCTCCGCGGGCGGCCGTGTCTACTGCATCAAGGCTCCGGCTGCCGCATCGGGACAGCCGAAGGACGGGGCGGGACGACTGATCGCCGAGTGGACCTATCCCTATGCGACGGCGCCCGCCAACCCGGACAAGACCGGCGATGCGGCCGCCGTAACGACGGCGTTCACGGCGCCGGCATGGCTCAATACGGTGAGCAACAGCGCAGGTGTACAGCTGAATGGCGGCAAGGAAGTGGCGTTTGTCGCCAACGCGGACGGCCGAATCTTCGCGCTGGACGCCTCTCGAACTGGCAATCCCGCCGCAGGAGGACTCCTCTTCGAGAGCTGGTCCCGAGGTTCGACCCGGGCGAGCGTCACCTATCTCGACCATATGCCTCCGCAGACCTGGTATCAGGATGTCTTCACCGGCGATAGCTTCCCCGGCCTCATCCTGCCCCTCGATACCGGCGGTGTGACTGCGGTTTCGGCCGTCAGCCAGGGGCGGCTGAACGCCGGCGATCTGATGTGGTCGATCACGGACGGTCAGGTGGGGCGAGTGCCCCTGTCGGGTATGGGCGTCAACGGCCCGCTGCCGGACCCGATCGTCTATCCAACATCGACAGCTCAGCGGGGTGCGGACGCGACACTGGCCAACAGCTGGATGTTCGTGGGAGACGAAGGCAATCGGGATACGGGCGAGGCGAATGGCCAGATGCGCGCCTACTGGCGCGCACGGACCGCCGCAGACCCGGCCGGGCTGGGCATGGTGACGCCCGACGAACCGGACTGGAGCGACGATCCCGACGAGACTGAGATGAGCATGAAGCTGGTCGAGCTCTGGTATGGCCCGGGCGACGCACCGCCGGGCAAGGGGATACCGGTCGCCTACGGGCGCTTCGGTCAGCCGCAGGACGCCGCCGACAAGCTCTCGCCGATCTCCGAGTGGAACGTCAACCATGAAGTGCAGTACACGCTGACGAACCCCGACAGGCTCGTCGTCTATGAATGGGGCGACACGGTATATGCGGCCGCGTGGGGCGTCGTTGCGACCAATGCCGCGAACGCGCCGCTGCCGACGGTGACGTTCCGTCTCTTCGGGATCGGGCAATCCCGCCCGCCGATGACCGTGGGCGCGGTCCGGGATTACGCTGCCCCGGCTCCCCCTGTTCCGCCGAGCCCGCCGTATCCGGCCGGGACGCAGTACTATCCATGGGTCGCCAAGGTCGCCTTTCCTCTGGGGCGAGGGAGTTCCGCCGATCCCCAGACACCTGGGCGACGCTATACAGTCCTGGCGCAGGCCCAGCTGGCGCAGAGTGACGGCACCCTCGCGACATCACTGCAGCTCATCGCCGGACAGGCCACCATCGACAAGAACGAAGCCGATCCTTATGATCTCGACGGCGGCCTCGCCTCCGCGCTGAAGGTGACGACCCGGAAAGAGATCGCGATCGCCCATCCGCTGGCGCTGTCTACTCGCGCCGTGCCGACGGGGAATCAGATCGGACCCAATGTGCTGAACTCCATCGGCTGGACCGGGCGCGTGCCGAACGCGACTGCCGCACAGGAGGTCCTCGCGAACGGCAATGACCGCTACAATCTGCCAGCCGGGAACGCTCCGAGAAAGGACCTCGCGGCTCCGATCGGCATGATCGGTCACGGCGGCTCCAGCTCCTATCTGGGTGTTGATGCTCAGGGACGGCGCACCGAGGCGCTCCTCATCGCGGACCGCTCCAACCTGTATAAGCTGAACCAGCGTCTCAACAATATTCGGGTGGAACGGCGAGGCCTCCAGTGGGGCTGGAATCGATCCGGATCAGATCCCACCGGCAACGTCATGAACCCCCTGCCGTGGGAGACATTCCCGATCACGGTGCCGAACACCTCTCCCGATTATCCCGATATCGACCGATCCGCAGCCAGTCTGAGGATCGCCGGCATCGACATTGCCGCCGGCGGCGGCACGATCCCCAACAAGGCGCCGGACGGCTCTCTGCGCTATGTGCCGATCGATCTCAGCGTACGCGTGCCCCGCTACCAGCCAGCCAACGTCAACCTCGCCTACTTCGACGTGAACAACGGCGCATACAACGCCGCAGGCCAGCTGCCGGGTCTCGCCGCTCCGATGCTGATCCACCTGGGGCGGCCGCCCCAGACTCCGGCTGAGGCGCCGGCGGGAACGCTCGCGCCGAGCGCCGGCTACTACGGCGGCGTTGTCGTATATGTGGACAGCAACGGGGATGGGCGATATCAGGGTTCGGCGATCCAATCCCGCGCCTCACGGGTGACCCAGACCGTCCGCGAAGAGGTGTATCGGCAGTTTGCGACGGGCGTTGCAGTGCCGCCCGATCTCTCGATGCGTGCGGAGGAGGAGACGATTGACCTGGGCAAGGTCCCGCATTCCGCAGGCTATGTCCCGGGCATTCCGTTCAGCCCCAGCTACATGGGACCGTGGCTGAACGCGGTCAACCCGTTCGATACGACGGGCGGCCCAGCGCTGTTCGCGCCGTTTACGATCAAGAACACGGGCAACGTAAATCTGGTCAATCCGCGCGTGGCCAAACTGGCCGGCAACGCGCCCGATGCGTGGGCCTATCCGGGCTCCTGGTCGCGGCTCAGCAGTGATCAGGTGAGCCCGACCCTGCCGGTCTACGATAGTCAGGGGATGCTGGTGACGGGTGTGCCCGCGGGACATCCCTTCGACCTGCCGATGGCGTGGCAGCTCAACTCGCCTTTGTTGAGCGTCGGGCTGCCGATGCCGTTTAATCTGGGGCTCGGACCAGGATCCAACTATGGGATCGTTTCGTCACTCGATCACGGCAACACCGGCGGGATTATGGTGGATTCCGTAAATGTCTGGCCGTTCGATCTGAAGTTTGCTCCGGGCTTCACGCCGTTTCGGCCGGACCTCGAACCGGGCAATCCCTATATTCGCGCCGGCAACGCGCTCGGCTGGATACCGGGCCGAAACATGCGGCCGACACTCCATAAGCCGCTGCCCGGTGATAGCGGGCCGACGGTCCTCTCGATCCCGGACGTCGCCCATGGAGATCCGTTCGGGCTCCTGGCCGGCATGAAGGCAATGGGCCGGGATGTGCGGCCCCGCATCGGTATCGCTCCGCCCCTCGGAACGCCGGTCGGGACCTACACGGCCCCGGTCTATGTGTTTGAGGACAACTATCCGGTTCAATGGCGGCAGTGGTTGGCCTACGTTCACGGCGCGGCAAGCCCCATCGCCGCAGCCGTCGATAACAACGGCATGCCCGATTATCGTACCTATCAGGATCCTGCAGATCGGCAGCGATCGATGAGCGTGGCCGCCGAGGCTATGGTTCAGAACCCGTTCACCCTCAAGATCCAGGTCCGAGAAGCGCGATTGACCAACAGCGCGACCATCGAACCCATCGCCGGCGCACCTCGGATACAGACCGACGGCACCTTCCCGCAGGTCGATCTGCGGGCGCCCACCGCCCAGAACCCGGCTGCGGCGGCCTTTGGGGCCAACTTCATGCCGACGGCGGTGTTCCATTCCGCGGGTCCCGGCGGTCCGGCCAATACCGCCTTACTCCTCGCATGGTCCAGCAATCGGCCCGACGGCTTTGCCGCCGGACCGACGACGCCCGACGTGCCGTGGCGGTTGGCCTATGCTCAGCTTTCAGGCGGCAGTACCGTCTTCGACCCGGCCGGAGGCTTCGGCGCGCAGGCTCCGCCGCTGTTCGGGTGGCGCATCGACATGTTCAGCGCATGGCCCGCACAGTGGTGGAGCCCGCTCGGCGTCGCAGCGCCGTTCCCGGCGCTGTCGCTTGTCCGCACGCTCTTCCCGGCTGAAGCGACCGATGTCGTCGGGCCCGATACAACCCAGCTGGTCAAAGGCAATCCGATCACGAATGCGGCCGGGCAGCCGCTCGTGGTCTACGGTTCTCCGGGGCTCGTGCGAGATCAGTCCCCGACCGGCCGCAGCGCCGACCTATGGATGTTCTGGCAGGGTGCGGTGCATAAGACGGCAGGGCCCGGCGGCGGCGTTGCGCTCGATGCTCGCACTTTCTACCTTCCCGTGATCCGGCAATCCAACGGCGCCTACATCCCGGACCTAGCCTCGGCGCCGGGTATGGCTCCGTACTCGTTCCCCAACGACCCGAGCCTGCAGAAGCAGGGGGCGCGGCCGCTGGTTATCGACGGCACCGGGCTGGTGTTCTGGTATGGCGGAGCCGCGGGACGAACGCGACTCTATTACAACGTCAATACGTTCGATCCCGCACGCAATCCGCGCGGGATGCTCAATGCGGGCGCATGGACCGGAGACCTCGCTCTGCCAACACCCGGCGGCCTCCAGGGCCTCGCGAACCCGACGCCCATTCCCCGACGATTGAACCTCGATCAACGCGCCGCGTCGGTGATCACGCATGTCGACGTCGTCTATACCGGAGCGTTCGGCGACCGGGGTCAACCGGAGACGTTCATGACCCGGTACCTGCTTCGCGAGCTCGCCCAGGGCCGGCCGGGCAGCGCCGTGGTGCCGTTCGCCCCGGTGACGAATGAGCTGCTGGCGCGGGACGGCGCTTCGCAGACCTGGTCGGCGCGAGATGTCGCATGGCAATATCGGAACCCGGCAAACGGCGCCTTCGTCGACGGCAGCGGCAACAGCCCGTATATTGAGATCACCGTCAACGGCGTCCGGGTGAACCCGGGCGCACCGACCTTCGATGCGCCGACCGGCAAGCTCTATTTCAACTCGACTCTGGGCGGGCGGCTCATTGTCGATCCTCAAGCGGGCACGGTCACCTTCCCGGATATCGCGCCCAGGATCAACGATGCGGTGCGGGCCTCCTACATACCCCAGACGCTACGACTCAACGTGACCCGCTCCGAAACCGGGGCTGTTACGGTTCCGGCAGGCTGGGCTGCAGACCCGGGATTCGCTTCTCAACCGGCGATAGCCGCCACCGGCGCCAATACAGGCCCGGTCGCGCTGCTCGATCTCTCCGACAACCCGCGTCGGATTACGGAAGCGGACTCGGTCCGAAGCGGGTTTCAGGGCGCAAGGCGGCCCACCGTCTCCCGTCTGTGGCTGCTCTATCGGAAGACCGGAAGCAACATCACCTCCTCGGGCGGGCTCTACTATAAGACCATGCGCTTGATGGTTCGACTCCCGCGACCGGCGCTCCGCAACGCAGACGGTACGATCGGCGCCAACGTCCAGATCTCCGGCAATCGGGGACCAGTGGAGATCGATTGGCAACGAGGGCGACTCTACTTTACGGAGATCGACGAAGGGGCGCTCATCGATGTAACCATGGCGCTGCAGGGAGGCGGTTCAGTACAGGCTAGCTACCGGGTTACATGGTGCGACGAGATCAGCGTCGCCGCCACACCCGGAGACCAATCGGTCGGCGAAGTGGCCGTGCCGACCGACGCCGCCGTCAATGAAGGCCAGGTGAGCGCGGTCAAGGATCCCTTTGTCGATCGGCTCTGGGTCTTCTGGTCCAGCACTCGTTCGGGGACATCGGATCTGTACTACCTGACGCTGAGTCCTCCGTTTTATCCGCAGACCTATCCGTAGGAATACTGGCAGAGGCGCCGTCGATCATCCGCTCGATCGGCGCCTCGACTGTTTTCTCGACTGTGAAGGAACCGCAGCAGGCGTCGGCGAAATAACGGTGTGTTGGACGCGACGATACGACGGTTACCCTTCGTCTTTGGCGTACGTCTTACTCGGAGACACCGATGAACGCAGGTAACGTCGCATGGTTCGCTTGACACTGGTTCGGAATCTTGCTACAATCTATTGCTTTCGCCTGTGCGCACTGCGGGGCGAGGGTGTCTCACGATTTCATCTGGGGGTCCAGTATGGGTAGTTCCGGAGGACCGACGGTCGGCATCGATATCGGCTCCAGGTATATCAAGGTGGTGGAGCTTGCCCCGGGGCGCAATGGAGCGACCGTCCGGGCGCTGGGTATTGCGCCAACGCCGGCCGAAGCCGTAGACAGCGGTATCATCACGGACCCTAAAGCCCTCGGCGCTGCCGTCAAGCAGCTGCTGAAAAGCTCCGGCATCTCGACCCGACGTTCAGTGAGCTCTGTTGCGGGTCAGGGGGCGCTGGTCGTGCGGGTGATCGAGGTTCCGAAGATGTCCGATGCGGAACTGGCCGAGACCATGCGCTGGGAAGTCGAACGACATGTGCCGTTCGCCGCCGATGAGGTGATCATGGATTTCCAGGCGGTCCCCCGTTCGGAAGAGGACGGGGATTCCGAAAACATGGAAGTCCTGATGGCGGTGGCTCAGCAAGAGATGGTCGACCGCCATCTGACGATGCTCTATGCCGCTGGCCTCAGACCCGCCGCGATTGATGTGGAACCCCTGGCCGCGGCACGGGCGCTCATCGAGCTTGGGCCTGACCCCTACGCAAAGAAGACCACCGCCATCGTCAATATCGGCGCGTCCTGCACCGATGTCGGCATCTTCCGTGACGGGATCCTTGCCTTTCCCAGGACTTTGCCTCTGGCCGGCGACACCATGACCAACGCAGTGATGCAGCAGCTTCAGGTTGATGAGGGACAAGCAGAGGAGCTGAAGACCGCGCACGGCTCGGTTCTGATGTCCGCTGCGCCCGCCGTTGCGGCTCCCCCTGCCACCGAAGGGTTCTACGATCTCTCGGCAGGTCAGCCAGATGCAAGCAGCGCTGCCCCGATCGACTTCGATCTTGGCGAAGCATCAGCCGAACAACCCGAGAGCAGTCTGGCCGTAACGGAGGCAGGAGACGATTCCTCCCACCGGATCTTTATGGCGATTGCGCCGACCCTCGCCGAGTTGGTGACGGAGATTCGGCGATCCATCGAGTACTATACCGGCCGTGTGCCTGACGGCTCCGTCGACGAGATCCTGCTCTGCGGGGGTACAGCCGGCTTGAAGAACCTGGATCAGTTCCTGAGCGCCGAGCTCGGGGTGCCGACCCGCGTAGCGGACGCGTTCAAGTATACGACGGTCAGCACACGCAACTACTCGGCTGAGGATGTTCGTGCCCTGTCGCCGAGCTTCGCCGTAGCGGTGGGGTTGGCGGCTCGAGATATGATCGCTGTGCCGGCCAGACCCAGAGTGAAACCGGCCAAACGCGGTAAGAAGTAAGGACAGGGAACCAGCGCTATGCTACGCATCAATCTGCTGCCCCCGTATATCTACGAAGGATCAAAGCGGCGTAACGTGATCATCCTATGGGTGGTCCTGCTGCTCGCAGTCATCGGCGGCTTCGTGTTCGGCAAGGTCCAGATCGACGGTAAGACGGCGGAGATAGCCGCCGATACGGAGCGCCTGCGGCCGGATGCCGATAAGGCGGATCGCCTTCAAGCAGAGGCCAACCAGGTTCAGCAGCAATCTGCTGAGATCCTCGGCAAGCGGGATTTTGTCAAGAACGCCCGGCTGCATAACAGCACCGTGTATCAACCCGTTGTGGCGAATATCAGGGACTACACGATGCGCGGCGTTCTGTACAGCTCGCTCCAGCCCGCCGGGCAGACTGTAACCCTCGACGCGTACGCTGGATCGCTGGCTCAAGTCGGCCATTATCTGATGTGGATGGAGCACAATCCGGACATCAGCCACGTCTCCATCGGCCTCAGTGGTCTGCCGAGCTTCCCCGTTCCGCCCGGTTTCAATGGCCAGCCTCAGGGCAACGGCCTGAGGCCGCCCGGCGCTGGTGGTTACGACTTCACCGTCACCCTCACGCTCAACAAGCCGATCCCCGGAGCTCCGGTCTATCCCGGCGGCGCTGGCCAGGGCGGAGCCTCCGGTGCGCCCGGCATGGTGGGCGGTATGCCATCGATGGGAGGCGGCATGACGGCGCCCATGAGCGGCGGAGCTCCTGGTCCCATGGGCGCTCCGATGGGTGCGCCGATGGGTGCGCCGATGGGTGCGCCGATGGGCGCCCCCGCCGGAAGCAGCCAGGGCATGGGCGCTCAGATGATGGGCGGAGGCGGCGCTCCTGCGGCGCCGTCGGCCTCGGGTATGCAGAGCCTCAAATCCCGGGATAAGTAGAAGGAGCGCTACAGAGCATGTCCAGGCTAACCCTCCTCCATATCAATATCATCGGGGTTGTTGTCGCGCTTCTGGTTGGCGCCGGGCTCTATTTCACGATTATTACGGGCGCGATGGAGACCAGGAAGAAGGCCGAGGCGGATCATTCCGAGGTCGAAGGTCGCGCCTCCAAGCTCGCCTCTGCCACAAGAGCATTGGAACAGGCGAACGCCGACAAGGCACAGGCCGAAGCGGACTGGGCAGTCTACGAAAAGCAGTACATGCCCGTCATTGGGTATTCGCGCGATCGCCTCACGACCTGGCTGCGCACCTTCGTGCCCAATAGAGGGAAATCCTGGCCGGAGCGCTTTATCCGGACCATCCGAACGCATATGGCCCGCGAACGGAAGACGAACCAGATCGATTGGGATAATCCGGGTGCGCTGGTCCTTCCGTCCTATGGCCCCGATCCGAATACGATCGATGTAGGGCAGCCAGGTGAGAGCTACGGTCCTGTCGTGCACTACTCCTACCAGATGGCCGTCCGCGCTCGCAGCATCGATAAGCTCATGCGCCATATTCGCTCGTGGACATCCCTATCACAGGCTGGAGTTCCGGTCGTCGACGGCCTGCAAGTGACAGGGAACAGCCCGAATCTGAACGCCACGTACACTGTGACCTTCACCATCATCGTCCGGGATGAGATCCCCGCTCCCGTGCCCCGCATCAGTGCATCCGGCGGCGGAGGCGCTATGGGCGGCCCCGGAGGCATGAGGGGTGGGCCGATGGGCGGGCCGATGGGCATGTCTGGCCCACCCGGCATGATGGGCGGACCGCCCGGCATGGCTGGCGGACCTCCCGGCATGGTTGGCGGCCCGGGGGGCGCTCCCATGGGCATGGGCTCAGCCGGTGGCATGAGCGCACCCGGTCCGCGAAACTCCGGCGGCGCAGGCGGCGCTACAGCAGAGGCAATGGACTGATGATCCTCCGTGAGGCTGCCTCGAGAGAAAAGGGAGTGCGTATGGCTGGCTTTGGCATGAGACGATTCGCAATGCTGGCCGCGATACCAGCCTGTATCGTTGTGTTGGCGGGATGCGGCGGTGGAGGCGACGAGGGCACGGCGCCTGCGGATACAGGGTCGACCTCAGCGGCGAGTGGCTCCGGCGACGCAGGCACGGTACCGCCGCCGCCCGGAATGCAGATGGGTGGTATGGGCTCTGGAGGCGCAGACCCGCTTTCGGGCGCACCAACGGGCATGGGCGGCATGGGCTCCGGCGCTCCGATGGGCGCTATGGGCGCTGGCGGCGAAACTGCGCCGGCTGCCGAAGGGCCGCAGGTAACAAGCAAGCCCCCGAATCCTAGAATGGATCCGTTCGCCCCGTGGTGGAACACGGTCCCGCCGCCTCCGCCCGCGATCACCCTTGTCGAACCCTATAGGATCGCGACCAGGGAAACCGGCTATAAGCCGCCGGAACAGAAGATCGAGATACAGGAGACGCCCGACCAGCGGGTTGCAGGAATCGCTACCGGTCTCGGCGTATATGCACTTCTCGAAGGCCCCTCTGGTCAGGTTGTGGTGCGCCCGGGCGATATGGTTGGCGACTATAGAGTCGAAGCGATACGCTCCCGCTCCGTTATCCTGAAGCGTGTCGTAGGCAACGTAACGTATACTCAAGAGGTGCCCTTAACCGACGTCGGCAGCACCCGGGCGCGCTCCTTCATCGGCGGCGCTCCTGGAGCTCCGGGTGGCAGCGGTATGATGTTCCGCGGCGGTGCGGATATGCCGAACCGGGGTGGCGGCGGGGGTGGAATGGGCGAAGAGTCGCAACTTTGATCGGTTCTGATACAGGCAAGTACGGAGTAGGAATGGTACCGTCCGCTGAGGTGGGAGCGACGAGTTCATGAGGAGGTACAAGGAAATGTATCCAGCAAGACGCATCGGGCAGCTTGCGCTGCTGAGCGCTGTGGTGGCCCTGGGCGCCGCTTCCGCCGGACCCGTTCGGGCTCAGAACACCGACGGCGATGTATCGAACAAGAAGGTAACGCTCAACTTCGAGAATGCCGATATCCGGTACGCTCTGAAGATGCTCTTCAATATGGTTGGGGTGAACTACCTGCTGGATGAGAACGTTCAGGGTGCGGTAACGGCATCGCTCACCGATGTCACGTTCCGCGTGGCGCTGGAGAACATCCTCCGAACCACCCAGTCCCAGGTGCCTCTCACCTATCGAGTTCAGGACGGCGTCTATACAGTCTCCCTGAAACAGCAGGAGCTCGATCAGACCACCGGTACGACGACGACGGAGACCCAGGAACCGGAGAAGAAATCTCGAACGGTCAAGATCGTTGTCAATTATGCCGATGCGGTTGAGCTGTCGTACAACCTCGGCGGCTCGGCGATCATGTCCAACATGCGAATGGGCGGCGGCGGCTACGGCGGCGGCTATGGCGGCGGTGGTTACGGCGGCGGCGGCTATGGCGGCGGTGGTTACGGCGGTGGC
>JABWBA010000101.1 GCA_013360745.1 Chthonomonadales bacterium | reverse complement strand
GAACGAACTGCTTCTCAGATCGGCTCGATCGTGCCGGCCGTCATTACGATCTACGAGGACCGGTCTTTCCAGTTCATAACCAAAGCGCCGCCCTCCACCGATTTTATCAAGAAGGCGCTTGGCATTGAGCGAGGATCCGGCGCTCCGGGGAAAACGATTGTTGGATCTCTGACCCGGGCTCAGCTTCGCACCATAGCTGAGGCGAAGATGGCCGATCTGAACACCATCGATGTCGACGAAGCGATGAAGATCATCGCAGGGACGGCACGGAGTATGGGCATCACGGTCGAACCCGAGTAGAACCATTACCGTGGGAGGGATGAGCATCATCCCGTCAGTACCACAGGAGGAATCGATGGCGAATCCTAGAATGAGCGCCGCCCAGCGAAGGGCGTCTCAAGTCGGTAAAGCGAAACACAGTACGCGTTTCAATGCACTGCTGAAGCAGGTGGATCAGGACGAAGCCCTCCCGATCGAGGCGGCCCTCGCGCGAGTAAAGGAGTTGGCGACCGCTAAGTTCGACGAGACGGTCGATGTGGCGATCGCCCTTGGGGTTGATCCCCGTCATGGAGATCAGGTCGTCCGGGGAACCGTGAACCTGCCCCACGGTACTGGACGCTCCCGACGTGTCGCGGTCTTCGCACGGGGTGATAAGGCGGACGAAGCTCGGGCGGCCGGCGCCGACGAGGTTGGCGCCGAGGATTTGGTCGAACGTATCCAGAAGGGTTGGACCGGCTGGACGCAGTTCGACCTGTTCGTAGCGTCACCGGACATGATGCCCCTCGTCGGTCGAGTTGGCTCCGTACTGAAGCAGAAGATGCCGAACCCGAAGGCCGGTACGGTCACTCCGAACGTTGCGTCGGTCGTCCGCGATATTAAGGGCGCCTCGCGAGCGGAGTATCGGGTCGAGCGAGCCGGCATCATTCATTGCCCGATCGGCAAGGCCAGCTTTACGGCCGACCAGCTGGCAGAGAACCTGCTGATCTTGATCGCTGCATTGATCAAAGCCAAACCGTCCGCTGCCAAGGGCCGGTATTTGAAGGGGATAACGGTCAGCCCGTCCATGGGCCCGGGCGTCAGGATCGATACGACGCTGGCACAGAAGGCCGCCGAGCGGATCTGATCGTCTCCATCAATCGCCGTAGCGCTGTAGCCCACGACGGCTCACACTTTGAGAGGAGCGTGAGCCGTCGTTCTTATTGCGGGCATGTGGGGCCTTACTGGGGGACCAGGATTCGAACCTGGATTCGCGGCTCCAAAGGCCGCTGTCCTACCGTTGAACGATCCCCCATCGAGATCAGACCGGATTATACCACCGTGCGGAAATCGTACTCGCGCTCGGCGGCACACTCTACCCGCGAGAGTTGCGGATATGCACGATCTGGCCGTCCTGAACGATGTAGTCCTTCCCCTCGAGGCGCATTTTGCCTGCAGAACGTGCTTCGTCCCACCCGCCTGCTGCCTCGAAATCCGCGAACTCCATCACCTCGGCGCGTATGAACGTTCGGGCAATGTCCGAATGTATCTTTTCCGCGGCGCCAAGCGCGGTTGTCCCGTTCCGGATCGTCCATGCGCGCACTTCATCGGCTCCAACGGTCAGGAAGCTGATCAGTCCCATATACGTGTAGGCCACCCGTATCAGTGCATCACGAGCGGCTTCCCGGACGCCAAGAGCGGCCAGGTAGGCGCCTTCTTCGTCCGGCGGCATCTGGGCGATTTCAGCCTCGAGTCTCGCGCACAGTACCATCACAGGCAACTTGTTTGGATTGGCGTAGCTGAGGATCGAGGAACGGATTTCCGCCTCGGCATGCAGGTCTTGCTCGTCTACGTTCAACACCAATATTGCCGGCTTGGCGCTGACCAACGCAAAGGCGCGGGCCACCTGGGCTTGTTCCGGCGTCATGTCAAGGCCCCGGAGCGGCAACGAGGATTCGAGATGCTGCAACATGCCCACGATCGCCTGCTCCTCGACTGCGCTTCCCGGCTGACGTCGCGCACCTTGCTTATGCAGGCGCTCCAGACGGCCTTCGAGTACCGTCAGGTCCGCCAGCAGGAGCTCATCCTCGACCGATCTCAACTCCTGGAGAGGATCCGCAGGCTCCGAGGCCATCGGATTGGTAAAACCCCGGAGGACCACGACCAGAGCATCCATCGCTCGTAGACCGGCGAAAAAGTCGGTACCAAAGCGGCTCCCGCGCTCATGCACCTCGACTCTCGCCGCACCATCAACGATCTCCAGAGTAGCCGGAACGCGTTTCTTCGGCTGGCATATGCGGACCGCAGTTTCGTACCGTGCATCTGGAACCGCGACCACAGCCGTCCTCGATTGCGTATCCCGTATGTCGAAGGCGTGGACAGGCGCGTCTGACCGGGTCAGCGCGTTGAAGAGGGACGTCTTACCACTCCCTGGCAATCCTACGATACCGACCTTCAGCGTCGATCCCCTTTCCTAGTGCCGCGAGACATAGATCAGCTGGACCTCGCGTGGCAGTTTGGCCCATGGTGAGAACCAGCCTACCCAGATCACAGCGCAAGCGAGGAGGATAAAGGCAACGGCCATCAGCCAGTTTCGGATCGAGCCGGGTTGGGCGTTACGCATCTGATGCTCGTTTCATTCGAGACCGTTCCATAATCTGAACGAGTCCGATGCTGCCGAGGTAGAGGGTAAAAACGGGGATCACCATCATCAACATCGTGAAGACATCGTTGCTTGGGGTCACCATGAGACCTCCGAAAGCGATCCCAACGATAGCGTGTCTCCAGTACTGCTTCATGGTCTGGGATTTCAAGAGGCCTGCCCAGGCTAGGAACATGAGCGCCAGCGGGAGCTGGAAGACGACGCCGAAGATCGCCATGAGCTTCAGGACGAATAGAACATAGGTGCGCGGATCCTGATAGAGCACTGCTTCGGGAAACAGCTTGACATAGCCGATAAACCAGTTCATCGCATACTGAGCAACCCAATAGGCCAGCGACGCACCGGATATGAAGAGAACGATGGACATCGGAACGATCCATCGGAGCGGACGACGCTCCTTGCGGGTCAGTGCGGGTCGGATGAAACCCCACATTTCCAGAATCACCAGAGGGGATACGATCAGCAGACCGGCAACAACGCAGATCTGCAGGACCACAAAGAAGGCCTCGGTGAAGTGCGGGAACACGATCTTGAACTCAATGTGACTTCCCTTGAGGGCCCGGTCCATCGGTTGATAGAAGAAGTCGTAGATCGGTCGAACACCGTAGTACGATAGGCCGGAGGCAACAACGACGTACAGGATGCTGCGCATGATACGGGTACGCAGCTCAGCGAGGTGCTCGCTGAGCTCCATGCGCTTGTCATCGTCATGTTGCTCGAGGGGTGTTGTCGACATAATGGCCGATCGTATCCTCCGGGCCAACAACGGCGCGGGGGTGACGGGCAGATTATACCCATCACCCCCAATAAGACCGACCGGGCTGGTGTCGACGGCTTTAGGGTTTGGTGGCCTCGGTCGGCTTGATCGTCGTAACGGTCCGCGATCGAAGGGTGATCTTCTGCTTCGTTGTCGCCTGTCCCAGGCCCATTGAGCCTGATCCGCCACCGAGAATCCCTCGCCCGCCGCCCATCGACGGAGGTCCGATCATGCCGCCGGAACCCATCGAGGGCGGGCCGCTGAGCCCGCCGAGCGCTCCCCTACCACGCTGCATCCGGGAAAGTCCCTTGCCGCCCGGGCCCTCTCGCCCTTCATCTTTGCCTCCCGGGCCTCCAGCGAGACCCCCAGGGCCAAGGAAGGGCATACTGGACCCCGCGCCCATACCGCCCATGACGGGCGGGCCGCTCATGCCGCCGGAACCCATCGACGGCGGGCCGCTGAGGCCAGGAGCCATGGCGCTTCCGCCGGGAGCGCTCATCCCACCGACCGAAGGTGACAGCGCTTCGCTGGTGGTGCCGGCAACCTGAAGATCCCGATCCACTTTGATCAACGTCCCGGAGCGATAGGCCAGATAGACGGTACGCGTATACTTGATCTGAGGGTTATCGACGGTGATATTGCCGAAGACGATCGACTTCTCCTTCGGCGTACCCTCGTACGTCTGTACGATCTTAGCCGTCTGATGCATTCCTTCCCATTCGAGACCAACAAGGGCGCTCTTCACCGTGACCTTGGGCTGCTTATCGGGAGCCGTACCGGGGATGTCCAGCGCCACGTTCGGCGTGTCCCATGTATCGCCAATGCGAACCTCGGACCGGGGAAGGATTGGGAGATCCATCGTCGCACTGATCGGGATACCGAGCTGCCAGAAGGTGTCTCCGGTCTCGCGATCAGACGGCGGATAGTGCACCACGCCGACCGTATCCACTTCCTCGTAGATCGACCGTGGCAGATAGGATTCCGGATATACGGTTTCCTGCCCCCCCTGTCGAACAGCGAGCCGGGTAAGGCGGTTCCGAACAATCGCGTTGCCGCCCGCGTAAACATCCTCAACCGCAAGAAGGAGATCGCTCGATTGGCCTATCAAATCGACGTCCCCAACGGCCGCAAGACCCTGCGTAACGCCGCCGACAATCGTGGTAGTGCCGTTTCGTTCGTAGGTCCGGTTGCTTCCGTCCTGATATCGGTAGCGGAGGAGAAGAGCTCCGGGGTCGGTGGCGATCTTATTCTCCAGCGTCACGGTAATCTGGCTGGTCTCAGCCGCAACCGCCCCTCCGGCTGACCCTCCACGCGGAACATAAAGAGTAGCGGATATCCGGTGCTGGCCGTCAGCCGGCGCTTCTTCCTTATTGGTGCGCTGGATCTTGACGACTTCCTTGGTATCCCAGATGTATTCGAAATCCCCGCCAGCCCCTGCCTTTGCACGCTCGGCGTCGGTCGGCGCCAGGGCCACCCGAAACTGCCCATCAATCGTATAGGCTACATACGCACCGTCGGGGATCGCGGACATGGGTACCTTGACGATCACTTTTTCTCGGACCGTAGCGCCATCGGGAGGAAAACGAATCGTGAATGGGGCGCTGTTCTGGGCAATGGCTGTTGAGGCGACCAGTGACATGGCTGCCAGGCCTGTAACCAGGTTCAGCGAGGCTCTCAATTGCATGGAAGACTCCTCCCTTACTAATCGCACACTGCTTTGGCAGTGTAGCATAGCCCGATGATCCTGTCAACGAAATCGGCCAGCAACACCGTATGGTTGACAAGGATGGGCCTAACCTGTACACTTCAGACGATGATATCGTCATCGACGTTACCATCGACGGGCGGAACGGTTACAGGACTTCGCTCGTCGCATAGGTACGACAGTGCAGGAGAATACCGGTCGGTGATCGGACGATGACCATGCCATTACTCAAGCGGCTGCAACACGCACGAAACGCCGCGCTTGCGCTCGTCGTGACTCTCGCGCTCTGCCATCCGTGCAGGGCGCAAGCGCCTCCTGTGGTGATGGGCGGAGCGGATAAGCGCGTCACCATGATCGGAGCGGACGGCGTTGAGACGTTCTCGTTCGTCGCACACGAAGGTGCGGTGCACTCGATTCTGTTTTCCCGGGACGGGCGTCGGATCATCTCTGCGGGAGCGGATGGGGTCGTCAAGGTCTGGAATGTGGACGACGGCTCGCTCGAGCAGGCGATGGATACTCAGGATGGTCCTGTCTATGCGCTCGCTCTCCGTGATGACCAGACCGTGCTAGCTTCGGGGAGCAGCGATGGCCGTATCCGGCTCTGGTCGCCGAATACAGGAAAGCTGCAGAAGACGATCAACGCTCACTCACGGCCGATCCGCGCCCTCGCTTGGAGTCCTGATGGAACCCTTCTCGCCTCGGGCGCAGACGACCGTGTGATCCAGGTATGGCGAGCCGACGGTACTCAGGCAGCCTCCATCGTCGGCCACGATGAAGCCATCACCGGTCTGGTATGGTCGTCGGACGGACGTTCGTTGATCAGCGGCGCTGCGGATGGGTACGTCAAACTTTGGTCAACAGGCGATTTCGCGCTGGCATCGCGCTATAAAGCCAGCGACAAATCCCTGTCGGCCATGGTCGGCACCGTCGACGGCCATCTCCTGGCGACTGCCGCCTCTGACGGACGAATACGTGTCTACACGGTCACCGGCAAGGGCCTGTCTCAGGTGATCACACGGCTCCTCGAGCGCGAAGCCCTGTGTCTTGCGTGGAGCAGTGACGGCAAGGTTCTGGTCTCCGGCGGGGCCGATCGCGCCTTACGATACTGGAAGGGAAGCGATCTTTCGGTCATCATGAAAGTCTCGGCGAGCGAAGGCAGCATTACGGCAGTCGCAGTAGATCCTCGCTAGAGTTATCAGTTGCCGCAACGGCGATCGAGGTCGGAGCGCCATGCGGGGTGAACCGTCATATGGCGCTCCGACGGATCCCGTCAACGCGGAGCTTTATGTAGTGCGATGCCGTCTACATCGAGCGCCGCCTCCAGAATCGCTTCTGGTAGTGTGGGATGCCCATGGATCATCCGCTGCAGCTCCTCCACGGTAGCCTCAAGCTCGATCGCCGCTACGGCCTCATGGATCAAGTCCGACGCATGGGGACCGACGATATGGACGCCGAGCACCTCGCCGTACTTTCTTTCGGAGACCACTTTGACCATACCTTCCTGCTGATCCATGGCAATGGCCTTACCCAGAGGACGAAACGCGAACGTACCTACGACAACGTCGTAACCGCCCTCTCGCGCTTGCACTTCGGTCAAGCCCACCGAAGCCAGTTCCGGCTCTGTGAAGACAGGAGACGGTATCGCCTTGTAGCTCATCGTGGACGAGCGGCCCATGGCGTTCTCGGCGGCTACGACACCTTGATGGGATGCAACGTGCGCCAACTGATATTTCCCGGTGACATCGCCGATCGCATAGATACCCGGAACGGTCGTCTGCATCCGCTCGTCTACACTGATCCCGTGTCCAGTGATCTCGACACCGATCGCCTCCAGGCCGATATCACCGATGACCGGCCGCCTGCCAACTCCTACCAGCACAACATCCGCCGCAGCGTCCACCTGGCCCCCAGGTCCATCGATCTTCACCACCATGCCCTCTTCGCGTCGGTCCACCGCGGTTACCCTACTATCGAGATGGAAGGCTATCCCCTGGCGCGCAAGGCTCTTGCGCAGTTCCGCAGCGACCTCGGCATCGGCCAGCGGCAGGATCTCCGGCATCATTTCGACGACCATTGTAGAAG
>JABWBA010000039.1 GCA_013360745.1 Chthonomonadales bacterium | reverse complement strand
CTTTCTGCAGGGCCTCGAGACGCTCCACCTCCGGATGGAGCGGCATAGCTCCAACGCCCTGCGCGTGGCTGAGTATCTCAAGGGGCATTCGAAGGTCACGTGGGTCAACTATCCCGGCCTGCCGGAGCATCCTTCCTACGCCACCGCGCGCAAGTACCATACCGGCCGCGGCTTCGGGGCGATGATGGGTTTCGGCATTCAGGGGGGGCTGGCCGCCGGCAAGACCTTCATCGACAGCCTCCAGCTGCTCTCCAATCTTGCCAATATCGGCGACGCCAAGTCGCTCGTCATCCATCCCGCGTCGACGACCCACCAGCAACTCTCCGAAGCGGAGCAGCTTGCCGCAGGGGTGACGCCCGACTTCGTCCGGCTCTCCGTCGGGATCGAGGATCCGGAGGATATCATCGCGGACCTGGACCAGGCTCTCGCACGAACCTGAATAGCGTCCAACCACCGGCATGCATGGCCGCGCCGGGAATGTCTCGGTGCGGCCGCTGCCCCATCTCATCCCGGGCCGAGCGTGCAGCGCACAGCCTGAGGGATCGCCAGGCCGGCAGGGGAACGATCATTGAATATACGTAACGTCGCCATCATCGCGCACGTCGACCACGGCAAGACGACGCTCGTCGACGCCATGCTGCGGCAGGGCAACGTGTTCCGAGCCAATCAAACCGTCGCCGAACGGGTCATGGACTCCATGGATCAGGAACGGGAGCGGGGGATCACGATCGTCTCCAAGAACACGGCGATCCTGTACCGCCCGACCGATCCGAAGGCGCCCGCAGTCAAGATCAACATCGTCGATACCCCTGGCCATGCCGACTTCGGAGGCGAGGTCGAGCGGGTCATGAGCATGGTCGACGGCGTCCTCCTCCTTGTCGACGCCGCCGAGGGGCCCATGCCCCAGACTCGATTCGTGACCCAGAAGGCGCTCCAGGCCGGCCATCGGGCCGTCGTCGTGGTCAACAAGATCGATCGTCACGACGCCCGGCCGGACGACGCCGTCAACGCGACGTTCGACCTCTTCGTCCAGCTCGGCGCCGACGAGCATCAGCTGGACTTCCCGATCATTTACACCAACGCCCATGCGGGCATCGCCACGCTGGACGTCGCAGCGCCGACCGGCGACCTGCGGCCCCTGTTCGAGGCGATCCTCCGACACATCCCGCCGCCCCACGGCGATCCCGATGCTCCGCTCGCGATGCTCGTCAGCAATCTGGATTATGACGACTATCGGGGACGCATCGCCATCGGGAAGGTGCACGCCGGCACGGTCCGGGCCAACGCGCCCGTGGTCGTGATCGCCCGGGACGGTCGCCACATACCGGAGAAGATCATTACCGTCTTCGTCTTTGAAGGCCTGAAGCGAGTGGAGGTGGAGGAGGCGCAAGCGGGCGACATCGTCGCCCTGAGCGGGATGCCGGAGGTCAATATCGGCGAGACCATCGCGGATGCCAGGAACCCCATGCCGCTCCCCATGCCCGCGCTGGATGAGCCCACCCTCCGGATGACCTTTGCGGTGAACACGTCGCCGTTCGCGGGTCGTTCCGGCCGGTGGTGCACCTCCAGGAAGCTGCGCGAGCGGCTCATGAAGGAGCTGCAGACGAACGTGAGCCTGCGGGTTGAGGAGACCGACTCCCCCGATGCCTTTATTGTGTCGGGGCGGGGCGAGCTGCACCTGGCGGTGCTGATCGAGACGATGCGCCGGGAGGGCTATGAGCTTCAGGTGTCGCAGCCCGAGGTCATCTACCGCGATATCGACGGGGTTCGATGCGAACCGATCGAAGAGGTCAATATCACCGTAGCTGAGGAGCACGCCGGAGCGGTGATCGAGCAGCTCGGCGTTCGCCGCGGGAGGATGGCCAACATGCGCTCGCCCGGCAACGGTGTCGTCGACCTTGTCTACGAATCCCCGACGCGAGGCTTGCTCGGGTTCCGGTCCGAGTTCATCACGCTCACCCGGGGTACGGGCATCATGAACACGCTATTCTCGGGATATGAGCCGATCGTGGGCGATCTCGCCATCGGACGGAACGGCTCGCTCATCGCCAGCGAAACGGGCGTGGCCACCCCCTTCGGGCTCCACAACGCCGAAGCGCGGGGAGCGCTCTTCATCGGCCCGGGCGCCGCGGTCTACGCGGGCATGATCGTGGGGAAGCATCAACGGGACACCGATCTCGAGGTCAATGTCTGCAAGACCAAGCACCAGTCCAACATGCGGACTGCGGGTCAGGACACCGCCATCCGGCTAACACCGCCGACGGAGATGACCCTCGATCGATCCATCGAATACATCGGGTCTGACGAGCTCGTCGAGGTGACGCCGAGCGACGTTCGGATGCGCAAACGGGTTCTGGACAGCACCCAGCGACGCCGCCTCGAGCGGGCGCGGTAGCCGGATACTCCGACACCGTACGGACGGCCCGGGGTGCAGGCGTCCGCGCGTCGACGCCCCTGCGTCTGCCTGCGAGACTCAGGATCCTCGCCCGAGGTCGATCACTTCGACCCGGATGCCCGTTTCCGGATGCGTGTCGGATGGGCCAGAGGCTAGCATGAACAGGTCGCCATCCACCAGGTCGCCCCGGATACGTTCGCGTACGAAAGCCGTCCAGTCGTCCCCGGTCGGCGTTCCGGTGATGGGGAAGACGCCGGAACTGAAGCTGAGCCCCGCGCAGGCCTGGCTCGATTCGGCCACGGCGATGATCCACGGGATCGGCCGCAGGCGGGCGATGCTGCGGGCGGTGCCGCCTGAGCGACTGGAGACGACGATGGCCGCAGGCTCGAAATGGTTGACCATAGCCCCGACGCTTGCGGCGGCGAGATCGCTCAATACGGGGACGGCGGTCCGGGTTGGTTTCGCGAGAGCGTCCCGAATGGCCGCGCCGGGCCGGAGCCGCTCGATCTCCCGTGCGATCTGGACGAGCATCGAGACGCACCGCGCAGGGTGTTTACCGATCGCGCTTTCGCCCGATAGCATGAGGCAGTCGGCCCCATCCAGGACAGCGTTGGCCACATCCGTCGCCTCGGCCCGAGTGGGCAGCTCATCCTCCGTCATCGATTCGAGCAGCTGCGTCGCCGCGATGACCGGTCGCCCTGCCATGTTGGCCCGTCGGATCACGTCCTTCTGTACCAGCGCGATGCGTTCGATGGGCAGTTCCACGCCGAGATCGCCGCGCGCCACCATGATCCCATCGGCAGCGTCGATGATCTCATCGATCCGTTCGACCGCCGACCGCCGTTCGATCTTCGCGATGATGAACGGATCATAGCCCGCCTCTCGGGCTGCCGTTCGAACAGCCCGGATGTCGTCGGCCCGCTCCACGAAGCTCTGGCTCACCGCCTCGACGCCGTGGGAGCCGGCGAACGCCAGCGCCGCCCGATCCTCGTCCGTGAACGCGGAGATGCCCAGTCGCGCGTTGGGGAGGTTGACCCCCTTGCGCGATCGGATCTCGCCGCCGTCCCGCACCCGACAATGGACATCCGCACCGTCGATCTCCTCGACGACCAGCCGAACCAGCCCATCGTTGATGAATACGTCATCTCCCGGCGCGACCGCGGTCGGCAGCGCTGGCAGGTTCACCGAGGCCCGGTCGGCGCCGCCTGTGACGGGGCGCGTCGTCAGCGTGAACCGTTCGCCTTCGCGCAGGACCACGACCTCAGGATCCACCGCACCCAGCCGGATCTTGGGGCCCGCAAGGTCGGCCAGTACCGTCACCCTCCGTCCTGCGGTCGCGGCCGCCTCACGAACCCGGGCGATGTGCCTGGCGTGGTCCTCAAAGGAGCCGTGCGAGAAGTTCAGTCGGGCGATGTCCATGCCTGCGCGGATCATGGCGACGAGGGTATCGACCTCGGCGCACGACGGGCCCAGAGTGGCGATCATCTTGGTGCGGCATTCGGGCAAGGGCACGAGCGGCGACCTCCTCCTGAGTGAGACCGTATCCCCGGATGACGGCTCCAACCGCCTGCATACCCGCAGTGCGGCATCGCCCCATCCTCCGATCTATGATAGAACAGTTCGTCCGCCGTATCGATCAACCGGAGCTGGTCGAACCGCAGCCGTATGCTCGTGCAATGCGGGTCGTATCTGGGGCTGCAGCAAGGGCGGCAACCAGATGCCGCGTCGATATGTCATCATACACCGCATCGCCATACCTCACGCAAGATCCGATTACAGGAGATGCCCGATGACGACGTGTCGCTCAGGCAAGTGCGGTATTGATATCGGCTTTATCCTCCGTTGTCTCGTCACAGCATGCTGGTGGACTCTTGCGCTGGGCTCGGCCGCCCAGCCCGGACCGGGCTGGCCACTAGCCTGGGGTTCCAGCCGCGACGGCCAGCTTGGCAGCGGTTCCGGCGGGGCCAGGCTGCTCCCCGTCGAGAGCCTGATGACCTCGGCTCAGGCCACATCCGCCGGTGTCCACCACAGTCTCGCGCTCCGTCCGGACGGCTCCGTCTGGTCGTGGGGTTCGAACCTCTACGGTCAGCTGGGAGACGGGACGAACGAGGAGCGATGCGCACCGGTTTCGGTACCCGGTGCATCGGGAGCCATCGCCGTCGCAGCGGGCGACCTTCATAGCTACGCGCTGCTGACGGACGGCACGGTACGGGCCTGGGGCAAGAACCAGTACGGTTGCCTGGGCGACGGCACGACCGTGGCGCGAACAAGCCCGGTTGCGGTCTCGGGTCTGACCGGTGCTGTCGGGATCGCGGCAGCGTCTACTCACGGGCTCGCAGTCCGCATCGATGGAACCGTGCGGGCCTGGGGCAACAACGGCTACGGTCAGCTGGGCGACGGCACGCTTACCGATCGCCATACGCCGGTAGCGGTTGGCGGACTCTCGAGCATTACCGCCGTAGCGGCGGGCGGCTTCCACAGCCTCGCCCTCAGGAGCGACGGATCCGTGAGGTCGTGGGGCTCGAACAACAACGGCCAGCTAGGGGACGGGACGATCGCCGATAGGATGTCGCCGGTCGTCGTCTCGGGTCTCACGTCCGTGACGGCCCTGGCCTGCGGCACGGAGTTCAGCCTGGCGCTCAAGTCCGACGGGACGGTCTGGGCTTGGGGCGACAACTCGCATGGACAGTTAGGGGACGGCACGACGACCGACCGGAACGTGCCCGCCGCCGTGGCAGGACTATCGGGCGTCATCGCAATCGACGCAGGCGGAGCCGCGTGCCTGGCGCTGAAAGCCGATGGTACGGTCGTCGCGTGGGGCGATAACGGTTCGGGGCAGCTGGGCAACGGCTCGGTGACCGACGCAACCGCGCCGGCTCCCGTCAGCGGGCTATCGGGCATTACGGCGATCTCAGCAGGCCTTCGGCACTGTCTGGCGCTCCGCACCGATGACACCCTTCAGGCCTGGGGTGAGAACGCCTCGGGACAGCTGGGCGACGGAGCGCCCGCCGTGCGTCGATCGCCCATGGCAGCGCTCGGCCTCAGCAAGGTGACGGCGCTCGCAGGAGGTCAGACTCACACCCTTGCTTTGCTCACGGGCGGGACCGTCTCGGCCTGGGGCAGGAATGACCACGGGGAGCTCGGCGACGGCACGTTTGTTCCGCAGAACGTTCCCCTCTCGGTCCCAGGACTGAGCGGCGTTGTCGCCGTGGCCGCCGGAGCGCACCACAGCCTTGCCGCGAAGGCTGATGGAACGGTCTGGGCATGGGGCCTCAATGATTTCGGCCAGCTAGGCGATGGGACGACTACGCTGCGGAGCACGCCGACGGCAGTAGCGGGCCTCTCCGGCATCATCGCAGTCGCAGCTGGTGTCAGCCACAGCCTCGCCCTTGCGTCGGACGGCACCGTATGGGCCTGGGGCTTCAATGGATACGGTCAGCTAGGCGATGGCACTGCGACCGATCGGCTGACACCGGTCGCAGCCATCGGCATCCGAGACACACTCAAAATCGCCGCAAGCGGCTACCACAGTCTTGCAGTCCTGTCCGATGCAACCGCATGGGCGTGGGGACGGAACTCCTACGGCCAGCTCGGCAACGGGACCACTACCGATTCGAGTGTGCCGATCCCCGTCACCGGCATCGGCGACGCCTTCGACGTCGCCTGCGGAACCAGCCACAGCCTCCTCGCAGCCCTGGGCGGCGAGATACTGGCATGGGGCAGCAACTGGTTCGGCCAGATCGGAGACGGCTCCGCAGCGCTGACACGGCTCACGCCCGTCCTCGTGTCCGATACCCTGGGGGTGGTCGGTGTCGCGGCGGGGGATGCCCACAGCATGGCCCTGCAGTCCTCCGGCGGTGTCTGGGCCTGGGGCGTCAACGACCACGGCCAGCTCGGCGACGGATCGACCGTCGATCATGACACTCCGGGACCGATCTCGGCGCTTGCCGGCGTGACCCAGATCGCCGCCGGATGGTCGCACAGCCTCGCAGTCTCATCCATCCGCACTGCTACGCTGATCGTGCCTCGCGTCGCAGGGGCGGCAGGCACGAGCGTCACGCTTGTGGCCGACATGATCTCCCTGGACGATCCGCAGCCGGGCCGCCTCGTCGACTTCAACCTCGATGGGGCCTACATCGGTTCCGCCGTCACCGACGGCACAGGACGAGCGACCGTATCGGTCGTTCTGCCAGGAGTCGCCAATCCCGGCTGGTATCCGATCGAGGCCACATATGCAGGCGAGCCCGATCTTCTCGCGTGCACCGGACTTGGCTGGCTCGAGGTATCCATGGTGAAGCTCCCTACGAGCCTTTCGGTCCCCGACCGGACGGGGACGATCACCGGGTCCGTCACCCTCCGCGGCTATCTCAAGCGCGTCTCCGACAGCGCGTGGCTCAACGGGCGTACGGTCTCCTTCGCCATCGACGGCACCGGCGTGGGCTCCGGGATCACAGGGGCGGCAGGCTCACCGGGTAGAGCCGATCTCAACTGGGTGATCCCCTCGGGTCCCGCGCTCCGGGCGATCAGCGGAACCTTCGGCGGGAGTCCGACATATGAGTCGAGCGCCGATGCCGGTGTACTGACCTGCCAGACATGGGCCACCAAGATGGCCGGGTTCGATCGGACCGCCCGGATCACCCAGCAGACCGAGCTCAAGTGTCGCCTGCTGACCACGACCAACGTTCCCCTCTATGGCAAGCCTGTGGACTTCTTCGTGGACGGCAGCTTCGTCATCACACGCACCACCGATACCCAGGGCTACGCGAAGTACCCCTATTACACGGTTCCCAACGGTGCGGGAGCCGGAACGCGCACCATTCTGGCGAGGTGGCAAGGGAACGGCGGCTACCTGGCCTCAAGCAAAACCGCTACCCTTACCGTCCAGAAGGCGATCCCCTACATATGGGTCATGCCGCGCACTACCGCTCCCGGCGGCATCGCGAACCTCTATGCCTACTTCCGGCGGCTCTACGATTACCAGCAGCAGGACGGCAAGACCGTCGCGTTCCGAGTGGACGGCACCGTGGTCCAGTCGGTCGTCACGGACGCCGGAGGCGTCGCCCGGTACGCCTATCCCACCGTTGAGGCTCAGGGCGTCTACCCGCTTCGCTGCGAGTTCGGCGGCGACGCCTGGGTCGATACCGGTTACGGGGAGACAACGCTGACGATTCGGTAGGCCTGACGCTCACTGCCCGTGGAGCCTGGCGATCTCCTCGGGCATGTCGATCGCGGTCCCAAGACACAGCGCGTCGCGGCAGTATCCAGAGCGGCGCGTTGCCTGTCCCGCGCCGACGTACAGCCGCAGGGCAGGAGCAGGCCTCCGGAGCGGAGGACCGCGAATCGGCACGGCCCGAACTCATACGGAGTCCGAGCCTCCAGGTCCCATGCGCCATCATACCGTGCAGCATGGGCATGCGATACGGACCGACTGCGGGTCCGATACCGGCCCGCAGGGCGTTCGTGTGTAGGACGGTAGGAACGCGGCGCACTAGATTCACGAGGAGAGGTCACGCCATGGTATGCCCCCGTTGCCAGCGAGAGAACGCCGAACGAGACCGGTTCTGCGGCGCATGCGGAGCTCCGCTAACGCCCGATGCCTCCGCTCCGAACCCCGAGCGGCCGACGACGGCGCGGCCCGACGCTCCCAGGCGCGCTGGCTCCGCTTGCGCCGTTGCGGGCATCGCCTTGCTGGTAGGGTGCGCGGCGGCCCTCGGCTTCCTGGCGATCATCCTTTACCCGCTCTATGTCCATACGCAAGACAGGGGACCGCGCGGCACCTGCCTCGCGAAGCAGCGCACGCTGATGAGCGCCATGCTGACCTACGCGGCGGACTACGACGGAATGCTCCCTGCGGCCGGCGCCTGGGTCTCCCGGACGGCTCCCTATATGACCGAACCGCTTCCGTTCCGATGTCCCGATGACCGCACTGGCGACTCCCATTCTTATGCGTTCAACAAGAGCCTCGACGGGGTGCGCCTCAGCCGCGTCCTCGCGCCTGAGAGGGTCGTCTGTGTCTTCGACTCCGATGCGCCGGGCGAATGTCCGGTCGGCGGCCTGCTCGAGGTTGCCCGTCGGCATCCGGGAGGGTCCTACATCGCCGGGTTCGCCGATGGGCATTCCGAGATGGTGATCAAGCAGCTCCGCATCCCGGCGGTCTTCAACCCCGACCTACGCCCCGCCGACTGGGGACAGCCTCCGCCCGTTCGCCCTCGCTGAGCGGATAACGAACCCATCCTGAGAGCGCCTGCAGCGCAGACGGGATTCGGCTTTGCTTTATCAGCAGGTATCGTAAGCGTGCACATCATATAGGGAAGCCGAATCCTCGGTCGGAGTCCCGAAGCGCCTCGCGATCCCGGTCGAGAGGCTGCACATGGTTCTCGAAGGCGCCGTGCGAGAAGTTCCGTCGGACGTTGTCCATGCCAGCGCCGACTGGGGGGTGTACGCACTCATGGATTGTGGCGGACGAAATCCCGAACCCCCGGACATACGCGGCTTCGGTCTCCCCCTCGAAGACTATCAGCAGGCGCTGTCTGGGCTCGCGCGACTGGCTCTGGCGCCGAGAGGCTTTTCGGACGCCGTATTCGGTCTGGTTACGCCGCTGCATCAGAGTGGAGGGCCGCTTCAACGTCGCCGAGCGACGGAATCGCGCCTTACGATTTGTCGGATTTACTGTGTTCCGCACATTGCACGGCACGCCGCAGGTACCGTCTCGGCATCAACCCGGGCGGAGGGGGCGAAAGGTATACTCGTCCAATCAGGCTCCTGCGCCATGATTGATCCTCCATTACGGACGGATTATCTGAAGCCCCATCGCCTGCGTCAAGACCTATTCCGCGCATCCAGCGGACGACGGAGACGAGCGGTATGATCCGCCGGTGTCGACGAGTAGACGCTGCAGGGAGAGGACGCGAACGATGACACCGACGACAATCGACGAGAGGAAACCCGTCTTTTGTGTTGCCGGGGCGGGCAACGGCGGGCTGACCATGGCGGCCCATCTCTCGCTCATGGGCTTCGAGGTACGGCTCTACAATCGGGGCGAGGAACGACTCGAGCCGGTGCGCCGCAGGGGCGGCATCGAGCTGCTCGTACGGGAGAACTGCAACCTGCAGGGCGGCGAGGCGGACATCGCGGTCACGACTACGCGTATGGAAGAAGCCCTCGATGGGGCCGATGTCCTCATGGTTGTGGTTCCCGCTAACGGACATCGGGCCATCGCCCAGGCCGCAGCGCCCTGTCTCAGATCGGGGCATATTGTCATCCTGCATCCGGGTCGGACCGGTGGAGCGCTGGAGTTCCACAATGTCCTCGTCCAGGCAGGGCTCTCGGCCGATGTGATCGTAGCCGAGGCGCAGACGCTCATCTATGCCTGTCGAGTCTCCAACCTCGCCCAGGTGCAGGTGTTTGGCTTCAAGAACACCGTGCCGTTGGCGGCTCTGCCGGCTCACAGCACGCCCGACGTGATTCGGGCGATCCGGCCGGCGTACCGGGAGTTTGTGCCCGGCGACAACGTGATGAAGACCTCGCTCGACAATATCGGAGCGATCTTCCATCCGGCGGTGACGGTGCTGAACTGCAGTCGGATCGAGAGCACCAGAGGGGACTTCGACTACTATATCGACGGGATCAGCCGCTCGACTGCACTCGTTCTGGAGGCGATGGACGCCGAGCGCGTGGCCGTGGGGGCGGCGCTGGGGTTCCATTGTCTATCCGCACGGGAGTGGCTCTACATGGCCTACGGCGCCGCTGGAAGGACGCTCTTCGATGCTATCCGGGCGAACCAGGGCTACTACGGTATACGAGCCCCGATGCAGGTGGATCACCGGTATATCCACGAAGACGTTCCGATGAGCCTGGTGCCGATTGCCTCTCTTGGCGATATGCTCGGCGTTCCCTGTCCGGCCATCCGATCGATCATCACGCTGGCCGAGCTGATGCACAATCGGGACTACTGGGCGGAGGGGCGCACGGTCGAGAGTATGGGGGTCTCAGGGAAGTCGGTCCGGGAGATCCGTCAGACGGTGCTCGAAGGGCTTTCGGCGCCGCCTCCCGCACGGAAAGGGTAGGCCGATGAGTCGCGCGCTGCAGCACGGCGAGATCATCGGCCTCGTCAAGCCCGCCGTCGATGCCCATACTCTGGGACTGGCAACGGTCCGTTCGCTGCTTGGCGACTGCGGCTTCGCCTGCGTCGATGCTCCCGCCCACATTAACGCGCTCGTCGATCGTCCTCTCCGCTCGGAAGATGTGGGCGTCATCGAGGCCTGGGTGCGGAGCGCCGGGGTGACGCGGCTGGGCTTCAGCTACCGGCTCGATCCGGGCGAAGGGGTGGAGAAGTTCGAGCGTCTTGTCTGGGCGCTGGGCGCCTCGGCGCTCCTGGTCGATCGAGGCGGTCCGATACGATCCCTCTACTTCGCGGGTCTGCCGGAGGCGTGCCGGGCAGCGGCGGAACGGCTTGGCGATCAGGTCGTTGTCTTCGCTGGAGACGAGGCGGACCACGAGACCCTTCTGAAGCTCGGCGTACCGCCGGAGCGGATCACTGCCAGCATGAGGGACAGCGCGGCCTACGACGAGGCGCGGCTCAGTTTCGGCCGAGAGGTCCTGACTCGGGGGCTTGCTGATGCTGTCCGCCCGCGGGATGATGCGGCGTATCCCGGATTCGGGACGAGGTCCGACACCCTGGAGGCTCGTCTGACGGATGCTCACGCCCGGGGGCTGGGACCGCTCATGCGCGCCCATGTGGGGCCGTACGACGAGGATCGCGAACGGGCAGTGCGCCAGATGATCGCCTGGGCGAGGATGCTGGCGCAGGCCGGCCACCTCGATATCCTATCGCTGGGAACATCGCAGCTGACTCAGTCCCACTTCGGACAGGACTGGAGTGGGTTGGCCAACGGAGGGGGAGTTCCCATCCAGAACGCGGACGAGTACCGCTCCATCTCTGAAGCCGCTCTCCCCATGCTCGTCCGGACCTATTCTGGGACCCGGAACGTTCCGGCTCTGGCCAGGATCCACGAGCGTGAGCTGAACATCGCGTGGCATGCGCTCTCGTTCTGGTGGTTCTGCAGTCTGGATGGAAGGGGTCCCTACGACCTGGCCGCGAACCTCCGGCAGCACGTCGAGACCTGCGCGTACATCGCATCGACGGGCAAGCCGCTCGAACCGAACGTCCCCCATCACTTCATGTTCCGAGGGGCCGATGACGTGACCTATGTTGTCTCTGCCGTCCTTGCGGCTCGGGCCGCGGCTGCTGCGGGCGTTGGTCATCTGGTTCTCCAGACGATGCTGAACACACCGAAGCGGACCTCGGGCGTTGCGGATCTAGCCCGGGTTCGGTCGATCCTGAGCATCCTTCGATCCAGCGACCTCCGGGGGATGCGCATCACCCTTCAGCCGCGGGCAGGACTCGATTACTTCTCGCCCGATCTCGATCTGGCACGATCTCAGCTCGCCGCCGCATCCGCGCTGATGGACGACATCGAGCCGAGCGATCCCGCCAGTCCCGCCATCGTCCACGTGGTGAGTTTCTGCGAGGCGGCCTATCTGGCAACGCCTCCTGAGGTGGACGAGAGCGTCCGGATCACTCGGGCAGCCCTCCGCCACTACCGGCGCCTCCGCGAGAAGGGGGAGATCGAAAACATGGCCTCGAATGCCGAGGCAGCCCAGCGGCAGGAAGTTCTGGAGCGGGACGCGCGGTTGACGCTGCACGAGATTGAGGAGAGTGTGCCGAGCCCCTACTCGGCCGAGGGTCTCCGGCTCATCTTCGCGGCAGGCTTCCTCCCCGTGCCCCACCTGTGGCACTGTCGGGAGGAGTTCCCCGAGGCCGTTCGGCGGCAGACAGCGCTCATCGGCGGCGCGGTTCGAGTCGTGGACGACGCAGGCAAGCCGATCCCGACTGCACAGCGCGTGGCTGAGGCGTCCGATATCGCGCGTCGCTTGGCTCGCGCCGACGCACTGTCGTAGGACGGAACACGGTCTCCGGAGCGTAGGACCATCCAGACGTCTCCTCCAGCTCGGTCGCATCCTGCGTGCGCGATCGGGCAGCGCTGCATCCCGATCGACGCCGTCGAGGGGTAGCTGGAAGGATCCGCGGTTCCCATCCCTCGATATCGAACCCCGGCTGGGGGGTGCGCCGGGAGTTAGGAGCCGTCGGCGGTCAGGTGCGGAGCGGGGGCGGCTTCGGAGAGGGGTTGGGATTGACCGTAATGGCGCGGGCGCCGGTTCGGAGCGTTACGCGACCTGAGGCGGTGACGCGAACGCCGTGGGTACCGCCCTCCGCAAGGCTCACGGTGGCCGCGATGCCGCCGGGTTCGGGTATATGTCGGACGTCGGTCACCGGGCAGGGACCGCCGGCGGGGGCAGGCGCGAAGACGTAGAGCAGGTGCACGACTCCTGAGGCCCGAACCGTGTAGTAGACGCAAGGTCGGGGATCGGCGCCCGTCCGCCCGTGTCTCTTCGGGAGCCATCCCTGAACGACCGGTTGGATCTGGGCGGAGACGATGCGGCTGGCAATGGGATGTTCCGATATCGGCAGAATCGTGATGCGGGGTCCGGTTCCCTTCGAGGTCAGGCGGCCGGAGGCGGCGTCCAGATCGACCTCGTCATCGATGTGAAACGTGCTCTCGTACGTGTGCTCCAGCCGATCGTCCGACTCGAGGGTGTCGCAGACGATCCAGTACGTGGACTTGACGAATAGGACCCGACGCCTGTGCAGGATGTTGCGGCGTTTGTCTGGGCCCCATGTCTCCTCCGGCAGTCCGCCGTAGGTGGCCGAGGCGTAGTCGTACCCGGGTTTGGTGACCCATTCCATGGCGACCGGGGCCTTGACCACGTAGCCGTCACGCGGGCCGCCCCTGCGGTTTTGCTCGAGCCCATCGACATGGATCACGTTATGACCCCGAGCGGACAGGACATAGCGGCGCATGTCGGAGGCGTCGTAGGCGTAGGATCCGGCGTCGAAAACGAAACGTTTGCCGTAGGCGTGCAGGACGAAGGATAGCTTATCCTCGTGCTGATGGCCGTAGCCGAACGGCCCGCAGTCCATCATCAGGTATCGCGCATTCGTGGTCCAGTCGGACCGCATCACCGCCCAGCCCGCGAATGGGAAGCGGCACGATCGTTCCCGGGGCTCCCGGCCCTGCGCCCCGTCGGAACGGATCCACGCCCAATCGGCCCGTTGGGGGAACAGCGTGAGTCCTTCGCCGAGTATCCGGCGGACGTCGATCGCCCACGAATCGTTGACGGGGGGCACATCGCGATCGGGCGACATCGCGCGCAGGTTCATGGCATACATGCGCTCGAGGCCGCTCTGGTAGCCGTCCGGGAGGGCGATGCCGTTCAAACGGGCCAATCGAAGTGCGCCGACGAAGTTGCCCAGCGACACGTTATGGTATCCGGGCGTCAGTTCGATCTGGACGCCGTCGGGGTAGACCTGTCCGTCGATTTCGCGGCGGAGCCGGCTGAGGGCGTGTTCGGTCCATCGTCCGGCGTTCTTGAACTCGGGGAAGAGCGCCCCGACATGCAGCTGGCCGTTCGCCTCCATGCAGAGCCAGTTGCCGCCGGTCGGATAAGCGTCGAGGTACTCCGCGTGGAGACGCATGCAGTCTACCATGGCGAGCAGAGCCTCGTCGGGGAAGACCTCGGGATGTCGGACCAACCGGTGGTAGATCTCGGGCCACGAGTCGAACATGCGTATGCCCGCTTCGATGGTCCTCCAGCGGGAATAGGGGGAGTTGAGCGCGCGTCCCTCGGGTGGGGGATTCTGGCGGATCCAATCGGTGATCTGGGCGGCCAGCTCCCGGCCGTAGTCCGGGTTGCCGGTCGTGGTGAAGGCGCGGGCCATGGCCGTCCAGGCCGAATGGCGGTTCCATTGCCAGGTCCATTCGTGGTCCGGAGCATCGGGCGAACCGGGCAGGGTCGTGGGGTTGTACCCCCAGTCGATCTCGGGACCGAAGGTGTGCCGGATGCCGACCGACTCGAACGTGTGGCGCATCGCCAGGTCGGCGATCTCAATGTCGGCCTGTGAACCGGGCGGCGGCGTCGAGGGGTCGAAGAACCAGAGGGGCCGGCTCCGCGCTCGGAGATGTCGGGCGAACGCCGCTCTGGCCGAGCTGGGGTCCGACCGGGCGGAACGCACCTCGGCTAACTCCGGACGGTCCAGGTCGAGGGCGTCCAGCAGCGGGTCGGCCGCCGGTCCCTGTTCCGCGCCGACGCACCATGCGACGAGTCCGGCGCAGACTTCGCGACGTGTGGGCCTGACGCTTGGTTGGTCGATCCTGCGCTCCATGATGTCGAGTACGCGGCGAGGGCGGTTGATTCCTCCGCCGGAGCACGAGATGGGGGAGGAAATCGGCGAATGCAGCAGTATGCTACAATATCCGGTTGATCGGCTGAACCACAGCCGTATCATGGCGTCTTAGCCTATGGGAGGTATGCCGTACGTTGATTGATACCAGCGACTTCCGTAACGGATTGTCCATCGTGCAGGATAACGATATCTTTACGATTGTGGAGTTCCAGCACGTGAAGCCCGGCAAAGGCGGTGCGTTCGTTCGCACGAGGCTGAAGAACGCACGGACGGGCGCAACGATCGAAAAGACATTCCGGGCCGGCGAGAAGATGGAGCAGGCGCGTATCGACCGCAAGCCCATGCAATATCTCTATCAACAGGACTCGGAGTATTACTTGATGAACACCGAGACCTATGATCAGATCAGCGTATCGGAGAGCCTGATCGGGGCTCCGGTCAAGTATCTGAAGGACGGCATGGAAGTAACCATTGTCGAATGTGACGGTACTGTCATTGGCGTAGAGGTGCCGTTCTTCGTCGAGCTGGAGGTGGCTGAGACCGATCCGGGTGTGCGCGGCGATACCGCCTCGGGCGGATCAAAGCCAGCGGTTCTTGAAACCAGCGCGGTCATTCAGGTGCCGTTTTTCGTGGATGTGGGCGACCGCGTCAAGGTGGACACCCGCACCGATACGTATCTCGAACGCGCCAAGTAGCCGCTTCGCAAACGAACCAACCGCGCGGCGATTGACGCGCTGAGGAGAGCCATGCGCATCCAACCGCGGCGCGAAAGGGTCTCGACAGCCAGGCTCGAACAGACCTTCTTCGATTGGATGAAGAAGCTGATGCAGCTTGCCGCCGTCGGCCTGGTGGTCCTGGCCGGGTACCTTGTCTGGGGCATCGTCTCCGGGGGCCTTGGCAGCTGGGATACGCTGGGCGCCGACGCCCAGGCCCGCATCGGCGCGAATGTCCAGCAAACGCTGTTCTACTTCAACCTCACCCTTGGCGTGCTCCTGCTGACCAGCGCGGTGATCTACTACGACGAGGAGTCGCTGGGCTATATTCTCGTCGTCGCAGCTCTGGGCCTCTATTTTGGGACCCCGTTCCTCGTGGAGAGCATGTCCGCCGGGCAGGTGGAGGCATGGCAGCAGAGCCGCAATGTGCCGATGCTCGCCCTCTACCACGAGGCGCGTGTCGCAGCCCTGATCCTGATCGTGCCCGGGGTAGCCCTATCGCTCTACGACATCGTACAGCGCGCTCTGATGGCAGGACGAGGCGAGCGGGCTCCGCGGACCGCCATGAAATACGGCGGCGCTACGGAGGAGATCGCTCCGGCGGGCAACGCCCTCATCGGCGTGATGGCGACCTGCTGGCAGCTCCCCTTCTGTCGCGAGGCGCTGCGGGTGCGCTGTCCGATCTATCATCTGAAGCGGCGGTGCTGGCGCGAACGGGTTGGCTGCATGTGCGACGAGGTGAGCATCCGGGAGTCGCTCAGCCGCTTTTTCGATAAGCCGGAGAAGACGGGCAATCTCGACTTCGCGACGGGTCTTGACGCCGGGCAGGCGGCCGCCGAGGGCAGCTCGGTTCGTACCGGGAAGCAACCGGAGATCGCCCGGATGCCGGAGATACGACGCGATCAGATTCGGATACCGAACGACACGCGTATCCCGATGTCGGTGAAACGACAGCGGTGCCGCGAGTGCATCATCTACAACGAGCATCAGCGGCTGAAGTACCAGTTCCTGGGTCCGATCGTTACCCTGATCGTGCCTGCGTTAGCGGCGCTCAAGTTCGAGTATCTCATGGACACGCTGAAGCATGCGCTCAGCAGCGTCGATCAGGCTATGGCCCGGCTTTCCTTCGATCCGCAGGTGCGCGAGGTTGGCCTCGCATCGGCAACTTCCAGCAGCGATGTCGCCAATATCATCATGATCGCGTGTCTCGTCATCATGGCGACCACGATGGCTCTGCGCGCCCTCGAATACGCGATCTTCACCCTGAAGCTATGAGCGATATCGTCGAGCAGATCGTGAATATGGCCGTGCGGTCCGGCATTCGATCGGTGGAGGTCACGGCGCCCGGGATCAAGGTTAAGGTGCGACGCAAGCCGACACCGACCATAGCCCCGGCTTCCATGGAGCTGATGTCGGAGGGCGGTGCGAATCCGCCGCCGCCGCGGCCTCTATCCGTTCGGCCTGCCCTCGGAGCGATGATACGGAGCCAGCGAGTGGGCATTTTCCATCACCTCCAAACGCCGGTTGATGTGGGGCATGCGATACAGATGGGGCAGATCCTCGGCGTCATCGAGTCCATGCGCATTCCGAGCGATGTCCGGGCCACCTGCGAGGGACTCATCGCCGAGGTCCTGGTCGAAGACGGCTCCGCCGTGGAGTACGATCAGCCCCTGTTCGTCCTCTTTGCTCGACGGGGCGATACGGAGGAGGGGCGGTGATGGCCAGACGATCCGGGCGCGAAGCCGGTCTGAACCTCATCGAGCTGGTGGTTGTGATCGCGATCCTTGCCGCGATTGCGGCGTTTGTTATGCCGCGCTACCTGCAGGGCTCATCGAAACGGGCCGATGGCCAACGAGGCCCCGTCGCGGCCGCTCGGGACACGGTCTGCAAGAGCAATCTGTCGCAAGTTCGGACGAGCCTCCAGACCCTCGCAGCAGGCGATCCCGACGGCCGGCCTCCCTCCGATTTGGCGGGGTTGGGCCTGCCGGCGGAGGTGCAGCGGTGTCCGATCGGCGGAGAGCCGTACCGATATGACGCGGCATCGGGCCGGGTGCAATGCGTGCATCCCGGGCATGAGGCCTATTGATGCGCTGCTGCGAGGCGATCCGTTGAGGGCCGCGGGCGCCATGGCGTACCGGCTCATCGCCGCTATTGGGCAGGGGTAATGTATAAGAAAGTCCTCATCGCGAACCGGGGTGAGATCGCCGTCCGGATCATCCGAGCGTGTCAGGAGATGGGCATCCGCTCGGTCGCGGTCCATTCCACGGCCGATCGTGAAGCGCTCCATGTCCGTCTTGCCGATGAGGCGGTGTGCATCGGGGCGGCGGCCAGCCGCGACAGCTACCTCAATGCCCCGAACATCATCGCGGCGGCCCATATCACCGGCGCCGATGCGATCCATCCTGGCTACGGGTACCTCAGCGAGCAGGCCGCCTTCGCCGAAGCGTGCGAGGCGTGCGGGATCGCCTTCATCGGTCCGACTGCGTCGGTGATCGAGCACATGGGCGATAAGGCAAAGGCGCGGGAGATCGCTCGTCGAGCCCGGGTGCCGATCGTGCCCGGGTCCGATGGACCGGTATCGGGGGAGTCCGATGCCGCCAGGGTCGCACACAAGATCGGCTTTCCGCTCTATATCAAGGCGGTCGCTGGGGGCGGCGGTACGGGCATCCGGCTGGTATCGGAGGCCGACGATCTTCCGCAGGCCCTGCAGATGGCGATGTCGGAAGCGGATGCCGCCTTCGGTCGCCCGGAGGTCTATCTCGAAAAACTGATACCGAACCCCCGTCATATCGAAGCCCAGATCATGGCGGACCACCACGGCCACGTGGTCCATCTGGGACTGCGCGAATGCTCGGTCCAGAATAAGCGCCACAAGAAGCTGATCGAGGAATGCCCAGCGAGCGATATACCAGCCGCGCTGAGCGCGAAGATCGCCGAGGCGGCGGTCCGCTTTGCCCGATCCGAAGGGTATCGGAACGTCGGCACGATCGAGTTCCTCGTGGACCAGCGAGGCGAGTTCTACTTCATGGAGGCGAACACCCGGCTCCAGGTCGAGCATCCGGTAACCGAAGCCGTTACCGGCATCGACATCGTCCAGGCGCAGATACGGATCGCGGCGGGCGAGCCCCTGTGGTTCACTCAGAAAAGCGTCCGGTTCAGCGGTTGGGCGCTCGAATGTCGGATCACCGCCGAAGATCCCGAACAAAACTACGCGCCGCAGACCGGTCGGCTGGAGGATATTCGCTGGCCCGGCGGACCCGGTGTCCGTATCGATACGCATATCTACCCGGGCTATGAAGTGCCGCCGTACTACGATCCGATGCTTGCGAAGATCATCGTGTGGGCGCCGACCCGCGGTGAGGCCATCGCCAGAATGGAACGCTCGCTCAGGGAGACGATGATCTCCGGTGTGCCGACCAACCTCGGTCTCCATCGGAGGATCATGGTCGATCCCTTCTACCGCAAGGGCGCCGTCGATACCGGCTACATCGCCCGACAGATGCCGGATGCCGCGAACGCGAACCCGGAGTCACCGTAACCGCCCGCCCCGCATGCACGAAGGAACGTTGGCATGATGAACGACCGAGAACGATATCTGGAAACCCTCCTCTTCGGATCTCCGGATCGGATCCCATTCAGCCCGGGAGGCCCTCGCGAATCGACGCTCAGGGCGTGGAGGGCGCAGGGGCTGCCCGAGGACGTCTCATGGTATGCCCGCGTCCGAGAGCTGATCGGGCTGGAGCCGCCGAGCTCGAAACCTCGCCCGGGCGTCTGGCTGCGTCACACGATGATCCCGGAGTTCGAAGAGAAGGTCATTGAAGAGCGAGAGGACTCCCTGATCGTCCAGGACTGGAAGGGGAACATCTGCGAGATTTCCCGCGACTTCGATGTATCGTATCTACGGTACGCCAAGGACTTCGTGACCCGCCGGTGGATCCGTTGTCCGGTTGAGTCCCGGGCCGATTGGGAAGCCATGAAGAGGCGCTACGACGCGGAGGATCCGGCCCGCCTGCCGGCCGATCTGGAACAGCTCGCTCCGACGCTGGCAGAACGGGACTATCCGATCGGCGTGGCTCTGCACGGTCCGTTCTGGCAGATGCGGGAGTGGCTCGGGTTCGAGGGTCTCTGCATATTGTTCAAGGATGACCCTGATCTGGTGCGCGACATGGTCTCGTTCTGGACCGCCTACTGCTCACGGCTCCTCGAGCGGCTCCTCGCCGTGGTTCCGGTCGACTATGTGCACGTTTCCGAAGATATGGCGTACAAGGTGAAACCGATGGTGGGGCCGGATATGGCGAGGGAGTACCTCAGTCCGTGCTGGTCGCAGTGGAGCGACATCCTCCGATCGTACGATGTGCCCATCTACGACATGGACAGTGACGGATTCGTCGGGGACTTGATCCCGGTCTGGATCGAAGCGGGATTCAACGTCTGCGATCCCATGGAGGTGGCGGCCGGCAACGACCTGTCCGTATTCCGCAGCGAGTTCGGACAGAAGATCGCCTTCATCGGAGGCGTGGACAAACGGGCCATGGCCGCCGGCGGCGCGATTCTGGAAGCCGAGATGGCCCGGCTGGAGCCGGTTGTACGGTCGGGCGGATACATTCCGGGCTGCGACCACGGCATTCCGTCGGACGTGAGCTGGTCGAATATGCTCGCCTATTCGGACATCCTTGCCCGAATGACGGGTTGGAAGGACGCCTGAGCGTCGGGGATTGGGTCGGGCGCAGCCCGGGGAGTTCTATGCGTTCGGCTCACCCAGTACCGTATCCGTCGGTGAATGGCCGTTATTGCTGGACTCGCTTCGTGGTTTGTAGGAGATCACGCGGGATACACCCGGCTCGGGCATGGTGACGCCGTACCAGTAGGGCGCACTCTCCATCGTGGCCGGATTATGAGTGATGATCACGAACTGGGTCTCCTTCGCGAAGTCCTTGACGAGCTCAATGAACTTCTCGACATTGGGACCGTCCAGCGGAGCGTCGACCTCGTCCAGCAGAACAAACGGGCTGGGCCGGATGGCCAGCAGGCTGAAGAGCAGGGCTACAGCGGTCAGCGCCCGTTCACCACCCGATAGAAGAGCAAGGTTCTGCGCTCGTTTTCCGGGCAGCTGCACGCTGATCTCGATGCCCGTTTCCAGGATATTGTCCGGCCGCGTCAGGCTCAGTTCGGCTTTGCCTCCGCCGAACAGGCGCACGAGTAGCCGTTGGAACTCGGTTCGTACGGCCTCGAGCGTCGCCATGAACACATCCCGGGTACTCCGATCAATCTCCGATATGGTCTCACGGAGCGAGGCCGAGGCGCTTTCCAGGTCCGTACGTTGGTGCGCGAGGAAGTCGAAGCGCTCCGTCAGACGGGCGAACTCCTCGACCGCGCCGGTATTGACCAGACCCATCGCTTTGATCTCGCGGCGCAGGCGGCCGATCTCATGCGTTGTATCACGATCCACTTTCGGCGGCTCGACGGTTGCCAGGGCTTCTTCAAGGGTGACGGAATACTCATCGGTCAATCGCTGAGCGGCCTGGCCCAGCTGGATCTCAAGACGCGCTAGCTTGAGATCGGCGTCATGGAGCGACTTCATCGTGGCGCCGCGACGGGAGGCGGCGGAGCGGATCGCTTCAGCGGTCTGGACGCTCGCCTCTCGCGTTCGAGATCGTTCCCTGCGCCAACGCTCGTGCTCGGCTGCCGCAGCTTGCAGCGCGCCTTCCGCGAGGGTGCGCGAGTGGCTGAGCGCTTCGACACGGGCTTCTGAGTCGAGACTGGTTCGCCCCAGACCCTCACGCTGATCCTGGCGTGAACGCCGTTCGGCCCGGGTCTCGGCGATCGACACCCGAAGAGACGCGAGGCTCTTGCCGAAACCCCGTACCTGCTCCTTCAATCGGCTGTGTTCGATCTCGAGCGCCGTCACGGCTTCTCGGGCCTGAGCGACACGCAGGGCTGCGGCTTCGGCTTCGGTTCGTGCCCGCGTCAGCGTTTCGTCAAGGGCGATATCCTGTGCGCCATGTTCTGCGAGCGCTTGTTCCCAGGCGTTCGCCTCAGCGGTGACCTGGGCAAGCGTTTCGGCGACCCGCGCTTTGTGCGCCATGGTATCGGCGAATCTCGCCCGAATCTGAGCTTCCTCTCGTCGTCCGGTCTCCAGAGCCTGCGCGGCCGTCGTCCGCTCGGCGGCCCGCCGAGCAGCAAGATCGTAGGCGTCTCGAGCCGTCGTCTGTGCGGTCTCGGCGACCGTGCGCGCTTCCTTGACCGAGATCTCGAGCTGGTGAATCTCCTTCTCGATGTCGCGGAGTTCGCGTGTGAGATCGTCCATCTCTCCTTTGCGGCTGACCAAACGGGCGCCTCGGCCGCTCAGGGAACCGCCGCTCACCGCACCGCCGGGTGTGATGAGCTCACCTTCCAGAGTGACGATCCGGCTCCAGCCGCGAACCTGCCGGGCCAGGGCCCAGGCCGCATCCAGATCCTCAGCGATCACCGTTCGGTTCAGGAGTACGTTGATGGCACGCTGGTACTCCGGCTCAACCTCTACGAGCTCCGAGGCGATGCCCAGAATGCCGTGCCGCCCTCGGACCGCCGACGCCGACAGAGGCTCCGGAGGCTCGAGGCTATCCAGAGGCAGGAAGGTGGCTCGACCTCGTCGACCGGCTTTGAGCCACTCAATCGCGCGTCGCGCTTCGCCAGCGTCTGTACAGATGATATTCTGTGCTGCCGAACCCAGCGCGACATCCAGCGCGATCCGCAGGCGCTCAGGCACTCGCAGAACATCTGCGACGGGGCGATACCGGCCATGAATATCGCTGGATGCGGCGCCCGCAAGAACCGCACGCACGCCCTGGAACAGTCCTTCACCGGCGTCATGCATGTCACGCAGCGTCTCAAGGCGGCTCTTCCGCTCTACAGCGCGTCGATGCGCGGCGCCGAGCCGTGCCTCACAACGCTCTAGATCATCAGCGGCCGCGCGATGCGTTTCCTGTGCGCCGGCCTGAGCCTGCTGCGCCATATCCGCCGCCTGATCGGCCCCCTCCAGCGCCTGACCGAGCTGGACAACCCGGTCGGCAGCGCTGGATACCAGAGCCTTTTCGTCCTTCAGGACCTCGTCAAGCTCAGCCAGACGTCGGCCCGATTCGTCGATCCGGGCGCGACAGGCGGCCAGTGCGGCTTCACGTCCGGTCCGTTCGGCGATGAGCTCCCGCTGAGCCGCCATGTGATCCCTGGCTGCCGCTGCGGCACTCTCTGAGGTCTCCTCAAGGCTTCGATGGACGTCGATCGCTCGTTCAAGGTTCGCCGCGGTGCTCTCGAGGGCGACGACGGCCCGGTTGTGGGCCGATTCCTCCCGGCGCAGGGTGTCGTGCAGCGCCGTTTCCTTCTGCGCCAATGCCTGGAGGTCGGCATCGATCCGTTCAGCGGCAGCCGTCGCATTCTGTGCGCGCTCGAGATTCAGCCGCAGTTCGTGCTGAATCCGTTCGAGTTCGGCTGATGCGGTCTGATGGGCCAGTGCAGCGCTGTCGTACGCCCGATCTGCCGCATCGTACTCATCCTGAGATCGCGCGGAATCCCGTTCCAACTCGGCAGTCTGTGCATCGAGAGCCCGGATGGTCTCGATATATCCTTCGCGATCGTTGCGGACCGCATAGATCTCGTAATCGGCGCGATGGACTTCCGAAATCAGCAGGTCGACCTCGATCGAACGCAGGCGTTCGACCGCCGCCAGGTAACGCTCCGCTACGGCCGCTTGATCCCGAAGGGGTTCCCGTTGATGGTCGAGTTCGGCGATGATGTCGCGGATTCTGGTGAGGTTTGTTTCAGCGCTCTCCAGTTTGCGGACGGCTTCCCGCTTTCGAGTCCGGTATTTCTGGACTCCGGCCGCCTCCTCGATAAGCTCTCGGCGATCCTCGGGGCGAGCCGATAGGACAGCATCGACTTCGCTCTGCGTGATGAATGAGTAGGCGCCGCGGCCCATGCCCGTATCGAGAAACAGATCGACGATATCCTTGAGGCGGCATTGCGAGCCGTTGATGGAATAGCGACTCTCACCAGATCTGTAGATCCGCCGAGCGATCGCAACTTCCGTAAAGTCGATCGGGAGACGCCCCTCGCCATTATCGACAAGGATCTGGACCTCGGCCATGCCGAGGGGCTTCCGCCGCTCGGCTCCGGCAAAGACGAAGTCGCGGGTTTCGTCACCCCGCAGCAGTCGGGGGTTCTGCTCTCCCAGGGCCCACAGGATGGCATCCGCAATATTGCTTTTGCCGCAGCCATTGGGGCCGACGACCGCCGTAATCCCTTCGTGGAACTCGATCTCGGTCTTATCCGCGAAGGTCTTGAAGCCGGTCAGTCGCAGCGACCTGAGCTTCACACGTTGTTCCGGGCAGTGCAGTATGGGTGCCCCGACACGGCCGCTGCCTGTGAGGAGCGATTGCGTTGCCAGGGGTGCACCGGTGTCGAACACACGGCGCCATTATACCGGAGGAGTCGATCGCTATCGTGATGATATCGAATCGAGCCCAATGCTGCTCCCGAATACGATCAGGTCTGGTCGGAGAGAGTCGATCCGCACGCCCGGCATCTGCGTGCTGCCGATGGGACGGTTTCGAGGCATTCCGGGCACTCGCGGGTCGGAGGGCCGGCCGGTTCGGGCTCGGGCTTCAAGAGGGCTTTGGTGACCATAAAGACCACGAAGGCGATGATGATAAAGTCGACGAACGTCCCAATCAGATGACCGTACTGGAGGGCGCTTTCCGTGACCGTTCCGTCGGGGGCCTTCACGCTCTTCAAGACGATCCGCGCCTCGCGCCAATCCCCTGCCGGCAGAACCATGCCGAGGATCGGCATCAGCAGATCGTCAACGATGGCGGACACCACCTTGCCCGTCGCCGCGCCGATGATGACACCGACGGCGAGCGCCAGTGCATTCGACTTGGTGAGAAACGCTTTGAAATCTGTGAGCATCGTGCGATCCCTCTCTCGCCAAGACATCGTCTCGTTAATCGTCCATCCAGACACCGGGCCGGCCCATGCGTCGGGATGGGCCAGTCGCTTGCCGATGGCCGACCGGATGTGCGGGCGAATGATTCTTCGCCCCTACGACGGGCAATCCCTGCCTATCGCCCCTTGCCTCGGGGCAGGCACTGGGCCTGCCCCTGCGAATGCGTGCTCCTGGCTCTCAGCTCTTGGCTCTCAATAAACCACCAACGATCCCTCGCCATAACCGGGTTCGAGCCAGGCGTCGCCGGCAAATGAGGCGCGGATGGTGTGCGTTCCCGGCGCTTCGACGGTGCTGTAGGAGTGCCGAGCAACTCCGGTCGCATCCGTTATCACACCCTGTACGAACGTTCCGTCCACCGAGAACGACACGGTTTTGCCGCTCTGCTTTTTGAAGTCGCCGAGGCGTCTGAAGTAGGCATAGAGGCCGACCGGTGCGCCCTGCGCGCAGGTTTTGGGCATTACCCAGAGATAGGGCAACGCCCGGGTTACGGTGAGTGTGTTGGAGACGCTGGATGCGCTGTACCCGCCGTTGCCGGCCCAGTCGGCCTGGATGGTCCTCGGGCCCTGTCCAGCCCCGTCGACGATCGTGTAGCCGATCTGCGCGCGACCTGTGGTGTTGGTTGTCGCGGAGCCGACGGCCGTGCCGGCAACGCTGAAGTCGATGGTCTTGTTGTAGATCGGCGTATTGTCGGTCCTGTACAGGAATGCCTTCAATACGGTGTAAGCGCCGACAGAACCGGTTCTGTCAAAGCCGACCATCTTCGTTCCAAAGGAGTTGGAGCTCAGGGTGGCCGAAGCGCTGGAGGATTGGGTCAGCGCATCCCCGGCGAACGCCGCCTGGATCGTCCGCACGGCCGCGCCTTCCGAGATGGTCCAGTCGAAGGAGGCGCGCCCGGTGTCGTTGGTGATCGCGGTCCCGACCTCTGTTCCTTCTATATCGAAGCGAATGGTTTTGCCAGCGAATGGTGCGTTGTCACCCGTTCGGTACAGATAGGCGCGGAGGGTTACCGTTTCTGAAATCGTGCCCGCCCGGTCCAGCGTATACATCCATGTGCTCTGACCTCCGGTAATGATCAGGGTTCCCGTGTTCGAACACGCCGAAACCGCACCGTCGCCATAATAGTTCACATCGATCGGATGGGGGCCTGCGGCAAGCGATCCTGGGATCGTATAGACGTACTCGGCATGACCGTCGACATCGGAGACGCCCGATCCGAGCTCGGTTCCGTCCACGCTGAACCAGAGGCGCGCATCCTCGATCGGAGCGCTGGTGTCGGCTCGGATTAGCGTCGCTCTGAGGGGGACGACGCTGCCGAAGGTTGCTGCCGCGTCCTCCACGCTGATGGAACCCGGGAAGGCGGCGATATTGAAGTCCTGACCCGGCATGTCGCACCCGGGTGAAACGACGACGTTATTCAGCTTCTGCGTCTCGCCGAAGTAGGTTGCCGAGACGGTGTAGGTTCCTGCGGGGAGATTCATCACCCGGTACCCGCCATCGGTGCGGCTGGACGCCGAGAAGTTCGAGCCGCCGCCCACGGGCTTGGCGACGATGTTGGCGTTCTGGACGACGGTGCCTCGATAGCGAACCTGCCCGGTTATGCAGCCGACTGTGTCCCCCCGAGGATTCGGATCGGTATCGTGATACATGGCACGAAAGACATCGGCAAAGCCGAATCCGGAGTAGGGATCCCATCCGCCTTCGCCGTCGGCGGCCTGCTGGAGGGCCTGCCAGATCAGCAGATTCGCACCGGGCGTTGCCCGGGTATAGCCCTTCATGCCAGCGTAGAGGGCCGCGAGGCCGGCCACGTGGGGAGCCGCCATGGAGGTGCCCATCAGATAGTCGTAGTTCTGTGCTGCGCCGTAGGTCATCGGATCGTTCAGGGTCACGTAGTAGGTCGGCATGGTACTGTAGACTCCGAGCATGAACATGATATCGAAGTCGAAGTCGCCCCCTGGCGCGCAGATACCCACGAACGGGCCGTAGTTGGAGTAGGTGGCGAGGGAGAGCCGCGACATGGCAGATACGGAGAGGACCTTGCTCATCGCCGACGGGTAGTTCAATCGGTCGCTCCCGTCATTCCCTGCCGCTGCGATCACGAGGACGTTCTTGCGCCAGGCGTAGTTGACCGCATCCTGTTCTAGCTGGGAGTACTCGTAGCTGCCCAGCGACAGGTTCAGGATGAGGGCGCCGTGATCCACGGCGTAGACGATCGCCTGGGCGATGTCGGAATCGGTGCCGTACCCCGCAGCGTCCACGACCCGAAGCGACATAATGTTGGCGTTGTAGCCGGTTCCGACGGTTCCGATGCCGTTGTTGGTGGCGGCTGCTGCGATTCCGGCCACATGGGTTCCGTGCCCGTAGGTGTCCGGGGCCTCGGGGGTCACGACGCCGCTGAAGATCGAGGCGTCGAGCGAGCGCAGGAGCTGGCCGCCTTCGTCCACCGAAGTGCCGGTACCGCCAGCGTTGATGAAGTCCGGGTGGTCATAGTCGATGCCGGTATCGATCACGGCGAGGATGACGGCGTCTGATCCCTTGGGCGACGCGGCGCTGTAGTAGCGATCCGGCCAGAGCGTCCAGCCATACACCGCGTTCATCATGTGGGAGTCCCATTTATAGTACAACGCCATGTCCGGATCGGAGGAAATGTTCGTGTCGACGTTGTTATAGGCCGGGTCGTTGGGATCGGCCACCAGCGGATACCGATACAGGCGGGGCGCTACCCAGAGTACGCCGGGATCCTTACGGTATAGCGCGGCGGCCTCATCGACCGAAGGCGTCTCGATGACCATGGCATTGAGCTCGGGAATCCTCTGGATCACCCTGATCGCAGCCTTCGTTTGCAGCTTTGCGGCCTTTGTCGCCGCGCCGGGACCCGAAAACTTCACGATTAGCTGACCGGGCACTCGGCTTGGCCGCTCAGAGGCGAGACGCAATGGGGGCAAACCGCGGCGTTCCGCGGACGGTCGCCACATAGCGAACGGGTCCTGAGCCGTGGGCAACGGCGGCGGGACCCGCCACTGCGCGAGCCCTTGTGCCGCTAACCCGCTCAGGAACAGCGCTGATAGGACGCTGAACTTGCGTTTCGATGTCATGGATGTCATCCTTCGGTCCGGTCGACCATCGGGCAATGTGTTGCGTAGTACATTATACAGGGCTGCAACCGCGTCGGTATGAAGCCACGCAAAGCGATGGGGACAACACGATAGGAGACGACTGCCGGCTCAAAGGTGTTCCCGTACCGGGGCTGCGCTGCACGGCCCGACGATCGACGCGGGTACTCTAGCATCAAGATCAATGACGACGGATGGAGGTAGTCGATGGAGACCGAGATTCTGACACGGCCCGCAGTGGAGATCATCGTCGAAGAGGAGGACACACCACAGACGGGTGATGGTCCCCCGATCTTCGGGCGATGCCCGGTCTGCGGCAAAGAGCTTCGCCCGCGGGATAAGCGCACCGGCGCTCCAGCGGCCCCGAAGGCCGGGCAAGGATACGATAGTCGAGCGCGATGCAGCGGATGCGGCACGATCCTTGTCTATCTGGGAAGCGGGCGGTGGCGACCGCTGAACGACGACGATCTCTCGGATGACGATCGATTCGCCGACTCGATCGGGCTCGAATAGCCGCGAGACCCCAGGGCGGCAAGGGAGCGTATCGGATGGACAGACAGTACACCCTGGCGGTGATCGGTGTCGGCAGACCCCGGGGGTCGGATGGAGCCACCGGTTTCGGTATGGCCCACGACCATGTGAAGGGGTTCCTTTCAACGGGTCGCTGCAGCCTGACGGCGGTAGCGGATATCAGCAGGGACAACGCGGAACTCTTTGCCGATGCGTATGGCGGCCCGCGGCTCTACGAGGACTACTTCTCGATGCTCCGCACCGAGAAGCCCGATATCGTGAGCATCTGTACGTGGCCAGGACTCCATGCTCCCATGACCTTGGCCGCGATCGACGCCGGCGTCCGGGCCGTCCATTGCGAGAAGCCGATGGCTCCGATATGGGGTGAGGCCCGAAGGATGCACGAAGCGGCCGTCGCATCCGGCGTTCAACTCACGTTCAACCACCAGAGGCGTTTCCTGGATCCGTTCCAGAAGGCCCGAGCCTGCCTGAAAGAAGGGCGCATCGGACAGCTGGTCCGAATGGAGGCGGAGTGCGCCGATCTGTTCGATTGGGGTACCCATTGGCTCGATATGTTCCATTACTTCAACGACGAGATCCCAGCAGAGTGGGTCCTAGGGCAGATCGATGCGAGGGAGGTTCGCACGATCTTCGGCGTACCCCTGGAGCAACAGGGCCTCTGCTGCATCAAGTTCGCCAATGGCGTCCGCGCGACGCTGATGACGGGCTATGAGATGAACATCGGCTGCGCCATTCGACTGATCGGCTCATCGGGGGTCGTCGAGATCGGCTGGGGGCAGCCGGAGCTCGTATTGAGGCACGATGGGGCATGGGGCCCGGTAACGATCCCGGTTCAGGAGGGGATCCATGACCACGCGGCCCACGGGAGGGTTGCAGCCGATATCGTGCACTGCCTGGATACCGGCGATCGGCCGCTTCTTTCCAGCTACAACGCGGTGCGCTCTACCGAGATCATTTTCGCCACCTATGAGTCGAGCCGGCGCCGGGGTCGGATCGACCTGCCGTTGAATGTCGATGGCTCCGGGCTGCAGGATATGCTCGCAGCCGGGGATATCGGTCCCGGAGAGCCCCGAGCCGCCTGACGGCTGGTTCGAGGAACGCGCGGACGATGGGCGACGAAGGACTGTTTCCGGATTGGGAGCGCCCGCCGGAGCAGCCCGCCGCGGTGGATGGTGTCCATGGCCCGCTGGCGGCGCGGATGCGACCTCGGACCCTCGACGAGTTCGTGGGTCAGGAAGCCATCGTCGGCGCCGATACACCGCTGCGGAGAGCCATCGAGCACGATCATCTGTCCTCGGTAGTCTTCTGGGGACCGCCCGGATGCGGTAAGTCAACGCTGGCCCGGGTCATCGCTAAGACGACTAGCGCCGCCTTCGAAAGCTACAGCGCCGTCACGTCCGGCGTCGCGGACATCCGACAGGTGATTGTACGTGCGCTCGCTCGGGCTCGTAAGGATGGCTCCCGGACCCTGCTGTTTCTGGATGAAATCCATCGATGGAACAAGGCCCAGCAGGATGCGCTCCTGCCCCACGTCGAGGATGGGACGGTGGTTCTGATCGGCACCACGACCGAGAATCCGTTCTTCGAAATCAACGCCCCGCTCCTCTCTCGCTCTCGCGTGTACCGCTTCCAACCCCTCGCGGATGCGCATATCGAGACGCTGATCCGGCGGGCGCTCGCCGATCCGGACCGGGGCCTCGGAGGGCATCGTCGGACCATAACCGAGGAGGCTCTGGAGCATCTCGTCCGAGCGTCGGGCGGCGATGCGCGCCATGCTCTCAATGCGCTGGAAGCCGCGGCCGCCTTCGCGGACTCGGACGGGATCGCGGCCATCAACCTCGAGATGATCGAACAGGCCCTGCAGCGCCCGGCATATGGCTACGATAAACGGGGCGATGGGCATTACGACACCATCTCCGCATTGATCAAATCGGTCCGGGGGTCCGACCCGGATGCGGCCGTATACTGGTTGGCCCGGATGCTGGAGGCAGGCGAAGAGCCGCGGTTCATCGCGCGGCGACTGGTCATCCTCGCGTCCGAGGACGTGGGCAATGCCGATCCCATGGCTCTCGTACTGGCGCAGGCCGCTGCTGAGGCGGTCCACTTCATCGGGATGCCCGAAGCGCAGTTGACACTGGCTCAGGCGACGACCTACCTGGCGACGGCCCCCAAGAGCAATCGGTCCATGGTTGCGCTCCAGCGAGCGCAGGCCGATCTGCGAGCGTGCGGCCCGGCGTCGATCCCTCTCCATTTGCGGAATGCGCCGCACCCGGGGCTGGAGAAGCTCGGACACGGCCTCGGCTATCTCTATCCCCACGACTATGAAGACGGCTGGATTGAGCAGGCGTACCTGCCGGAGGGCGCCCAGACACAACCCTACTATGAGCCGACAGACAGGGGCGATGAAGCGAGGATCGGTGCGTTGATGCGAGCGAAAAAGAGGGGGCCGCCCGCCGCTGACGAAATCGATGGCCCCGTCAGGGCAGGCGGCCAGGAGAACGACTGACTACGGTGTGATGGTCAAGGATGCCGATCCGGAACCGGCGTCAACGAACAGATCGCCAGCCCATTCGAAGGTCTGGGTGTGGGCTCCGACAGCCAGGCCGGTCGTATTGTAGAGGTATCGGGCGACGCCGGCTTGCAGTCCGGATCCGGTCACGACATCAGCGACCCATGTGCCATCGACCTTCACGCTCAGCGTCTTCCCTTCCTGCTTGACCATGTCCGGCAGCCGCCGGAAGTAACCGTACAGGTTCACCACCGATCCGGCCGCCCCTGTCTTGGGCATCACCCAGATGTAGGGCTGGGCAGGCTGAACGGTCAGC